>JBKJUE010000087.1:0-7387 GCA_046590395.1 Nocardioides sp.
CCTACGACGTGTCCGCCCACCCGTTCGTCGCCCAGGCGGTGCTCGACGGCCGCGTGACCCACCGGTCCCGCACCGAGCTGGCCACCTCGATCGAAACCGACCCGGCCCGGGCCGCCCGCGTCGCCGAGGTCGCCGAGGGTCCGGAGTCCGAGGGCGACCAGCCTTCGAACGACCCGGCCTGGGTGCGGGCGACCGTGCAGCGCCACGCAGCCGCCGGCACCGTCCCGTCCGACACCGAGGCCGCCCGGCTGCTGCAGGCCGTCCGGGCCGACGTCGGCGCCCGGGACGCCGCCTGGGTGGGCCTGCCGCGGGAAGACGCGCCGGGCCACGTCGCGCTCTGGACCGACCTCCTGCGCCGCGCACCGGACGCCCACGTGCCCGACGCGGCGTCGGTCCTCGGCCTGCTGGCGTGGCTCGCCGGCCACGGTGCCCTGGCCTGGTGCGCGGTCGACCGAGCGGTCGCCATCGACCCCCGGCACCCCCTGGCGGAGCTTGTCGGCGACCTGCTGGCCGGTGCCGCCCCACCCACGGACTGGGACCAGGTGTGGGCGCTCCCCGACCCCGCCTGACGCCTGCTGGGCGGACGGACTCTCGCCTTCGCCCCGATCCGTCCCTAGGGTCAGGGCATGGGTGAAGAGGTAGACGCACAGGAGTTCTCCCGCGCCGACCGCACGCGGCACCGGGAGAAGGTACGCCGCTGCCTCGACGTCTTCGCCCGGATGCTGCGCGAGGATCGCTTCGACACCGACGACCCGATGACCGGTCTCGAGGTCGAGCTCAACCTCGTCGACGACCTCGGTGACCCCGCTCTGAAGAACGCCCAGGCCCTCGAGAAGATCGCCGACCCGGACTTCGTGACCGAGCTCGGCCAGTTCAACATCGAGATCAACGTGCCGCCGGCGAAGCTGCGCGAGGGCGGGCTCTCCACCTTCGAGGACACGCTGCGCAGCAGCCTCAACACCGCCGAGGAGAGGTCGGCCGAGGTCGGCGCCCACATGGTGATGATCGGCATCCTGCCGACGCTCGCCGAGGGGCACCTCGCCATCGACAGCCTCAGCGCCAACCCGCGCTACCGCCTCCTCAGCGAGCAGATCATGTCGGCGCGGGGCGAGGACATCTCGATCTCCATCGCCGGCCCGGAGCGGCTGGTCACGACGGCCGACTCGATCGTGCCCGAGGCCGCCTGCACCAGTACCCAGTTCCACGTCCAGACGTCACCCGACCAGTTCGCGGCGTACTGGAACGCCTCGCAGGTCATCGCCGGCATCCAGCTGGCCGTCGGCGCCAACTCGCCGTACCTCCTGGGCAAGGAGCTGTGGCGCGAGACCCGGATCCCGCTCTTTGAGCAGGCCACCGACACCCGCAGCGAGGAGCTCAAGGCCCAGGGCGTGCGGCCGCGGGTGTGGTTCGGCGAGCGGTGGATCACCTCGGTGTTCGACCTGTTCGAGGAGAACGTCCGCTACTTCCCCGCGCTGCTGCCGATCACCGACGAGGAGGACCCGCTCGAGGTCCTCGAGGCCGGCGGCACGCCCGAGCTCTCGGAGCTGCGGCTCCACAACGGCACGATCTACCGCTGGAACCGCCCGGTCTACGACATCGCCGGTGGTGTCCCGCACCTCCGCGTCGAGAACCGCGTGCTCGCGGCCGGGCCGACCGTCGCCGACCTGGTGGCCAACGCCGCCTTCTACTTCGGCCTCAGCCGCGCACTGGCCGAGAGCGAGCGACCGCTGTGGTCGCAGATGTCGTTCAGTGCCGCCGAGGAGAACTTCCACGTCGCCGCAGAGCACGGCATCGACGCGCAGGTCTACTGGCCCGGCATCGGGCAGGTGCGGGTGACCGAGCTCGTCCTGCGGCGGCTGCTGCCGATGGCCCACGAGGGGCTGGAGGCCTGGGGCGTCCCGGTCGAGGATCGTGACCGGCTTCTCGGCATCATCGAGCAGCGCTGCCTGCTCGGCACCAACGGTGCCGAGTGGTTCGTGAAGCGGATGCACGCCCGCTCCGACCTCGACCGGTACGACGCCCTGCGGGCCACGCTCCTCGAGTACCGCCAGGGGATGCACAGCAACGAGCCCGTCCACACCTGGGAGTGACGGGTTCTCGCTAGCGGGCGCGGAGCCGCTTCCACACACGCTGAGTCCCTGAGCGCGGGTCCCACCAGCCCTGGCGGGTGACCACGACCATCGTGAGCGGCCGCCCGGCCTCTCCGAACGCCTGCCCCGAAGCCGCCAGCCAAGAGGCGTCGATGTCGTGGAGCGCCAGCTCGCCCGTCCGGGTCACCCAGACCAGGGGAGCGGGGCCGGGTCGGTCCGCCCGGCGCAGCATGACAGCGACCAGGTCGGCACGGAGCCCCTGGTCGAGCACCTCGCGCGCGCCGTCGGCGTACGACGTCTGTGGCCCGTCGGGCCAGCCCACGTGGAGCACCGGACCGAACACCCGACGCCGCTCGTGTGAGCGCAGCTGGAGGACCGCCAGGCGCAGGGCTGCCTCCGTGTCGGGGGGGAGTGGATGGCGGAGCTCGGGCACGCGGGAAGCCTTCCCCTTTCTCACGGTCCGGGCCGCCGGTTGTCCACAGGCTCCCGCCGGCCGCGGGGATTCGGTAGCGTGCTGGAAGACCGTCTGGTCTGTTCCGACTGTGCAAGGAGGCGTCAATGGGGACCGTCGTGGTGGGTTTCGTGCCCAAGCCCGAAGGCGAGGCGGCGCTTGCCCGCGGAATCGACGAGGCGAAGCTGCGGGGCGCGAAGCTCGTCGTGGTCAACTCGCACCGGGGCGGTCAGGAGTTTGACAAGCCGGCCGCCGTGAAGGCGGAGGAGCAGATGAACGCCGTCAAGGCCAAGCTCGAGGGGTCCGGCCTGACCTTCGAGCTGCGCCAGCTGGTGCGCGGCTTCGAGCCCGCCGAGGACCTGATCAGCATCGCCGAGACGGCGTCCGCCGAGTTGATCGTGATCGGCCTGCGCCGACGCTCGCCGGTCGGCAAGCTGATCCTGGGCAGCAACGCCCAGCGGATCCTGCTCGACGCCAAGTGCCCGGTTCTCGCCGTGAAGGCCGACGAGTAGCCGCTTCGGGGCCGCAATCCCGATCTGAGAGCACGTCGCGTCCTCGCTCGCCACAGGGCTGGAGTCAGGCGTCACTCGAGTGCCTTGGTCCCGCCGATCAGGGACCTTGGGCACTCCTGCGGCGTGCCTCGGCGGAACTAGCGTCGAGGTGAAGCCACACTCAGGAGAGCCCCATGAGAAGTCTTGTCATCCTCGGCGGGGGAACAGCCGGGACCATGATCGCCAACAAGCTCAGGCAACGCCTCGACCGCCGGGACTGGTCCATCTCGGTCGTCGATCGCGACGACGAGCACCACTACCAGCCGGGCTACCTCTTCGTGCCCTTCGGCGAGTACTCCCACGAGCAGGTGGTCAGGTCTCGGCACGCCTTCCTGCCCGACGGTGTGGACTTCCTCGTCGGCTCTGTCGACCACGTGGCCGCCGACGCCAATGTCGTCCACCTCGAGGACGGCCGGGAGCTGCCCTATGACCAGCTGGTCATCGCCTCGGGGACGACCCCGCGCCCCGACCAGACGCCCGGGATGCTGGGCTCGGAGTGGCGGAAGAGCATCTTCGACTTCTACACCCTCGACGGTGCCGAGGCGTTGGCGGAGGCCCTCACCAAATTCACGGGTGGCCGACTCGTCGTGCACATCACCGAGATGCCGATCAAGTGCCCGGTGGCGCCGCTCGAGTTCACGTTCCTGGCCGACGCCTGGCTGCGAGAGCAGGGCATCCGTGACCGCGTCGAGCTCGTGTACGTGACCCCGCTGGACGGTGCCTTCACCAAGCCGGTGGCGTCCGCGCACCTGGGCGGGATGCTCGACGAACGGTCGGTGCGCGTCGAGACCGACTTCATGGTCGAGCTGATCGACGCCGAACGGAAGGTGCTCGTGTCCTACGACGAGCGCGAGGTCCCCTTCGACCTGCTGGTGACTGTGCCGCTGAACATGGGAGCAGACTTCGTCGCACGCTCGGGTCTCGGTGACGAGCTCAACTACGTGCCTGTCGACAGGCACACCCAGCTGTCGACGAAGCACGACAACATCTTTGCCCTCGGCGACGCCAGCGACATCCCGGCGTCGAAGGCCGGATCGGTCGCCCACTTCTCGGTCGAGATCTTTGTCGCGAACTTCCTCGAGCACATCGCCGAGCGGTCGATGACGGGCGCGTTCGACGGGCACGCGAACTGCTTTGTCGAGTCGGGCGGCGACAAGGCATTGCTCATCGACTTCAACTACGACACAGAACCGCTCCCGGGTGCCTACCCCTTGCCGGTGATCGGGCCGCTGCGCCTGCTCAAGGAGACTCGCGCCAACCACCTGGGCAAGCTCGCGTTCCGCTGGATCTACTGGAACGTCCTGCTCCCGGGACGCCCGTTGCCGTTGCCGGCACACATGTCCATGCTCGGGAAGATCCCGCCGCAGCCCGACACAGAGAAGAAGGTGAGCTGAGATGCCCGTCACCACGATCGATGGTCACGAGATCCACGTCGACGACGAGGGGTTCATGACCGAGTACGACGAGTGGACCGAGGACCTGAGCCGGGCACTCGCCGCGCAGATCGGCATCGTCCTGACCGATGAGCACTGGAAGGCGATCCGGTTCCTGCGGGACGACTTCCCACAGCAGCACGAGACCGCGACGTTGCGTCGGGTGGCGACGGTCGGGGGCCTGCCGACGAAACAGTTGTTCACCCTCTTTCCCCAGAAGCCGGCCAAGAAGATGGCCTACGTCGCCGGGCTTCCGAAGCCCCGCGGCTGTGTGTGAGAACGGAGATCGACATGACCACGACACAGAACGCTCCGCTCGTGCCCTTGTTCGACGATGAGGCGGACGGCGGTCGAAAGCTCGCCATCATCTGCTCCAAGGGCAACCTCGACATGGCCTATCCAGGGCTGATCCTGGCCAATGCCGCGTTGGGCGACGGCGTCGAGACGCACCTGTTCTTCACGTTCTGGGGCTTCGACATGATCAACAAGCAGACGATGGGCGACCTGAAGTTCACGATGCTCGGCAACACTGCGACCCACCTTCCACAGGGGCTCGGCGGACTGCCCGGCATGACCGGCATGGCCACGCACCAGCTGAAGAAATCCATCGCCGAGCTCGGTGTGCCCGAGGTGCCGGAGTTCCTTCAGCAGATCGTCGACTCGGGTGGCCACCTCTGGGCCTGTCGGATGTCCGCCGACATGCAGCACCTCGACAAGCACGACCTCTACGACGAGGTCGAGGCCATCATCAGCGCCTCGGACTTCATCGAGAAGACCGCGGGGGCCCAGCTCCTGTTCATCTAGGTTGTCGGGCATGACGTGGTCGTTCCGGCCGATGCTGACGGTCGACCTGCCCGAGCTGGTGCGCGTGCAGGAGCGGGGGGCTGCGGCCGGCCTCGCGCACGTCTTCCCTCAGGAGCTGCACCCGTTCCCCCGCGAAGCGCCGCGCTCCCGGGGGTGCGGCAGGATGTCCCCATGGCGATCCACATCACGGGCGACGACACCGCCGACCAGGTCCTGACCGACGATCCGTTCGCCCTGCTGGTCGGCATGATGCTCGACCAGCAGTACCCGATGGAGCACGCGTTCCGCGGGCCGGCCAAGGTGCTGGACCGGTTCGGGACGCTCGACCCGGCGCGCATCGCCGAGGCGGACCCCGAGGAGTTCGCGGCGCTCTGCGCGACCACGCCGGCAGTGCACCGGTTCCCGGGGTCGATGGCGACGCGGATGCAGGCGCTGGCCGCCCTGGTCGTCGAGAAGTACGACGGCGACACGACCCGGCTCTGGACCGGGGCAGAGTCCGGCAAGGACCTGCTGAAGCGGGTCATGGAGCTCCCGGGGTTCGGGAAGCAGAAGGCCCAGATCTTCGTAGCCCTGCTGGCCAAGCAGCTCGGCGTACACCCCGAAGGTTGGGAAGCCGCGGTCGGAGACTACGCCTCCGAGGGCCACCGATCAGTGGCCGACGTGGTCGACCCCGCGTCCCTCCAGAAGGTGCGCGACTTCAAGAAGGAGAAGAAGGCCGCAGCGAAGTCGGGGTGAGTGCAAGAGGCGCCTTGCCCACGTGGCACAATGACGGCTGCGGCTCTTGACGTTACCGGGCCTTGCCGCGCCCCGAAGCTCCTGACGAGAGGTGTTCGTGTCCTCGAACGCACGCAAGTCTGTTCCTGCCGACGTGCTCACGCATCCAGCCGTCGCCGCCCTCATCACCGACGGAACCCCCACCGGCACCGTCACCCCCGAGGCTGTCCGCCGGGCCAGTGACGACGCGTCCATCGAGCCGCGCCACCTCAAGGGCCTGCTCGCGCACTTGAGCGGGCTCGGTATCTCGGTCGACCTCCCGCCGACGTCGTCCCGTGCCGTCGCGGCCAAGACCGCGCGCAAGACGACGACCGCGAGCACGGCGACGAAGAAGGCCCCGGCCAAGAAGGCCGCCGCCGAGCCCGCGCCCGCCAAGAAGGCGGCCGCCGCGAAGAAGGTGGCGCCCGCCAAGAAGGCCGCCGCCGAGCCCGCGCCCGCCAAGAAGGCCGCGGCCGCCAAAAAGGCCCCGGCGAAGAAGGCCGCGGCGAAGAAGGGCGCAGCCGCGGAGGCCGAGGTGGTCGTGGTCGCCGTCGGCCCCGACGGCAAGAAGCTCCTGCCCGACGTGCCGGACGAGCAGTTCGAGAAGGATGTCAAGACCGACCCGACGATCGAGGAGGACGAGAAGTCCGCAACGTTCGTGGTCTCGGACGCCGATGACGCCGGCGAGCCCGAGCAGCAGGTCATGGTCGCGGGCGCGACCGCCGACCCGGTCAAGGACTACCTCAAGCAGATCGGCAAGGTCCCGCTGCTCAACGCCGAGATGGAGGTCGAGCTCGCCAAGCGGATCGAGGCCGGCCTCTTCTCCGAGGAGAAGCTCGGCAAGGGCGGGAAGGTCTCGGCAAAGCTCCTCGAGGAGCTCCAGTGGATCTCCGAGGACGGCCGCCGCGCCAAGAACCACCTGCTGGAGGCCAACCTCCGGCTCGTCGTCTCGCTGGCCAAGCGTTACACCGGCCGCGGCATGCTCTTCCTGGACCTGATCCAGGAGGGCAACCTCGGTCTGATCCGTGCGGTCGAGAAGTTCGACTACACCAAGGGCTACAAGTTCTCGACCTACGCCACGTGGTGGATCCGTCAGGCCATCACCAGGGCCATGGCCGACCAGGCCCGCACCATCCGGATCCCGGTCCACATGGTCGAGGTCATCAACAAGCTGGCCCGCGTGCAGCGCCAGATGCTCCAGGACCTGGGCCGCGAGCCCACCCCGGAGGAGCTCGCCAAGGAGCTCGACATGACCCCCGAGAAGGTCATCGAGGTCCAGAAGTACGGCCGCGAGCCCATCTCGCT
>JBKJUE010000083.1:0-12509 GCA_046590395.1 Nocardioides sp.
TTCGACGAGGTGAACCCGAACGTCGTCTGCGTCCAGGCCAAGCTCAACCACTTCAACCAGGACCAGAACCTGCTGACCGCCTGGTTCGCCAACGAGTACTCCATGCACTTCGAGCTGGTGCTGCCGGCGATGGGTGCGGCCGAGTCGCCGATCCCGCTGGGTGGCACCTCGAACCACTTCATCACCTCGAAGCTGCGCGAGCTCGGCGCCTGGGACCCCTTCAACGTGACGGAGGATGCCGACCTCGGCATCCGCCTTCACCGCGAGGGCTACCGCACCGCGATGATCGACTCGACGACGCTCGAGGAGGCCAACTCCAACGTCGCCAACTGGATCCGTCAGCGCAGCCGCTGGAACAAGGGCTACATCCAGACCTGGCTCGTGCACATGCGGAACCCGGTCGCGCTGCTCTCGCAGACCGGCGTCCGCGGGTTCACCAGCTTCAACCTGACCATGGGCAGCGCGTTCCTGCTCCTGATCAACCCGATCTTCTGGGGCCTGACGACGCTCTACATCCTGACCCAGGCCGGCTTCATCGAGCAGCTGTTCCCGGGCATCGTGTTCTACGCCGCCAGCGCCATGCTCTTCGTCGGCAACTTCGTGTTCGTCTACCTCAACGTCGCCGGGTCGCTCCATCGCGGTGAGTTCGGGCTGACCCGGACCGCGCTGCTCTCGCCCCTCTACTGGGGCCTGATGAGCTGGGCTGCCTGGAAGGGCTTCATCCAGCTGTTCACGAACCCGTTCTACTGGGAGAAGACCGAGCACGGTCTGGACGAGGGTTCGTCATGACCGTCACGCCCGTCATCGTCACCAGCCGCGACCGTCGCCTGAACACCGTCCAGGCGGTGGGCCGCCGACCCATCGACATCGAGCGTCGCTGGTGGGAGAGCCTGCTCGTCTTCGCGCTCTTCACCGGCGCCTACGCGTGGTTCGGCTACTGGCTGGTCGTCGACATGCACGTGGTCGGCTTCGAGACCCTGGACCGTCTCAACCGCGGCCTGATGATCTGGCACAACGAGCCGCCCAAGCTGTCCGCCATCGGCTTCGACTACCCGCCGCTCGCGACCCTCGCGGTCGCGCCACTGGCCCTCTTCCGCGGTCTGGCCAGCTCGCTGGCCATCGTGCCGCTGGCCTCGGCGCTCTTCGGAGCGCTCACGATGGTGTCGCTCAACACCCTGATGCGCCGCGCCACGATCGTGGCGCCGCTGCGGGCCGCCGTCCTGATCGCGGTCGGCTTCAACCCGCTCGTCCTGCTGTACGCCGCCAACGGCGCCCGCCACTTCATCTGGATCTCGCTCCTGATCGTGGCGATCGGGGCGCTCGTGGCCTGGTTCGTCACTGCCGACGTCCGGTTCGTGATGATCTCCGGCCTCTCGTTCTCCCTGGCCGCGCTGGCCGGCTACAGCAGCCTGATCTGGTTCGTCTTCGCCGCGCTGATGATCGGCGGCATCCTGGCCCGGCTCGGCGCCGACGGCACCGAGGTGGAGGGCACGGTGGTCGGCTTCTCCGCCCCGGTTGTCTACGTCGTCGCCCTGTGGACCGCGTTCAACCTGCTGCTCCTCAAGGACCCGTTCAACTGGATCACCCAGAGCAGCGACAGCGCCGGCTCCGGCGGTCTCCAGGACTTCACCGCCCTCGAGGTCGCCCGGGCCACGGCCGAGCTCGTGCTCTACTCCGCGCCGATCGCCATCGTCGTGCTCCCGGCCCTGCTCTTCACCGGCCTGTCCCGGAGCAACCCGCTTGCCCTCTGGCTCGGCGTTCTGCTGTTCGTCGCGGTCGCGATCCCGCCGGCGGCGGTGCTGCTCCAGCTCACCGACTCGCCGATGAACATGCGCAACGGCCTGCCGATCCTCCTGATCGCCGTGATCGGTGCGATCTGGCTGGCGCGCAGCAGCGCGAGCGGCAACGGACTCGTGGTCGCGGCCCTGATCCTCGGCCTGCTCGCCAGCATCCCGTGGACGTTCAACGCGATGAAGACCTACGAGTACCAAAACCTCGAGGCAGCGTTCGCCAACGCCATCTCCACGCGGCAGAGCCAGGAGGGTGCCCGCACCCTCAACGGCGAGACCATCGGCATCGTGTCCGAACAGGCCATGGCCGAGTACATCCGCTCCAACATCGAGGACGAGAGCTCCATCCTCACCGACAATGCCCAGACCTACGCCGTCATGCTGCTCACCGGTCGCCCCGAGATCTTCTTCGACCGCGTGGACAAGAGTGACGGACCGTGGCAGAAAGCCGCCAAGGACCCTGCCAACCACGTCGACTACCTGCTCCTGTCGACGGACGGCAGTGACGATCTGCTCAGCAAGCTGTACCCCGAGGCCGCCGATGGCTCGGATCCCCTCCTCCCCGTGGTCTACCGCACCGAGCGCTACGTGCTCGTCAGCGTGCCGACCGGATTCACACGAGGAGCGGATTCGCTCCAGCAGCCGACGACAGACAGCGAAGGACAGCAGCCATGACCACTGCGCAGCTCTCGATGATCGCACCACCGCCGTCCGTCGCCGCCGTCCTGGGCGCGCTGACCGACGAGACGCGGATCGGCCAGGTCGACTTCAGCACCCGTCTGGCGCCGGAGCCCGAGCCCGCCCTCGAGGGGTACGACGACGTCGTCGTCCTCGGTGACGGGGACGAGGACGCCGACCTGGCCCCCGAGGACTCGGAGTTCGAGGACGCAGAGGACGCAGAGGACGACGACCAGGTCACGGCCGAGGTGGTCACCCTGGTCTCCGTCCCCGACCTCGTGGCGCACGACTCCGAGGACACCGAGGAGGAGGCCCCGAAGAAGACGGCCCGCACGCAGGGTCGCGCCCCGCAGGCCGAGGCCCCCGCACCCGTCGACGTCCCCGTCGGCGCGCCGACCGACGTACCCATCACCGCTGCGCCCGCCGCACCCGAGACCACCACAAGGACCGTCGTGGACGAGCCCGTCGTGCCCGCCGCCCTCCAGGAGCGGATCCACGAGCCCGCCCGCCTCCAGCCGTTCGAGGAGCCGGCCCGCCGGGTCGACGCCGACGAGCGGCCGCCGACGGTCGAGGAGATCGCCCGCCTGGTGATCGAGCGCATGCACGACGCCGAGCTGGCCATGATGCGTCACCTCGACGCCATCGAGGTCGAGTCCGCCCGCCGGAACGAGCTGCTCACCGCCCAGGCCGAGCTCGACGCCGAGCTGATCCGGCTCAGTGCCCGCCGCGAGGCGCACAGCATCGTGACCGCCGCCCGCGTCCGCGCCGGCGGTGAGGCCACCGTCAGCGCCGAGGAGCACCAGCTCGACGAACTGACAGAGTCGCTGTCGCGGTTCGCCGAGGTCATGGACGAGCTGCGGCCGGTCGGCACGCGCTCGGTCTCGTGGGGACGAACTCCATGATCGCGCGCACCCGACAGGGCGTCGTGGGCCTCGCCGTCCTCTCCGTGCTGGTCCTCGCCGGCTGCGGCGACGACAACGGCAAGGTGGACAAGGACGCCGTCGGCCCGACGTCGGGTCCGACGGCCACCGCCACCGTGACCACCGGTGGCGCGGGCAGCCAGAATCTTCCGGTCCCGGAGCGCCGGTTCTTCAGCAACAGCTCGCCGTGGAACACGCGCGCCGACGACCTGTCGGTCGCCCCGGACTCGGAGCGGATGATCTCCCGCGCCCGGGAGCGCCTCGGAGTGATCGAGCGCGAGGGCAACCTGCCGCCTCGGCTGGAGCGTCGTGTCGTCAACGAGGGCCTCTACATCAACACCGAGCGCTGGACCACGCCCGTGATCTCCGGCGGCGAGCCCACGTCCCTGATCTGCCGCCAGGAGGTCTGCGGCGACGGCGACGACACCCTGGTCCTCAACATCCCGGCCGACGTGGACCCTGACCCCCGGTACGACGGGTGGTTCAGCATCTTCGACCCGGACGGCCAGGTCGCCTATGACCTGTGGCGGGCGCGCCGCGAGGACGACGGCTCGATCTCCTACCACTTCATGCGCAAGTGGGACCTGGACGGTCCGGGCTACCACCCGGCGTACACCGTCTCCGCTCGAGGCTCCGGCCTGCCGCTGTTCGCCGGGCTGATCCGCCCGGGCGAGCTCGAGTCCGGCCGTATCGAGCACGCGCTCGCCATCAGCGTGCCCGGCCCGTCGCAGAGCTACTTCGTCCAGCCGGCGTCGTCCACGGACGGCAACGGCCGCCCGAACTCGCTGCCCGAGGGTGCCCGGATCCGGCTCAAGGCCGACATCACCCTGCCGCCGCCGCGCGACCCGCGCAACGGCAAGCTGATCAAGCTCACGCCCAGCCAGCAGCGCCTGGCCGACGCGATCGTCGCGGCGCTGCGGACCTACGGCGCGATCGTGGTCGACCGTGCCGCCGTCCCGACGCTCTACGCCCAGCGCGATGTCACCGCCGGCCTGATCCGCGGCAACGAGCTGCAGGGCCTGCGCCTGGAGGACTTCGAGGTCGTGGAGCTGGGCCGGCGCTACGACTACCCGCAGCAGGAGGAGGTCGTCGAAGAGGACGACTCCCCGTCGGCCTCGCCCTCGAACGAGGCGGTGTCCCAGTGATCCGGCACACCGCACTCGCCGTCGCGCTCGCCGGGACGACGTTCCTGTCGGCCTGCTCGGACGACGGGTCCAAGAAGGCCAGCGACATCGTCAGCCAGCAGCAGGAGCAGGACTACCGCCAGGAGGTGGAGTCGCAGGAGCGCATCGCCAAGGCCAACGCGGCCCTGCCGTCGCGGCCGTCCGGCATCGTCGACGTCGACGGCTCGACCCGCGGCTCGCTCACCGCGCGCGAGGCCGACCGCTTCGAGGCGGTCGACAACGTCACCCAGGTGCGGGTCCTCAACAACGGGGAGGACCAGGCCTTCCAGGAGCTCTGCCAGGGCAAGATCGACCTCGTCGACTCTGCGCGCACCATCAGCCGGGCCGAGTGGGACGCCTGCCGCAGCGTGGGGCTGGACGTCGTCCAGTTCCAGATGGCCTCCGAGGCGATCGTCGTGGCGATCAAGTCCGAGACCGATGTCGGCGGCGACTGCCTGACCGTCAACCAGGTGCAGGACATCTACCGCGCCGGCTCGCCGATCGTGAACTGGAGCCAGCTCGGCCTCGACGACGTCCCGCTCCGGGTCGGTGGCCCGAACCCCGACAACAATGCCTTCGGCTTCTTCGGACGCTACGTCCTCGACGCGCCGCAGCCGTCCCTGACCAACCTCCGGTCCGACTATGCCTCGTTCGAGAACGACCGGGGTGCCCGGCTGTTCGTCGTCGGCCACCGGCACGACTGGACGCTCGCCAACCGGTACGCCGACTGGACCCGCATCCGCGGCCAGGCCAAGCAGGCCCTGATGAACGCCCGGGAGGAGCTGCGCGCCGCCCGGGAGGAGGTCCGCGACGCCCTGGCCGAGCGGGCCAAGGGCATCAAGGACAAGCGCTCGCCCGCCGACAGGGCCAGGGACCAGGAGCGGGTCGACAGGGCGTACGCCCGGTTGATCAAGGCCAAGAACAGGATGCCCAGGCTTCGGGAGCGCTGGGACCGGGTGACGATGCGCTTCACCGGTGCACGGGACGCTCGCGACCGGCTGGACGCACTCAACGGGCGCGTCGCCTACTTCCGGTTCAGCTACTACGAGCTGTTCGAGGAGCAGCTGCGTCCCTTCGAGATCACGCTGCCCGACGGACGCAGGAACTGCATCTTCCCGAGCCAGCTCACCATCACCTCCGGTGAGTACCCGCTCGCCCGGCAGCTGCTGATCACGACGACCACCCAGGCGCTCGAGCGTCGCGAGGTCAACGACTTCCTCGAGTTCTACCTGCGCCGGGCGCAGAAGGCCGCGAGCGAGCAGCGACTGGTCGCGCTGCCGGACGAGACGGTCGCCATCCAGCAGCGCTGGTTGACCGGCGAGGAGTCACCGATCCTGGTCAGTCCCGGCACGTCCTCCGAGAGCCCGTCGACACCGTCGCCCAGCAACAAACCGGCCCGATGACCAGGGTTGCCCGGACCCGTCTGGCCACCGTCACCGCCGCGGTCTCCGCAGCAGTGATGGTGCTGGCGGCCGTGCCCGGCCACGCCGAGCCCGCCGCGGCGGGAGACCGGATGGTCGTGCCGGCGTTCGGCACGATGCGGGCGGAGGGGGACACCAAGGTCAAGGAGATCAGGGTGAACTGGTCCGGCGACGGCGACCGGGACTATGTCGAGTCCGCCCGGGTCGAGGGCATCGGGACCATCAAGCTGGTGTGCAAGCCCGAGAACACGATCATCAAGCTGACCGCCGACTCGCGCGTGCCCGAGACCCAGATGTGGCTCGCGAAGTACGAGAGCAAGAACGGCGCCAACGTCGTGTCCGTCAAGAACGCCCGGATCTACAAGTACGCCAACGCGAACGACGACGGTGAGGGTGGCACCGGACGGTCCGCCCACGAGGGGCTCAACCAGCAGGGCCACGTCGAGAACTGGGCCAAGGGCTACGCCTACGGGCTGGTCAGCCAACGCCCCGGTCGGCACCAGCCCGCCGGAACCGCCGCGCTGGCGCCGGTCACGTCCTACTACCTCACCTGGTACTGGAACGGCATGGACGAGCCGCGGGCCTACCAGTCGTGCGACATGAGGCTCCGGCTCGTCACCCACCTCGACGAACGGATCGGCATCAACTGGCACGGCAACGCCGACGCCGCCGGCAACACCGTGAGGACGACGACGATCCCCGACTTCGGTGACGTCCGCCTGGTCTGCGAGCCGGGCCGGGTCAACGAGCAGTCGATCACCCTCGACCCAGTGCTGGACGCCGGCTCGGTCTACGTGGAGACGATCACCGGCGAGGGACGAGTCGAGGACCACGTCGAGTCGGAGACCCTCGGCTACGACAGCGTCTCCGGCACGATCGGCCCTCTCGAGGTGCCGCGCAACGGGATGATGCGGCTCATGTACACCGTCCCCGACGGCCAGGGCGGGTGGTCCTACCGCTGGTTCTACCTGTCGTCCTACATGGTCGTGAATAACGCGACGTACCCCGAGCTGAACACCTGCGAGGTGGCGGTCGGCGGTGGCGCCCAGGCTGACAACGCCGGGCGGCTGGTCAGCCGCTGACGGGTGCCGCCCCCAGGGCGTGCCGGACGACGGCCAGGACGGGGACGACGCCCGACTCCACGTCGGTGAGCGGGACCCAGGCCACCGCTTCGGTCGTGCCGTCCTGCTCCACGACCCGTGGCACCGCATCGTCCGTGACCGTCGCGGCGAAGACCAGGTGCACGCCGTGGAAGTCCTCGTGCCGACCGTCCGGTGCGGTGCCCGAGAAGTGCAGGTCGTGCACGTCGAGCAGGTCACCGACGGTGCAGGCAAGCCCGCTCTCCTCCGCCACCTCGCGGGCGACCGCCTCCCGCGGCGACTCGCCGTGGTCGACTCCCCCGCCGGGCAGCGTCCATGACCCCGGGTGCGCGCCCCGGGCCGAGATCCGTGCGAGCAGGACCCGGTCGTCGCGCAGCGCCAAGGCGTACGCCGCGACCCGCTGCCGACGCGCGGGCCGGTGGTCGGACAACGCCTCCAGCACCAGCGGCGCCACCGGGACCGACCCATCGAGCACGCCGGCCACCGGGTGCCACGCCGCTTCCACAGTCGACCCGTCGACCTCGAGAACGCGCGGCTCCGGGGCGTCGACCGGCACCCATCCGTCGTACACGATGCGGAGGGCGTGCGCGTCCACCCGACGCCCGTCCCGCCAGGCCGAGGGGATGTGGGCCGAGTACACCCGCGCCAGGTCGCTCACCGTCGCGTCGAGGCCGGTCTCCTCGCGGATCTCGCGCACCACCGCGTCCCGGGGGTCCTCCCCGTGGTCGAGGCCGCCGCCCGGGAGCGTCCAGAGCTCCTCAGCGCTGATGCCGGGCGCGAGCCGGCTCAGCAGGATCTGGCCGTCGCGAAGGATGACGGCGTACGCGCCGACGCGCTGCCGCTTCGGGTGGCTGCTCATGGTCGATCCACGGTAGTGGGTGGACCCCACGTGGGCGGAACGGCGGACCGCGGCACCGAGTCAAGCTCGCGTGCCTCCGCCCGGTCGGGAGCGTGACCGCCCAGGTGAGCGGGATACCACGGTGCCCGCTCCCCAGGCCGGGGACGGTGCTCCGGAAGCTGCTGCAGCTCCTCGAGCGTCTTCGTCAGCTCCAGGCCCAGCTGCTGGGTCGCGCTGACGAGGTCGTCACCGGGGCCGACCAGGAGCGGCTCACCGAACCGGACGTCGACCAGTCGGCCGCGTGCCCAGTCCGGCCCGGGCTTGCGCCCGTCGGTCTCCCGGCCGACGCTCCAGATCCGCTGGGAGCCCCAGACGGTCACCGGGATGATCGGCAGCCCGGTCTCCCGGGCGAGGGAGGCGACGCCGGGCATCAACGCCCGCACCGTGTAGGAGTACGAGATGCCGGCCTCCGGGAAGGCGCACACCGCCTGGCCGTCGGCGAGGAGGGCCCTGGCCCGGAGGTAGGCGCCGGCGGGCGCCGCCCGGTCGACCGGGATGTGCCGCATCGCCGACATCCCCCGGCCGACAGCCGGGACGTGCCAGATGTCGTGGCGGCACATGAACCGCACGTGTCGACCCTGGGTGAGACCGCCCCGGGCGACGAACATGAAGTCGAGGAAGCCGACGTGGTTGGCGGCCAGGAGCACCGGCCCGGACCGTCCCAGGCGCTCGGCGCCCTGCACGCGCGTCGTCACGCCGAGGGCGCGCAGACCGACCCGGCCGGCACGCACCGTCAACCGGTAGATGTCGTCCGTCATCGAGCCGTCAGCGCCGGGGAGCCCACGTCAGTGGAACGGCGGCCGGTGGTCACGGGCGAGTGATCGGCGACCGGCCCAGCGCCACACGCGGGCCGCCCGGTCACGATCCTCGTCGGTCACGAGGTTGCCCATCCAGCGCAGGGCGAGCGTCATCAGCCAGTCCGAGCGCATGCCCGCCGGGCCCAGCGCCGGCAGCAGCCGGGGGACGGTCACCAGGCCCGCGAGCCGCCGGGCGATGGAGAAGGCCTCGCCGTAGTGGTCACGCAGCAGCGCCGGCCAGACCACCGACAGGTCGAGGTCGGACCCCGAGCGCTCACTGATGACCTCGGCGACCAGGCGGCCGGTCTCGAGCCCGTAGTCGATGCCCTCGCCGTTGAGCGGGTTGACGCAGCCGGCGGCGTCACCGATGAGCGCCCAGTTGCGGCCGGCGACGTTGCTGACGGCACCACCCATGGGCAGCAGGGCCGAGGTGGGGGCGCGCAGGTCGCCGCTGAGCCGGAACTCCTCGCGGCGCTCGTCGGCGTAGAACTTCATGAGGGGCTTGATCGCGACGTTGGCCGGGCGCTTCGCCGTCGCCAGCGTCCCGACGCCGATGTTCACCTCGCCGGTGCCCAGAGGGAAGATCCAGCCGTAGCCGGAGAGGATCTCGCCCCCCTCACCGCGCAGCTCCAGGTGCGAGCTGATCCACGGGTCGTCGGACATCTCCGAGGCGATGTAGGACCGTCCGGCCACGCCGTAGACGGTGTCGCGGTGCCACTCTCGGCCGAGGACCTTGCCCAGCGGCGACCGCACGCCGTCGGCCACCACGAGCGCCCGGCAGGCGATCTCGAACCGCTCTCCCGACCGCTCGAACACGACGGCGGCGACCCGGTCACCCTCACGGCGTACGTCGACTGCGCGGACGCCGTCGACCGCCGTCGCCCCGGCCTTGATCGCCGCGGTCCGGATGTGGTCGTCGAGCTCGGTCCGCGCCACCGCGGACCCCCAGTCCGGCAGCGTCCCACCCGGCCACGGCAGCAGCAGCGTCTGCCCGAACCCGTGCGCCCGCAACCCCTGGTTGACCGTGTGCGCCCGGAGCCAGTCCTCCAGCCCCAGCAGGGACAGCTCCGCCACCGCCCGCGGCGTCAGCCCGTCCCCACACGTCTTGTCCCGCGGGAACACCGCCGCGTCGGCCAGCACCACGTCCAGCCCCGCGCGCGCCGCCCAAGCCGCAGCCCCCGCCCCCGCCGGCCCCGCCCCGACGACGAGCACGTCAGTAGACAAGGGCACGGTCGCGGTCACGAAGAGATTCTCCCAGACCCCCGGTCACCCCCAGAAATCCCCGTACCCCACCCCTCGCGTCGCTCCCTGCGGGCCGACGGCCGCGACGCACTGAGGCAGGGACCGGACCAGCCCTTACGCGAGAATGACGAAGCCCCCGCCACCCCAAGAGGGGCGACGAGGGCTCCGCGAGAGCGACAGACGTCAGTTCTGGTAGGAACCGAAGTCGAAGTCATCCAGCGCGACAGCCTGGCCCGTCCCGTTGCCGAACTCGTAGTCGTACGAGTCGTACCCGGTCACGGAGTAGGCAGCTGCACGCGCCTCCTCGGTCGGCTCCACCCGGATGTTGCGGTACCGCTCGAGGCCGGTACCCGCCGGGATCAGCTTGCCGATGATGACGTTCTCCTTCAGGCCGCGCAGGGAGTCGCTGCGGCCGTGGATCGCCGCGTCGGTGAGGACGCGGGTGGTCTCCTGGAAGGAGGCCGCCGACAGCCACGACTCGGTCGCCAGGGACGCCTTGGTGATGCCCATGAGGACCGGACGACCCGAGGCCGGCGTGGCGCCCTCGGAGACGACCCGACGGTTCTCCTCCTCGAATCGCACCCGGTCGACGAGGTCGGACGGCAGCAGGTTCGTGGCGCCCGACTCGATGACCGTGATCCGGCGCAGCATCTGCCGCACGATGATCTCGATGTGCTTGTCGTGGATGGACACGCCCTGGCTGCGGTACACAGCCTGGACCTCGTCCACGAGGTGCTCCTGGGCCTTCCGGACACCGAGGATCCGCAGGACGTCCTGCGGGTCGGGGGTACCGGCGGTCAGGTGGTGACCGACCTCGATGTGCTGGCCGTCCTCGACGTTGAGGCGCGAGCGCTTCGAGACGGGGTACTCCTGGACCTCGGAGCCGTCGTCGGGGGTGACCAGGACCTTGCGGGCCTTGTCGGTCTCCTCGATCTCGACCCGGCCGGCGGCCTCGGAGATGGGGGTACGACCCTTGGGCGAACGGGCCTCGAAGAGCTCGACCACGCGGGGCAGGCCCTGCGTGATGTCGTCCGCGGAGGCCACGCCGCCGGTGTGGAAGGTACGCATCGTCAGCTGAGTGCCGGGCTCACCGATCGACTGGGCCGCGATGATGCCGACGGCCTCGCCGATGTCGACCATCTTGCCGGTGGCCAGCGAACGGCCGTAGCACTTGGCGCAGGTGCCGGTCTTGGCGTCGCAGGTCAGCACGGAGCGGACCTTGACCTCCTCGATACCGGCCGCGACGAGCTCACCGATCTTCACGTCGCCGAGGTCCTCGCCGGCACTGGCGAGGGTCTCGCCGGTCTCCGGGTGGGTGACCTCGGTGGCCGCGGACCGGGCGTAGGCCGCGGTCTCGGCGTTCTCGTGCTTGACGACGGTGCCGTCCTCACGACGCTCACCGATCCGCTTCGGCAGCCCGCGCTCGGTGCCACAGTCGTCCTCACGGATGATGACGTCCTGGGACACGTCGACGAGTCGACGGGTCAGGTAGCCCGAGTCGGCGGTGCGGAGCGCGGTGTCGGCCAGACCCTTGCGGGCACCGTGGGTGGAGATGAAGTACTCCAGGACCGACAGGCCCTCACGGAAGTTCGCCTTGATCGGCCGCGGGATGATGTCGCCCTTGGGGTTGGCCACCAGTCCTCGCATGGCCGCAACCTGACGGATCTGCATCATGTTTCCGGAAGCGCCGGAGTCCACCATCATGAAGATGGGGTTCCGCCGGTCGAAGTTCTTCTCCATGGCCTTCGCGACCTCGTTGGAGGCCTGGGTCCAGATCTCGATGAGCTCCTGACGGCGCTCCTCGTCGGTGACCAGGCCCTTCTCGAACTGCTTCTGGACCTTCTCGGCCTGCTCCTCGTAACCACCGAGGATCTGGCTCTTGTTGTCGGGCGTGACGACGTCCTCGATGGAGACGGTGACTCCGGACCGGGTGGCCCAGTGGAAACCGGCGTCCTTGAGGGCGTCGAGCGAGGCAGCCACCTCGACCTTGGTGTAGCGCTCGGCGAGGTCGTTGACGATCTGACCCAGCACCTTCTTGCCCACTTCGTGGTTCACGTAGGGGTAGTCGGCAGGCAGGGTGTCGTTGAAGATCGTGCGACCCAGGGTCGTCTCGAGGATCAGGGAACGACCCTCCTCCCAGTCCGCACCGAGCTCGAGCTCGAGCGGCGGCACGACGTCGCTCAGACGGATCTTGACCGGCGTCTGGAGCGAGATCTCGCCACGGTCGAACGACATGATCGCCTCGGCCGGCGAGGAGAACGCGCGGATCGGGTCGGGCCGCTCCTCACGGTCGGTGGTGAGGAAGAACAGGCCGATGATCATGTCCTGGGTGGGCATGGTCACGGGGCGGCCGTCGGACGGCTTCAGGATGTTGTTGGTCGACAGCATCAGGATCCGCGCCTCGGCCTGGGCCTCGGCGGACAGCGGCAGGTGCACCGCCATCTGGTCACCGTCGAAGTCGGCGTTGAACGCCGAGCAGACGAGCGGGTGGATCTGGATG
>JBKJUE010000093.1:0-41990 GCA_046590395.1 Nocardioides sp.
CTTGGCCCGGGAGTTCTCCTGGCGCCAGATCTTGAGGGTGAGTCTCACTTGTAGCTCCGCTGCTTCATCTCGACGAACTCGTAGACCAGGTCTTCCTTGTGCAGGATGGGCATCCCCATGCGTTCCTCGCCGGGGCCACCATCGGCACTCTCGGTGGTGTCACCGACGAACTCCCACGCCGAGACGAAGGCGAACCCGTCGTCCTGCCGCAGCGCCTCGCCGTCCTCGGTCTGGGACTCCGCCCGGAAGTGCCCGCCGCAGGACTCGCGCCGGTTGAGCGCGTCGATGCACATGAGCTCGCCGAGCTCGAGGAAATCGGCGACCCGGCCCGCCCGCTCCAGCGACTGGTTCACGCTGTCGGCGGTGCCGAGCACCTTCACGTTGCGCCAGAAGTCGTCCTTGAGGGTGCGGATCAGGTCGATCGCCTTCCTCAGGCCGTCCTCGGTGCGCTCCATGCCGCAGAACTCCCACATGATGTGGCCGAGCTCGCGGTGGTAGGAGTCGACGCTGCGGGTGCCGTTGCTGTTCATGAAGTGGTCGATCCGGCTCTTGACCGTCTCCTGCGCCTCGACCACCGCCGGGTGGTCCTCCGGGACCTTGTCGAACGGGCCCTCGGCGAGGTAGTCGCGGATCGTGTTCGGCAGCACGAAGTACCCGTCGGCCAGGCCCTGCATGAGCGCCGAGGCGCCGAGCCGGTTGGCGCCGTGGTCGGAGAAGTTGGCCTCGCCTGTCACGAAGAGGCCGGGGATCGTGGACTGCAGGTCGTAGTCGACCCAGAGGCCGCCCATGACGTAGTGCACGGCCGGGTAGATCCGCATCGGGGTCGCGTACGGGTCCTCACCCGTGATCCGGGCGTACATGTCGAAGAGGTTGCCGTACTTGTCCTCGATCGCCTGGCGTCCGAGCCGCTCGATCGGCTCGGCGAAGTCGAGGTAGACACCCCGTCGTACGCCGTCCACCTCGGGCCCGACCCCGCGTCCCTCGTCGCACATGTTCTTCGCCTGCCGCGACGCGATGTCGCGGGGGACCAGGTTGCCGAACGCCGGGTAGATCCGCTCCAGGTAGTAGTCGCGGTCCTCCTCGGGGATCTCGCGGGGGTCCTTGTCGCAGTCAGCCTTGTTCTTCGGCACCCAGATCCGGCCGTCGTTGCGCAGAGACTCGCTCATCAGGGTCAGCTTCGACTGGTGTGCGCCGGAGACCGGGATGCAGGTCGGGTGGATCTGCGTGTAGCAGGGGTTGGCCATGTAGGCGCCCTTGCGATGGGCCCGCCAGGTGGCCGTGACGTTGCAGCCCATGGCGTTGGTCGACAGGAAGAAGACGTTGCCGTAACCGCCGCTGGCGAGCACCACGACGTCGGCGAAGTAGGTCTCGATCTCGCCGGTCACCATGTCCCGGACGATGATCCCGCGGGCCCGGCCGTCGACGACGATCAGCTCGACCATCTCGTGGCGGGTGTAGGTCTTGACCGTCCCGGCGGCGACCTGGCGCTCGAGGGCCTGGTAGGCGCCGATCAGCAACTGTTGGCCGGTCTGCCCGCGGGCGTAGAACGTGCGGGACACCTGTACGCCGCCGAAGGAGCGGTTGTCGAGCAGGCCGCCGTACTCGCGGGCGAACGGGACACCCTGGGCGACGCACTGGTCGATGATGTTCCGGCTGACCTGGGCCAGGCGGTAGACGTTGGACTCGCGCGAGCGGTAGTCGCCGCCCTTGATCGTGTCGTAGAAGAGGCGGTGCACGGAGTCGCCGTCGCCCTTGTAGTTCTTGGCGGCGTTGATGCCGCCCTGCGCGGCGATCGAGTGCGCACGGCGCGGGGAGTCCTGGTAGCAGAACGACTTCACGACGTATCCGGCCTCGCCGAGGGTGGCCGCGGCGGACGCGCCGGCCAGGCCGGTGCCGACGACGATCACCGAGAGCCGGCGGCGGTTGGCGGGGTTGGCGATCCGGGCCTCGAACTGGCGGGTGTCCCAGCGCTCGTCGATCGGGCCACCGGGGGCCTTGGTGTCGGCGACGGGGGCACCGGGGACGTAGTAGTCCGCGGCGTCGTCGTACTCCTCTTCCCCCAGGTCGGCGTGGTGCGACGGGTCGAAGGAGCTGGTGGTGTCGGGCATGTCGGTCATGACGAGGCTCCTACGAGATGACGCCGGCGAGGACGAAGATCGGGACGAGCGAGAAGCCGCCGGCGATGACGACGGCGACGATCGCCCCGAGCACCTTGGCGTTCGTCCGGGCGCGGGCGTTGTTGGTGAGGCCGAGGGTCTGCGCGGCGCTCCACGTCCCGTGGTGGATGTGCATCCCGAGGGCCGCCATGGCGACCAGGTAGATCAGCGTCAGCCACCACACCTCGAACGAGTCGACGAGCAGGTTGTACGGGTCGTTGGTGGGACCACCGGAGACGTTGACCCTGCCGATCGTGAAGTTCAGCAGGTGCCACACCAGGAAGAGCAGCAGGGTCACGCCGCCCCACCGCATCCACCGTGAGGAGATCGAGGAGGAGGAGTTCTTCTTCACCTGGTACTTCACGCTGCGAGCGCGCCCGGCCCGGCGCCACAGCACCACGGCCGAGTAGACGTGCACCAGGAGCGCCGCGATCAGGCCGACCCGGATGATCCAGAGCGCACCCTTGTGCGGCAGGATCGGCTCGCCGATCTCGCGGAGGTGGTGGGCGTACTCGTTGTAGGCGTCGTGGCCGGCGAAGGCCTGCAGGTTGCCGTACATGTGCACGAGCACGAAGCCGATGAAGAGGAGGCCACTGACGGCCATGAGGAGCTTGAGTGCGATGGTCGAGCGCGCCGCGCGCGCTCCCTTCACGAGGGTCGTCGTTGCCACGATTGTCTACGCTACCCCGCCGCGGACGCCCTCCTGACCACGGGGAGTGTGAGATTCGTCCGGGTGTCAGGCGGCTCGGGGCGTGGTCGAACCGGCGGCCAGCATCGGGCCGTAGTGCGCGCTCACGAGCTCGTCGACGGCGTCGCGCCAGTCCCTCTCGCAGGCCAGCTCGCGAGCGCGGTTCCCGAGCAGGCCCCGGTGCTGGTCACCCGCGACCGCAGCGACTGCCCTGGCCAGGGCGTGGGTGCCGGTCGGGTCGTACAGGAGCCCGCTCTCGAGGGAGCGGACGACGTCCGGGGCACCGCCCGCGCGGGGCGCCACCACCGGTACGCCGCTCGCCGCCGCCTCACGCAGTGCGTGGCAGCAGGTCTCCTCGGTGCCCGGGTGGACGAGCACGTCGAAGGCGGCCATCGCGCGGGTCAGGTCGCCTGCCTCGAGCGGACCGGTGAACTTCGCGTCGGGCATCCGGGCGGCCAGCCAGCCCCGTTGCGGTCCGTCGCCGACGACCACCGGCCGGATGCCGGGGACCAGGCCCAGCTCGGGGAGCAGTCGTACGCCGTGCCGGCGGCGCAGGCCGCCCACGAAGCCGACCACCACGCGCGGTCCGGTGCTCGAGCGGGCCCTGGCCCAGGACCCGTGCAGCCAGGGGTCCCGGAGCTGGGGGCCGAAGGCGGCCGTGTCGACGCCCGGTTGCCAGAGATCCGCGTCGACGCCCAGACCGGCGAGCCGGGTTCGCATCCAGCAGGCGGTCACCAGCACCCGGTCGGACCGGTCCCGGACCTTGCTGCACCACTGGTCGGAACCCAGCGCCGAGACCGGTGTCTGCTGCACCGTGAGGGTGCGGACCCCGAGCTTGGCCGCGTACTTCAGGGCCTTGCGGCCGACGGTCCCCGGGGAGGTGACGTGCACGAGGTCGGGGCCGAACGCCTCGAGCACCTCCCGGACCTGCGTGCCCACCCGATCGCGCTGCTGGATCCGCACGACCCGGCACCCTCGGTACGACGTCAGGCCGGGCGGGGGCGCCACCACGAGGACGGTGTGTCCGGTCTCCACCAGCCGGTCCGCGACCGCCTTGACCGTCGTGGTGGTGCCGTCGACGGCGGGGAAGAAGGACTCCGCGACCAGGACGATGCGCATGAGCCGATCATGGGCGTCGAAGGCGACACGAGACGGGAGCCGGGACGACCTCGCGATGACCTCAGGGTGAACTCTCCCCACGATGTCGAGCCCGTCGGTGGTGCGTGCAGCCCGGAAGTGGCGTTCGAGGATCTGGCATGCCGAGGTGTCGTTCGCTCGCAGGTCCGTCAGTCGTGAGCCCGGATCGTGACCTTGTCACCGACGTAGCCGCTATGGGTGACCGTGGCGACCAGCTTCTTGTCCCTCGCGTAGGGACCGAGCACGATCGTGGCGACACCCTCTGCGTTCGTGGTGTCGGACTTCCCGCCCACCGCGACCTTGGCGCCCCGGACGGGATCGCCGGCATCGTCGACGATGAACCTCACCCGCTGCTTGCCGGTGAACGTCGAGGGATCCGCGGACAGTGACAACCCCGGCTCGACGTCGGTGTGCCAGAGAGCCACGCTGGCGTCGCACCCGTCCGACAGGGTGGCCACGATGTCGACATCGTCGTCGATCGGCGACTCAGGCGTGACCTCGTACAAGGTCTGACATCCCGAGCTGTCCGCCGGAAGCCTCACGGCGACCGTGGCGCCCCAGCGCGTCCCCCCTACGTTCGAGCGCCGGGCGAACAGGCGGGTGTCACCCGTCCCACCTTCGGACCAGAGCACCCACGCGTGGCCGCCGGCATCCGTGGTGATCGCGGGGGTGTGCACCGTGCGCCCTCGACCCACCACCACGCTGCTGGTGGCTGGTCCCTGAGGGGTGATCCGCCACACCAGCATCTTCGTCGCGGCCGGGTAGCCACCGGGGTAGGCCACATAGGTGTTGGGGTCGTAGACGCTGCCGATGGGCTGCGAACCCGGGCGTGCGGCGATGGGCGTGCGGGTGATCTGCTGGAGGCTCTGTTCCTGACCATTGAAGCGGGTCGTCGAGCCCGGCATCCTGACCGCTGACCCAATCGGCGCCCCCGACGCAGGTTCGATCTGCTGCAGCCAGACTCCTTGGTGTCCGGCCGCGCTCGAGTACCACGCGACCAGGGTGGCGGCGTCGTATGCCGAGACGATGTCCGGTGAGTAGCCGCAACATCCACCGAGCTGGGTCTGGAGGTTGTAGTCGGGCGTCGACGGGTCGAGCCCGCGATGGGTGAACACGCCCGTCGTCCCGTACCAGGTGAAGAGCACCTCCTGGCCTGCGGGAACGGTCGCTCCGATGCTGCTCGAGCCCCCGCCCTGCCCTTCGGATACGTCCCCTGCCTGCAGCTCCCAGGGACTGGCAGTGCCGTCAGGTGGCTGCCAGGCGACGCTGATGTTCGAGTTGGTCTCGTTCGGATCGAGGGTGCGGGTGCCTCCCCAGATGGCCATCAGCGAGGCGTACGCGCCGTAGACGACGAGGTCGGGGACCGGCCAGATCGAGTTCCAACCCGTCACGACCTCGTTGGTGGTCGATACATCGCCGCTGGCGGTGACCAGGGTGTGCACCAGATCGGCTTGGGAGGCATCGCCCGCGGTGGCCCGCGCCCAGAGGATGTGTGAGTCCCAGTCCTGACCGGGAAGTCCGCTCACCAGTGCGGGCTGCGAGAAGTTCGTGGTGGTGCGGCCGAGCTTGACCCAGCGCTGCGAGGCAGCCGTCCGCTCGCTGCTGCTGTGGACCGACCGGGCCTCGCCGCCGGGGCGTGCGGTCGCGGGGTGCAGCGGCCCGAGGCCTCCGGCCAGAATCGCGCTGAGCGCGATCGTCGTTGTCACGGCCTTCGTCGTCGTCGACATTTCTGCTCCTTCGGAGTGTGGTCGCGGTCAGTCGGTGGTCGAGCCGGGCGCCGTGTCACCGACGTGGACCTGGACGCCGTTGATCTGACCGCCAGTGTCGAAGGACACGGCGACGAGCAGGCGGATGGGGCTCGGCGGATGGGCGCGGCCTCCGTAGGGCATGAGCGTCAAGGTCGGTTCGAAGAACGTCGTGCGGACCGGCGGTCCGGGCGGAAAGGCGATGCTGCCGCCGTCGAAGCCATGCAGGCTGTAGGGATCGCCAGTGGCTTCTCCGGTACCGGTGGCCCGGTCGGCGTTGGCGCCCCACTCGATGATCCAGCCCTCTGCGTCGGATCCGCTCAGCCGCGTTCGGACGTGGAGCTTTCCGGCGAGGTCGACGGTCTCGTCGGTGGCGTGGTCGAAGGTGGTGCCCTCGAAGCCGGTCTGAGCAGAGGAGGTTAGCGCCGAGGGGCTTGGTGCGGAGGCCGTAGCCGGCCCCGCTCCACACGTCCATAGGAGTGTCGCGACCAGGGCGCCGGTGAGGACCCTCGGTGGGCGACGACGGTGCGGTGTTGATGTGTTCATGGCGGCCTCTCCGCTTCGCTGTGCAGGCTGTGCACAGCGTCGCGCCCTGCGGTTCAGGATCGGTAAAGGGGGCCGGACGCTGTCAGCGACCGTGCGGATCGCGCGCACCGATCGCGACGAGCTCGGCCGACCGGGCCTCGCCGAGGTCGGCGAGCGCGACCGCCCTGGCCCGCTGATAGACCTCATCGTCGGCGACGGTGAGCTCACCGCCGGTGACCTTCAGCAGACCGTCCGCCCGCCCGAGAAGGAGAGCGGCGGAGACACTGTTGCCCTGGTCTGCGGCCACGCCGGCGAGGCCCACCAGCGCCATCATCGCGTTGTGCTGGAAGCCCGCGCTCTCGGCCAGGTCTCGGGCCCGGGAGAAGTGCTCGAACGCCTCGTCGAGGCGTCCCTGTCGCGAGGCGACGGACCCGAGTCCGAGGAGGGCGAAGGTGGTGTTCTCCTGTTCTCGACCGCCGTAGAACGCCAATGTCCGCTCCCAGCGGAGCCGGGCCTCGTCGAGGTCGCCGGCCGCCATGGCCAGTTCGCCGAGGTTGGTGTTCGCCACCATGACGTCCTCAAGGAGGCCCAGCCGTTGGGCGATCGCCTCGCTCTGCTCGAGGTGTGCTCGTGCGGCAGAGAGCTGGTCGCGCTCGCGGGCGATGTGGCTCAGCACCGTGTGACAGGCGAGGAGCGGCTCGTGCCCCCCTGCGGCGGACGCCACCTCGACACCGCGGGTGGCCAGGGCCCTGGCCTGGTCGAGGTCGCCGAGCAGGTACTGGAGACCGGCGATCGCTCGCAGCGCCAGTGCTTGGAGCAGAGCGTCCCCTGCACCTCGCTCGAGCGGACCCGCGATCCGGTCGAAGCCCTCTCGAAAGAGGCCCCGGAGGTACCAGTACCGGTAGAGCGCGGTGGCGATGCGCAGGGCGGTCTCGTCGTCGCCGTCCTGCTCCGCGCGGCCGATCGCGGTCCTGAGGTTGTCGAGGTCCGCGTCGATGGTCCTCAAGCCGTCGGCCTGGCCCGGACCCTTGAGCACGGCCGCTTCGACGAGCGCCAGGTAGTAGCTGGTGTGCCGCTCCGTCGTCGCGGCTCGGGCGTCGGCCGTGTCGAGCATTCGTGCCGCGTGCTGGCGGACGGTCTCCAGCATGGTCAGGCGGACCTCCCCGGCTGCGGCCGCCCGCTGGAGGAGACTCGAGTCGATGAGCGAGACCAGGCTCTCGAGCCGCGACTCGCAGATGTGCTCGGCCGCCTCGACCGTGGAGCCACCGGCGAAGACGGACAGGCGGGCCAGGGTGCGCCGCGCGGGCTCGTCGAGCAGATCCGTGCTCCACCGGAGGGTCTCGTCGAGGGTGTGCTGGCGTGCTGGGGCATCGCGCGGTCCTTCGCCGAGCCCACTCGCGACATCCGAGAGTTGATCGAGCAGACGCCGCGGGCTGAGGGTGGCGGTGCGAGCGGCCGCCAGCTCCAGGGCCAGGGGCAGGCAGTCGAGCCGGTGACAGATCGCGCGGATCACCTCGATGGTGGCGCCGGGCCCCGGCGCCGACTCGTCAAGAGCCGCCACCCGCGCGGAGAACAGGCGGACCGCGTCGTCCACGGGCAGCGGCTTCAAGGGAAAGACGTGCTCTCCGGTGATGTGCAGGACACGCCGGCTCGTCACGACCACCGTGACCCGGGCTGCTTGCTGCACGAGGCGGGCCACGTCGGCCGCCGCCTCGATGAGGTGTTCGAAGTTGTCGAGCACGAGGAGCAGGTCTCGCCCGTGCAGCCACTCCCGGAGAGCCGGCTGGGCCGCATCCTGCGAAGTCTCCGGGATCCCCAACACAGCTGCGATCGTGCCCATCACGAGGCCGGGGTCCCGGATCGATGCCAGCTCGACGAACGCCGCTCCGTTGGCGAAGGCCGAACCTGCCGACCGGGCAAGCTCGAGTGCGACGCGCGTCTTTCCGCTGCCTCCGGGGCCGCTGATCGTCACGACGCGGACGTCGTCGCGCGTCACGAGAGCACCGAGCTGCTCGAGCTCCTCGCTTCGGCCGACCATGGGGGAGCTCGCTGCGGGAACATGGATGAGCGCCAACCCGGCCGACCGGACGTCGGCGAGGGACGGGTCCTGGTCGAGGATCGCTCGCTCGAGGTCGCGATGGCTCCGCCCCGGGTCGAGGCCGAGCTCGTCTCGGAGCAGGCGCCGACCGGTGGCGAGAAGTTCGAGCGCCTCGGCCCGACGGCTGCAGCGGTAGAGGGCAAGGGCGAGCTGCTCGCGGGTGCGTTCGCGCAAGGGGTGCTCGGCGCACAGACGTCGGAGATCGGGCAGTGCCTCCTCATGACCGCCGAGGGCGAGGGTGGCGTCGAGCTCGTCCTCGGTGCAGGCGAGCCGCAGCTCGTCGAGGCGTGCCGCCTCGGCCGTCGCGAAGGGTTCGTCGGCCACGTCGACGAGGGCTGGGCCCCTCCAGAGGCCGAGTCCTCGACGGACCAGGGCCAGGGCGAGCTCGGGGTTCCCGTCGGCCAGGGCCAGCCGTCCGTCGGCGGACAGGCGGACGAACCGACGAGCATCGACGGAGGTCACGGTCACCCGGAGCCGGTAGCCGGTGGAGACGGTGTCGATGGCCTCGGCCCCGAGTGCTGCCCGGAGCTGGGAGACATACACCTGCACGAGCTTCCGGGCTGAGGCCGGTGGAGACGTCGGCCAGATCGCATCGATCAGTCGACCGGTCGACACGACCTCGCCTGCTCGGAGCAGGAGCACGAGAAGCAGCGTCCGGAGCTTGGGAGCGGTGAGCAGGACGCGCTCGCCGTCGCGTACCACCTCGAGTTCGCCCAGAATCCGATAGTCGAGCACGCTCCATCATCTCCCTCGCCGGCGCACTCCCGCCCTGAACCGGCAATTCGGGCGTGCGATGGCGTCGCGGACAGTCGGGGCCGGAGGACGCGAGGCGGTAGTGGGGGGTGCCCCCCGAGGTGCCCGGTGGGTGGGCTCACGCCGCAACCGGCGCCCACCACCCGGAGTGGCCCCTTTCCCTTTCCGGCCCCCAGAGGCCAGACTGCAACCCGTTGCACCCAGCCCGAGCCGGGCTGGACACCGAAGGGATGGCGATGACCACAGGCGTGACCGGGCCGACGAGGGCCCGCATCGAGGCGAAGACGTTGCGGACCGACCGGTGGTGGCTCGCCCCGCTGGTGACGTTCGTGGTGTTCTTCTCGTTCATCGTCTACGCGACCTGGCGGGCGTTCTCGGGCGCGAACTACTACGCCTCGCCGTACCTCTCGCCGTTCTACTCTCCGTGCCTCACCGACTGCGTCGAGGGCGCTTCCGACTTCGGCCAGCCCTTCGCGGCCTTCCCCTTCTCGGCGGCGCTGATCATCCTGATCTTCCCGCTGGGCTTCCGGATGACCTGCTACTACTACCGCAAGGCCTATTACCGCGCATTCTGGCTGTCGCCGCCGGCCTGCGCCGTCGCGGAGCCGCACGGCAAGTACTCCGGCGAGTCCCGGTTCCCGCTGATCCTGCAGAACATCCACCGCTACTTCTGGTACGCCGCGATCCTGGTCGCGCTGGTCCTGTCCTTCGACGTCGTGCTCGCGTTCCGCAACGAGGACCACGAGTGGGGCCACATGGGCCTCGGCACGCTGCTCATGCTGGTCAACGTCGTCTACATCTGGCTCTACACGCTCTCGTGCCACTCGTGCCGGCACGCGGTGGGCGGCCGGCTGCGGCACTTCTCCAAGCACCCGGTCCGCTACAAGATGTGGACCTGGGTCTCCAAGCTGAACGTCAACCACGCCCGCTACGCCTGGGTTTCCCTGTTCTCCGTGGCGTTGGTCGACCTGTACATCTACCTGCTGGCCAGTGGCCGCTTCGACGACCCGAGGTTCTTCTAAATGTCTGAGTCCAGTGACCGTCACCCGATGACGGGCAACGAGATGTCCGGTGAGTCCGCCGGTGGCATGGAGCGGCACACGTACGACGTCGTCGTGATCGGTGCCGGCGGCGCCGGCCTGCGCGCGGCCATCGCCGCCCACGACGCCGGTGCCCGTACCGCCATCGTCTGCAAGTCCCTGCTCGGCAAGGCACACACCGTGATGGCCGAGGGCGGCATCGCCGCGGCCATGGGCAACCGCTGGCCCGAGGACAACTGGGAGGTGCACTTCCGCGACACCATGCGTGGCGGGAAGATGCTCAACAACTGGCGGATGGCCCAGCTCCACGCCCAGGAGGCACCCGAGCGGGTCCAGGAGCTCGAGGACTGGGGCGCCCTGTTCGACCGCACCGACGACGGTCTCATCTCCCAGCGTGACTTCGGCGGGCACAAGTACGCCCGGCTCGCCCACGTCGGTGACCGCACCGGCCTGGAGATGATCCGCACCCTCCAGCAGCGGGCCGTGCAGCTCGGCATCGACGTCTTCATGGAGTGCACCGTCACCGACCTGCTGAAGGACGGTGACAAGGTCTCCGGCGCCTTCGGCTACTGGCGCGAGACCGGCCGCTTCATCACGTTCGAGGCGCCGAGCGTCATCCTCGCCACCGGCGGGATCGGCAAGTCGTTCAAGGTCACCTCGAACTCCTGGGAGTACACCGGTGACGGCCACGCCCTCGCCCTGCGCGCCGGCGCCAGCCTGATCAACATGGAGTTCGTCCAGTTCCACCCGACCGGCATGGTCTGGCCGCCGTCGGTGAAGGGGCTGCTGGTCACGGAGTCGGTCCGTGGAGACGGCGGGATCCTGCGCAACTCCGCGGGCAAGCGGTTCATGTTCGACTACATCCCGGAGTTCTTCAGGAGCGAGACCGCCGACACCGAGGAGGAGGCGGACCGCTGGTACGACGACAAGAAGAACAACCGTCGGCCACCCGAGCTCCTGCCCCGCGACGAGGTGGCTCGCGCCATCAACTCCGAGATCAAGGCCGGCCGGGGGTCACCGCACGGTGGCATCTTCCTCGACATCGCGTCCCGGCGTACGCCCGAGTTCATCCGCAAGCGGCTGCCGTCGATGTACCACCAGTTCAAGGAGCTGGCGGACGTCGACATCACCCAGGAGCCGATGGAGATCGGGCCCACCTGCCACTACGTGATGGGCGGGGTCGAGGTCGACGCGGACACCCAGGAGAGCGAGATCACCGGCCTGTACGCCGTGGGCGAGTGCTCTGGCGGCATGCACGGGTCCAACCGGCTCGGTGGCAACTCGCTCGGAGACCTGCTGGTCTTCGGCAAGCGTGCGGGCGAGGCCGCCACGGCGTACACCAGCTCGCTGGGCGGCAACCGCCCGAAGGTGGACGAGTCCGACGTGAAGGCCGCTGCCGCGAGTGCCGTGGCGCCGTTCGAGGTCGAGGGCGGGGAGAACCCGTACACGATCCAGCACGACCTGCAGCAGTCGATGAACGACCTGGTCGGCATCATCCGCACCGGGTCCGAGCTCGAGGAGTCGCTCCGCGAGATCGAGGCGTTCAAGGAGCGGGCGAAGACGATGGTCGTGGAGGGGCACCGACAGTACAACCCCGGCTGGCACCTCGCGATCGACCTGCGCAACATGCTGATCGTCTCCGAGAGCATCGCGAAGGCGGCGCTGGCGCGCGAGGAGTCACGGGGTGGGCACACCCGTGACGACTTCCCCAAGGCCGACAACGAGTCGTGGGGGACGAAGAACCTCGTCGTCCGCCTCAACGAGACGGGCGAGGGCATCGTGCTCAGCGAGAAGCCGCTCCCGACCATGCCCGACGAGCTCAAGAAGTACTTCGAGCCGGCTCCCGCGCAGCCCACCGAGCCCAAGGAAGGCAACTGACATGGGGTACGACCTGAAGATGCGGGTGTGGCGCGGCGACGTGTCCGGCGGCGACCTGGCCGACTACACGGTCGAGGTCTCCGAGGGTGAGGTCGTCCTCGACGCCCTGCACCGCCTGCAGGCCACCCAGACCGGCGACCTGGCGATCCGGTGGAACTGCAAGGCCGGGAAGTGCGGCTCCTGCAGTGCCGAGATCAACGGCCGGCCGCGGCTGCTGTGCATGACCCGCCTCTCCGACTTCGAGGAGTCGGAGACGATCACGGTCACGCCGATGCGGTCGTTCCCGGTGATCCGGGACCTGGTCACGGACGTCTCGTACAACTACGAGAAGGCCAAGGAGCTGCCGTACGCCGAGCTGCCGCCGCGCGATGCCGACGGTAAGCGCCGGATGGCACAGATCGGCGTGGAGCGCGGCCAGCAGTTCCGGAAGCGCATCGAGTCCTTCCTGTGCCAGAACACCTGCCACGTCGTCCGTGACCACGAGGACAACAAGCCGGCCTTCGCGGGTCCGCGGTTCTTCCTGCGGTACGCCGAGCTCGACATGCACCCGCTGGACACCCACGACCGGCGCGAGCTCGCGCAGGGAGCGGCCGGCCTCGGGATGTGCAACATCACCAAGTGCTGCACCGAGGTCTGTCCCGAGGGCATCAAGATCACCGACAACGCGATCATCCCCATGAAGGAGCGCGTGGTCGACAAGAAGTTCGACCCGCTCGTGTGGCTCGGCAGCAAGATCGGGATCCGCAACAAGGACTACGACGGGCGGACCGAGGTCTAGGAAGCAGGCGAGGCTCCCGCTTCACGACCGCCCCAGAACCTAGGCTGCGGTCGTGGCGGTGAACCGGATTCGACGTGCGCGGGTCGCCCGCCGCCGTCGGCGGCGGATGGGTGCGGTCGAGCACGACCTCAGTGCCGAGCAGTGGGCAGCGCTCCAGGCGCTGTGGGGCGGGTGCGCCTACTGCGGCGCGACCGACCGCCCCCTGCAGCGAGACTGTGTCCTGGCGATCTCCCGGGGCGGTCGCTACACGCTCGACAACATCGCCCCGGCCTGTGGCTCGTGCAACGCCAGCAAGTGCAACGACGAGGTGACTGCCTGGCTGCGCCGCAAACGGCTCGACGAGCGTGGCTTCCTGGTCCGCCACGTGGAGATCAGGGCAGCGCTCGCTCTCCGGTTCCCTGCCGAAGGCGCAGGGGTCTAGCTCGTGGATCGGTGCCACCAGGTGGCACCGATCCACGACCTAGGGGGTGCGGCGTTGCCGATCGGGGCCGGCGAGCTCCTCGAGGACGCGGTCGCGTTCGTCGGGTGACAGGGAGTCGGCCATGAAGACGGTGAAGGTGTTCTCGTCGAAACGGACACCCAGGACGTCCCCGGGCGCGTAGCCGTCGAAGGTGGACACGCTCACCGAGCGGGCGTCGTCCGGGAACACCGACCCCGCGGCGTCGGCTCCCACGTCGTGGCACTCGGCCTCGTCGGCGACGGCGTGCTCCGTGGCGCTGTGGTTGCTGGAGCCGTAGCCGGAGTAGGTCTCGCCGTCGAGCCGGATCTGGGAGGTGCAGTCCGCCGACCCGACGCGCTGGTCACCGGCGCACCCGGCCGCGGTCGTGGTGAGCGCGGCCAAGGCGGCCGTGAGCCCGGCCGTCCGGCGGAACGTCCGGAAGGTCGGGAAGGTCGTCACACCTGTCAGACGCGCTGGTGGGGCTGGAGGTTCCCCGGCGGGAGTTCCTCACAGGTCCGATCCCGACCGGCTGAATCCCGGGGAGGTATGTCGGCGGCCAGTGCTGGAATGGACTCATGTTCGAAACGGATCTCAGTGGTCAGCCGGTCGTGGTCGAGGACCTCGACGCGGAGTGGGTGCTGGCCCTGCTCGAGGACAAGGAGGCCGCAGCCAGGGAGGCCGAGAGAGGCAAGCTGCGGCTTGCCGCCCGGTGGTGCGTGCTCCACCCGGCCTCGGCCGACACCGGTGTCGCCACGTGGGGTGGGCCGGGTCTGCTGGAGAGCGACGAGAGCCTCGGCGGTGACGGCACCCCGGCGATCGCTGCGTTCGCCCCGGAGCCGTTCGCGGCCGCCCTGGGCGTCTCCACCACGACCGGCATGCAGCTGATCGCCGACGGGCTCGACCTGCAGCACCGCCTCCCCCGGATCTGGCGACGTGTCGAGGCGCTCGAGGTCGCACCCTGGAAGGCCCGCAAGGTCGCCCAGGCCACCCACGTGCTGTCCAGGGCGGCCGCGGCGTACGTCGACGGGGAGCTGGCGGCGCGGCTCGACTCCTGCGGTGCGGTGCTGATCGAGCGGGTGGTCGCGATGGCAGTCGCCAAGCACCACCCCGAGCTCCTGGCCGAGCGCGAGCGGAAGGGGAAGGCCGGCTGGCAGGTTCGCCTCCACCACCCCGGCGCGGGGGAGTTCGCGGGCACCTCGCACCTCGACGTCACCGGCGACACCCTGGACCTGACCAAGTTCTACGACCTGGTGTGCGACCAGGCCGCTGCGTTGGCGGCGTTGGGTGACGACGACCCGCTGGAGGTCCGCAAGGCCAAGGCGCTGGGCGTCATCGCCGACCAGCAGGCGAGCCTCGACCTGCTCGCGCTCGTCGGCGACCAGGAGCCCGGCCCCACCGGTACCGGGCGCGCTGCCACGACCCGGTTCTACCTCCACTTCTCCCTCAGCGACCTGGTCCGCTTCGCCGAGCCACAGTCCGCGACCGCGGTCGGCGAGGTCGAGAAGTTCGGCCCGGCCACGATCGCGAAGATCAGGGAGTGGGTCGGCCACTCCCGGGTGACGGTCCAGCCCGTCCTCGACCTCGGGTGCGGTGACGCCGTCGACCGCCACGAGCCGCCGGCCTGGATGCGCGAGCTCGTCATCTTGCGCGACCGGCACTGCGTCTTCCCTTTCTGCCACCGACCCTCGCGGTCCTGCGACCTCGACCACATCGACCCCTACGACGACACCGGACCGCCCGGTCAGACCCGGCCGGACACCTGGCTCCGCTCTGCCGACGACATCACCGGTGCAAGACGGCCGGGAGCTGGCGGTATCAGCGACATCGAGACGACACCTATCTCTGGACCGGGCCGCACAGTCGCGGGTATGCCGTCACCTCGACCGGCACCCTCACGATCCAGTGCAACTGACGACTCCGTCCGGTTGGAAAGGTCACACTCGGTAGCAGCCTTGCCGGTCCGGCTCCTAGGGTTCGCACCATGACACTCGTCTGCCGATGGTGCGCGCCGTGAGCGAGGTCGAGGGCGGTCTCGACGAGCCGACCGGGCTGGAGCCCGAGCAGGGTTCGCTCGAGCTGGCCTCGTCCGACGGCGCCCCCGGGCGCGCCGACTGGGAGAAGGCCGCGGCAGCCGTGCTCCGCAAGGCCCGCCGGCTGAAGGACGAGGACGACGACGAGCTCGCGTGGGACAGACTCACCCGGACGACCCTCGACGGCATCGCGGTGGCTCCCCTCGGATCCCGTGCCCTTCTCGAGGAGCTGGCCACCGAGGGACGCCCGGTCCGGGCCGGTGACTGGGACATCCGGGCCCACCTCGCCATCGCCGACGCGAAGGCCGCCAACGAGGCCGCGCTCGTCGACCTCACCAACGGGGTGACGTCGCTCTGGCTCGAGGTCACCCCCGACGCCGACCTGCGCACCCTGCTCACCGAGGTGCTGCTCGACCTCGCTCCCGTCGTGATCGATGCGCCCGCCGACCAGGCGGCCGCGGCCCGCGCCTTCCTCGAGGTCCTGGGCGACACCACGCCTGCCGACGGCACCAACCTGGGCGGTCGTGACGACAGCCTGGTCGAGGTCGCCGGTCTCGCGCGCGATGCCGGCACGCTCGGGGTGGTCGTCGACGCCGCCACCGTCCACGACCGGGGCGCCTCCGACGTCCAGGAGCTCGCCTACTCGCTGGCCGTCGGCGCGGCGTACCTCCGCGAGCTGACCGCAGCCGGATTCGGTCTCGACGAGGCCGTTGCGCTGTTCGAGTTCCGGTACGCCGCCACCGACGAGCAGTTTCCCACCATCGCGAAGCTCCGGGCCGCGCGTCGGCTCTGGGCCCGGGTGCTGGAGCTGAGCGGGGCGGAGCCAGCCCCGCAGCGCCAGCACGTCGTCACCAGCCGGCCGATGATGAGCAAGTACGACCCCTGGGTGAACATGCTCCGCACCACCGTCGCCGCGTTTGCCGCGGGCGTTGGGGGAGCGGACGCGGTCACGGTCCTGCCGTTCGACAGCGCGCTCGGCGTGCCGGACGCCTTCGGCCGCCGGATCGCCCGCAACACCAGCTCACTGCTGATCTCCGAGTCCCACGTCGCTCGCGTCGCCGACCCCGCCGGCGGCGCGTACGCCGTCGAGAAGCTCACCGACGACATCGCGATCGCCGCCTGGGCCGAGCTCGGCCTGATCGAGGAGTCCGGGCTGGACGCCCTCGAGGAGCGGATCGCCGAGGTCGTCGCGCGCCGCGACGAGCAGGTCGCCCGACGCCAGCGCCCGCTCACGGGGGTCACCGAGTTCCCGCACCTGGGCGAGGAGCTGCCCGCGCGGGAGCCGCACCCGCACGACCACGAGGTCCGCCGCTACGGTGCCGCGTTCGAGGCGCTCCGCGACGACCCGGCGGCGCAGCCGGTCTTCCTGGCCACCATGGGCCCGATCTCGGCGCACACCGCGAGGGCCACCTTTGCCACCAACCTCTTCGCGGCGGGCGGCGTCCCCGTCGAGGTCGCCGGAGCCACCGAAGGCGTGGACGGCGTGCTCGCGGCGTACGACGGCCAGCATGTCGTCTGCCTGGCCGGCACCGACCCGACGTACGCCGAATGGGGTGCCGACCTGGTCGGCGCGCTGCGCGAGGCGGGAGCGACGTGGGTGATCCTGGCGGGGAAGCCGGGCGACCTCGCGGTCGACGACTCCGCGGCCATGGGCGTGCACGCGCTCGAGTTCCTCACCCGTACGAGGGAGAAGCTGGCATGACTGTCCCCGAGAGCTTTGCCGGACTCCCACTGTCGGGTGACGGCGGTGACGCATCGGCGAACGCGTCCTCGTCGACCAGCGGAGCAGCGTGGGGGAGCCCGGAGGGGATCGACATCCTCCCGGTCTACGGCCCCGAGCACCTCGAGGGCCTCGACGCGCTCGACACCTGGCCCGGACTGAACCCGTTCCTGCGCGGCCCCTACCCGACGATGTACACGACCCAGCCGTGGACGATCCGCCAGTACGCCGGGTTCTCGACCGCGGAGGAATCCAACGCGTTCTACCGGCGCAACCTCGCGGCGGGGCAGAAGGGGCTGAGCGTCGCCTTCGATCTGGCCACCCACCGCGGCTACGACTCCGACCACCCGCGGGTCCGCGGCGACGTCGGCATGGCGGGCGTGGCGATCGACTCGATCTACGACGCCCGCACCCTCTTCGACGGCATCCCGCTCGACCAGATGAGCGTCAGCATGACCATGAACGGCGCGGTGCTGCCGGTCCTGGCGCTCTACATCGTGGCGGCCGAGGAGCAGGGGGTGAAGCCGGAGCAGCTCACGGGGACCATCCAGAACGACATCCTCAAGGAGTTCATGGTCCGCAACACCTACATCTACCCGCCGACCCCGAGCATGCGGATCATCTCCGACATCTTCGCCTACACGGCCGAGCGGATGCCGCGCTTCAACTCCATCTCGATCTCCGGCTACCACATCCAGGAGGCCGGAGCGACGGCTGACCTGGAGCTCGCGTACACGCTCGCCGACGGTGTCGAGTACATCCGGGCCGGGCTCGAGGCTGGCCTCGACATCGACGCGTTCGCGCCGCGGCTGTCGTTCTTCTGGGCGATCGGCATGAACTTCTTCATGGAGGTCGCCAAGCTCCGCGCCGCCCGCGCGCTGTGGGCCCGGCTGGTGCGCCAGTTCGACCCGCAGAACCCCAAGTCGCTCAGCCTGCGAACCCACAGCCAGACCAGCGGCTGGTCGCTCACGGCGCAGGACGTCTTCAACAACGTCCAGCGCACCGCCATCGAGGCGATGGCCGCGACCCAGGGGCACACGCAGTCACTGCACACGAACGCCCTCGACGAGGCGATCGCGCTGCCGACCGACTTCTCCGCCCGGATCGCGCGCAACACCCAGCTGCTCCTCCAGCAGGAGAGCGGCACCACCGGGACCATCGACCCGTGGGGTGGCTCCTACTACGTGGAGCGGCTGACCCACGACCTCGCCGAGCGTGCGTGGGCCCACATCCTCGAGGCCGAGCAGGCCGGGGGCATGGCCAAGGCGATCGAGCAGGGCATCCCCAAGATGCGGATCGAGGAGGCGGCGGCGCGCACCCAGGCCCGGATCGACTCCGGCACCCAGAAGGTGATCGGCGTCAACACCTACCGACTCGCCGTCGAGGACAAGCTCGACGTCCTGCGCGTCGACAACAACGACGTCTACCGCCAGCAGATCGCCAAGCTCGAGCGGCTCCGCGCCGAACGCAACGACGACGACGTACGACGGACCCTCGACGCGCTCACGAAGTCCGCGCAGGACGGCCACGTGCACGGTGGCTCGCTGGACCAGAACCTGCTCACCCTCGCGGTCGACGCGGCCCGGGCCAAGGCGACCGTCGGCGAGATATCCGACGCGCTGGAGAAGGTATACGGACGGCACCAGGCCGTGATCCGTACGATCAGCGGCGTGTTCAGGGACGAGACCGGGGCGGCCGGCAACCAGCTCGTGCAGCAGGTGATTGAGGCCGCCGACGCGTTCGAGGAGGGCGAAGGCCGCCGTCCGCGGATCCTGGTCGCGAAGATGGGCCAGGACGGTCACGACCGCGGACAGAAGGTCGTGGTCAGCGCGTTCGCCGACATGGGCTTCGACGTGGACGTAGGTCCGCTGTTCTCGACGCCGGACGAGGTCGCCCAGCAGGCGATCGACGCCGACGTGCACATCGTGGGCGTCTCCTCGCTGGCGGCGGGTCACCTGACGCTGCTGCCCGAGCTGCGCCAGGCGCTCGCCGAGCGGGGGCGCCCCGACATCATGGTCGTCATCGGTGGCGTGATCCCGCCCGACGACGTCGCCACGCTGAAGGAGATGGGCGCAGCGTCGGTGTTCCTGCCCGGCACCGTCATCGCCGAGTCCGCACTCGACCTGCTCGAGAAGCTCTCCGCACAGCTCGGGCACTGACGATGGACCTCGGCGCGCTCGCCGCGGGTGTCCTCGCGGGGGACCGGGCCACGGTCTCGCGCGCGATCACGCTCGTCGAGTCGTCCAAGCGGGCGCACCGGGAGGCCGCGCGCGAGCTGCTCGGCGAGCTCGGCGTGGGCGTCACGTCGACGGCGGTGCGGGTCGGTATCTCGGGGGTCCCGGGAGTCGGCAAGTCCACGTTCATCGAGGCTCTGGGGAGCCTCCTGACCGCGGCGGGGCACCGGGTCGGCGTCCTCGCGGTCGACCCGTCCAGCGTCCGGACCCGCGGGTCCGTCCTCGGTGACAAGACCCGGATGGCCCGCTTGTCCACCGACCCGAACGCCTACATCCGCCCGTCCCCGTCCGCGGGCACGCTGGGCGGCGTCGCCCGGGCCACCAGCCAGGCGATGGCGGTGCTGGAGGCGGCGGCGTACGACGTCGTGCTGGTCGAGACGGTCGGCGTCGGGCAGTCCGAGGTGACCGTGGCGGGCATGGTCGACACCTTCCTCTTCCTGACCCTGGCCCGCACCGGCGACCAGCTGCAGGGCATCAAGAAGGGCATCCTCGAGATCGCCGACGTGATCGCGGTCAACAAGGCCGACGGGGACCGGGAGCAGGAAGCCCGGTCGGCGGCCCGCGACCTGGCCGGGGCGCTCCGCCTCGTGCACGGCAAGGGGGCGTGGGCGCCGCCGGTCGTCACCTGCTCCGCCCTGAACGGGACCGGCGTGGAGGACGTCTGGGAGCGGGTGCTCGGTCACCGTGATCACCTCGGCGAGGAGGGACTGGCCGCCAAGCGGGCGCAGCAGCAGCTGGACTTCACCTGGGCCCTGGTCCGCGACGAGCTGGCTGACCGGCTGCGCCGCTCGCCTGAGGTGGCCGCCATCCGTGACGAGGTGCGCGACGCCGTCCTCTCGGGCGAGATCCCCTCTACCACAGCAGCGGACCATCTGTTGGCGGCTTACGACAAACAGGGGTAGGGACCACCCGGATCGGGGTGATGACCACCCGGATGGTCCCGTACAAATGGGTTACCTGACCCATGTGCCCGGGACACCGGGACGTCGACACTGGCATGACATCGCTTTGCCTACGGAGGAATCATGCGTCGTCGCACCGTCCCCATCTCCCTCGTCGTGGCGGCTGTCGCACTTGTCAGCCTGCCGGCGCCGGCCATACACGCCGAACGGTCGGTTTCGCCGGCCGACTTTCGGCGCATCACTGTCGACGACGGCCTGATCGGGCCGCTGAGCATCGCAGTACGCCGCAACGGCACGGTGTTCACCGCCCAGAATTTCGTGGGCGTCATCACCAAGGTCCGGCCCGGCCACGCACCCAAGGACATCTATGTCGAGAAGGGGGAGGTCGGCGCTCTGTCGGTCCGAAAGGGGATTCTGACCTTCGCCGTCTCGAAGAACAACGGCAGGACCTTCCTTCGCCAGAAGAATGGTGACAGCGTGACAACGCTGGCCGACCTTTCGGCGTACGAGGCCTCCAGCAATCCGGACGCCGACAGTGAGTACGGCCTCGTCGACATCGATGCAGAGTGCGAGGAGCAGTGGCCGGCGCAGGACTTCGGTCCGGCCAGGTACGGCGGCATCGTCGAGTCTCACCCGTACGCCACCTGGGGCGATGGCACCACGACGTACGTCGCGGACGCCGGTGCCAACGCCGTGTTCGCAGTCGAGGGCGGAGACGTGAGGACTCTCGCCGTGCTCGACCCGGCCGGGATCGAGGTGACCGAAGAACTGGTTGCGATGTTCGGACTGCCTGAGTGCGTCACGGGCCTCACCTACTTCAGCGAACCGGTGCCTACCGACATCGAGATGGGTCCCGACGGCAATCTGCATGTCACGACTCTGCCGGGTGGGCCTGGCGAGGTCGTCGCCTCCGGGGCCGTGACCGGGATCAACCCCTCCTCCGGGGCGATGACCACCGAGGTCGAAGGCCTCTTCACGCCGGTGGGCCTGGCCATCACCCCGCACGGGGACATGTACGTGAACCAGCTGTTCAGCGGAGAGGTGGCCAAGATTCCCGCCGGCAGCGCCACGCCGGAGGTGTACCGGACCGCAAACTTCCCGGCTGCGCTGGAGTACTCGGTCGGACGACTGTATGCGACGGTCGACACCCTGAGCGAGGAACCGCCCTTCGGCCGCCTGGTCACCTGGACCCTCGAGCACCACGAACGGCCCCAGGCTGCGGCCCGGGGTCGCTGATCCGTGCAGACTGTTTGTCGGGATCGGCAGGTGAGGCAAACCGCAGGTGAACTAACCTTGACGACGCGATGCCAACCACCGAACCCACCGATGCCAGCTCGACCATCGAGTCCGTCGTCGAGAAGTACTCCGACGAGCTGATCGAGCTCCGGCGCGACCTCCACGCCCACCCCGAGCTCTCCTGGGCGGAGACGCGGACCACCCGGCTGGTGGCGACCCGCCTCGCGGAGGCCGGCCTCGAGATCACCCGGATGGACAGCACCGGCCTGATCGCCGACGTCGGCGACAGCGGCCCGATCGTGGCGCTGCGCGCCGATCTCGACGCCCTGCCCGTGGACGACACGACCGGCGACGCCTGGGCCAGCACCACCCCCGGGGTCGCCCACGCCTGCGGTCACGACGTGCACACCGCGGGCCTCGTCGGCGCCGCGCTGGCGCTCGCCGAGACCCACGCCCGAGGACTGCTGCGCGGCCGGGTCCGCTTCTTCTTCCAGCCGGCCGAGGAGGTCATGCCCGGCGGCGCCCTCCACCTGATGGGGGCCGGCGCCCTCGACCAGGTCGCCCGGATCTTCATGCTCCACTGCGACCCGACGCTCGACGTCGGCACGGTCGGCCTGCGGGAGGGCGCGCTCACCGGAGCGGCCGACGCCCTGGGCGTGCGCCTCACCGGCAGCGGCGGCCACACCTCCCGCCCACATCTGACCGAGGACCTCACTTTCGCCCTCGGCAAGGTGATCACCGAGCTCCCCGCCATCCTGTCCCGCCGCCTCGACCCGCGGGCGGGCGTCAGCGTCGTCTGGGGCATGGTCCGGTCCGGGTCCGCCCACAACGTCATCCCCGGCCACGGCCAGGTCGCGGGCACCGTGCGAATGCTCGACTCCGTCGCCTGGGCCGAGGCCGAGTCGCTGGTCCGCACCCTGATCGAGCAGATCGTCGCGCCGTACGGCGTGAGCGCCGAGGTCGACTACCGGCGCGGGGTGCCTCCCGTCGTGAACGACGGCGTGTCGACCCGGGTCTTCGACGGGGCGGTGGAGCGGGTGCTCGGTCCCGACGGCCGGGTCTCGACCACCCAGAGCCTCGGCGGAGAGGATTTCGGCTGGTACCTCGACCGCGTCCCCGGGGCCATGGCACGGCTCGGGACGCGCACGCCGGGCGGGCCGACGTACGACCTCCACCAGGGCAATCTCCGCATCGACGAGCGTGCCACGGCGATCGGCGCGCGGGTGCTCGCCGAGGCTGCCGTGGGCGCCTTGGTCACCGAGAGGTAACAACCCGAGAAACTTCGTCGTCTTGGACCCCCAGAGGGGCCGGAGCAGGTCTATGGTGACCCATGTTTCGCGCCAGTCCATGGTGCACACGACTCTAGGAGGCATCTTGCGTCGCCTGACCAAGATTGCAGCAGCATCGGCGGTTCTCGCCCTGGCCCTGGCCGGCTGCGCAAATGATGATGAGAAGAGCACGACCGAGGCAGCCCCGGACCTGTGTGAAGGTTCCGGCGACGGCCCCAAGGTGGGTCTCGCGTACGACGTCGGCGGTCGTGGCGACCAGTCGTTCAACGACTCCGCCGCAGTCGGCATGCAGAAGGCGGTCGACGAGCTCGACGCCACCTGCACCGAGGCCGAGGCCCAGGACGGTGAAGCCGAGTCGGCCCGTGAGGACCGCCTCCGTTCGCTGGCCGAGGGTGGCCACAACCCGATCATCGGTGTGGGCTTCGCCTACAGTGACGCGGCCAACGCCGTGGCTCCGGACTTCCCGGACGTCAGCTTCGCCGTCATCGACGGCTACGACCCCGACGCCGAGGCCAACGACAACGTCGCCTACCTCGGCTTCGCCGAGCAGGAGGGCTCCTTCCTCGTCGGTGTCGCCGCTGCTCTCACCACCGAGACCGACCACGTCGGCTTCGTCGGTGGCGTCAACGTCGACCTGATCAAGAAGTTCGAGGCCGGCTTCGCCGCCGGTGTCGCCGCGGTCGACGAGGCCATCACGGTCGACGTCACCTACATTGAGGAGACCGACCTCAAGGGCTTCAACGACCCGGCCGGCGGCAAGGCTGCGGCCGACGCGATGTACCAGAACGGCGCGGACGTGGTCTACCACGCCTCCGGCGGCTCGGGTGCGGGCGTCTTCGACTCCGCGGTCGAGGCCGGCGACGGCATGTGGGCGATCGGTGTCGACTCCGACCAGTACCTCAGCGCGAGCGACGAGGCCCAGGCGCACATCCTGACCTCCATGCTCAAGCGCGTCGACACCGCCACGTTCAACATGGTGGACTCCATCTCCAACGAGGAGCCGCTGGTCAGCTACGTGACCTACGACCTCGCCGCCGATGGTGTGGGCTACTCGACGTCGGGTGACTTCCTCGACGAGGACACCCAGGCGCAGATCGACGACTTCGCCGCGCAGATCGAGGCCGGCGACATCGAGGTTCCGACGGCACCCTGATCCACGGGTGAACCAACGGGCCCGGGGACACGCGGTAGCGTGACCCCGGGTCCGTTCCACGTGCGGAGCAGGGGTGCTCCGTGAGACCAGGTGAGGGAGACACATGAGCGCCACGGCTGCATCCCCGGCCACCGCGGACGCGGTGCAGATCCGGGGGATCGGCAAGCGTTTCCCGGGTGTGATCGCGAACCACGACGTCGACATCACCATCCGCAGCGGCACCGTCCACGCGCTCATCGGTGAGAACGGCGCCGGCAAGTCGACGCTCATGAAGATCCTCTACGGCGTGCAGAAGCCCGACGACGGCACGCTCACCATCAACGGCGAGGAGGTCAGCTTCTCCTCGCCCACCGACGCCATCAGCCACGGCATCGGCATGGTGTTCCAGCACTTCATGCTGGCCGACAACTTCACCGTCCTCGAGAACGTCGTCCTGGGTGCCGAGAAGCTCCACGGCATCGGCGACGCGGCGCGCGAGCGGATCCTCGAGGTCTCCCGCGCCTACGGCTTCGACCTCGATCCCGACGAGCTGGTCGAGGACCTCGGCGTCGGCGAGCGGCAGCGCGTGGAGATCCTCAAGGTCCTCTACCGCGGCGCCAAGATCATCATCCTCGACGAGCCGACCGCCGTGCTCGTCCCGCAGGAGGTCGACGCCCTCTTCGAGAACCTCCGCGGCCTCAAGGCCGAGGGGCACACCATCCTCTTCATCTCGCACAAGCTCGACGAGGTCCTCGCGATCGCCGACGACATCACCGTCATGCGCCGCGGCACCACCGTGGGCGAGGCCAGCCCCGAGGGCACGACCAAGCGCCAGCTCGCCGAGCTGATGGTCGGGTCGGAGCTGCCGTCGCCCGAGACCGCCGAGTCGACCGTCACCGACGAGGTGCTCCTCCAGATCCGGGACGTGCAGCTCGACGACGCCTTCGGCCGCGCGCTGCTCTCCGACATCGACCTGACGATCCACCGGGGCGAGGTCCTCGGGATCGCGGGCGTCGAGGGCAACGGCCAGGCCGAGCTGGTCGAGTCGATCATGGGCATGCGCAAGCCCGGCGCGGGCGTGATCTCCGTCGGTGGCCAGGACATCACCCGCTGGGACACCCGCGACCGTCGCCTCGCCGGCATCGGCTACATCCCGGAGGACCGGCACCGGCACGGCCTGCTGCTCGACGCGCCGCTCTGGGAGAACCGCATCCTCGGCTTCCAGAACCGCCCACCAGCGGCCAAGGGCTTCCTGATCGACCGCGGCGGCGCCCGCGAGGACACCGAGCGGATCGTCGAGCAGTACGACGTCCGCACGCCCGGTATCGACACCGCGGCGCGGGCCCTGTCGGGCGGCAACCAGCAGAAGCTGATCGTCGGGCGCGAGATGAGCGGTGACCCGATCCTGCTGATCGCGTCCCACCCGACCCGGGGCGTCGACGTCGGCGCCCAGGCCGCGATCTGGGAGCACATCAAGAAGGCCCGTCGCGCGGGCCTCGCGGTGCTGCTGATCTCGGCCGACCTCGACGAGCTGATCGGGCTCTCCGACACCATCCGGGTCATCCTGCGCGGCAAGCTCGTCGGCGAGTTCGACCCGCAGACCGTCACCCCCCAGGATCTCGGCCAGGCGATGACCGGCGGCCACGACGAGGAGTCGGCATGAACATCGTGAAGCGCGTCCTCGGCGCGCTCATCGCACCGCTGGTCGCGGTCGTGGCCGCGATGGCCATCACCAGCGTGCTGATCCTGTTCGCCGGGAGCAGCCCGGCCGACTTCTGGTCGATCATCCTCGACCTTCCGGCCGACCGGGTCTACGTCAACATCGTCAACCAGTCCTCGATGATCTTCCTGTCGGCGCTGGCCGCCGCCATCGGCTTCCGGATGAACCTCTTCAACATCGGGGTCGAGGGCCAGTACGTCATGGCGTCGTACGTCGCGGCTGTCGTCGCCGGGTTGGCACTCCTGCCCGGTTACGCCAACGTCATCCTGAGCCTCGTCGTGGCGATGGCGGTGGGCTCGATCTGGGCCGGCATCGCCGGACTCCTCAAGGTCACCCGCGGCGTCAGCGAGGTGATCTCGACGATCATGCTCAACGCGATCGCGGTCACCCTGACCGGTTACTTCCTCAACACGTACGGCGACCGGGCCGGCAACTCGCGCCGGACGACCGTCCTCGAGGAGGGCAGCCAGCTCAGCGGATGGACGCCGTTCCTCGATCGTGACGGCGCCATCTGGACGCTCGCGATCCTCGCGGTCCTGGCGGGCATCGGGTTCTCGTTCCTCCTCAACCGCACCAGCTTCGGGTTCGATCTCCGCGCCACCGGCATGTCCGAGACGGCAGCGGTGGCGTCGGGGGTCAAGGTCAACCGCATGGTCGTGATCTCGATGATGCTCTCGGGCGCGATCGCCGGGCTGATCTGGATGCCGGCGCTCTTCGGTGCGGCCCACTCCTACGGCACCACGTTCCAGGCCGGGCTAGGCTTCACCGGCATCGCGGTCGCCCTGCTGGGCCGCAACCGGCCGCTCGGCATCTTCTTCGGCGCCATCCTGTTCGCCTACCTCAACGAGCAGTCGAACCGCCTCACCATCGAGACCGACATCTCCCAGAACGTCGTCCAGATCACGCAGGGCGTCATCGTGCTCGCGGTCGTCGTCGCCTACGAGGTCGTCGGCCGCCGCCGCGCCGCCGCCGAGCAGAACGCCGTGAAACGCGAGCTCGAAGCCGCGAAGCCCAGCAAGGAAGAGGCGGTCTCCGCATGAGCACGCTGCTCGCCGAGCCCACCGTGGCACCCGCGCGGAACAACGGTCGCTCCCGCTACACGTGGCTCTGGGTCGCCCTGCTGGCGGTCGCGGCGGTGTCGGCCGTCCGGGTGATCACCGGCGCCCACCAGATCGACTCGCCGGGCAGCCTGCGGGCCGCCCTGATCGCCACCTGCCCGATCCTGATGGCGGCCATGGGCGGGCTCTGGGCCGAGCGCGCCGGCGTGGTCAACATCGGTCTCGAGGGGCAGATGATCCTCGGCACCTGGGGGGCGGCGTACTTCACCTACTTCTACGGTCCGTGGGTCGGCATCATCGGTGCCGCCCTGCTCGGTGCCATCGGCGGCGCCCTGCACGCGCTCGCCACCGTCACCTTCGGGGTCGACCACATCGTGTCCGGTGTGGCCATCAACATCATCGGCCTGGGCGCCTCCAAGTTCCTCGCCGAGGCCTACTTCGCCGACCTCGAGGGCGGTGGGGTCAAACAGCTGACGGGTCTCGACCGGCCACCCAGCTTCACGGTGCCCGGGATCTCCGATGCCGCCACCACGTTGTCGGAGAAGAACTGGTTCTTCGTCTCCGACATCGCCTCGATGGTCGCCGCCGTCACGACGGGCATCAGCTCCTTCACGATCCTCGCCTTCGCGCTCGTCGGGGTCACGGCGTGGGCGCTCTGGCGGACGACGTTCGGTCTTCGGCTCCGGTCGTGCGGCGAGAACCCGCAGGCAGCCGAGAGCCTCGGCGTCAACGTGATCCGCTACAAATGGATCGCCGTCCTGATCTCCGGCGGCTTCGCCGGCATCGGCGGCGGCTTCCTTGCCCTCGTGGCGTCCAGCGGCTTCGTGACCGGGCAGACCGGCGGCCGCGGCTACATCGGCCTGGCGGCCATGATCTTCGGCAACTGGCGACCGGGCGGCATCCTCACCGGCTCGCTGATGTTCGGCTACACCGACAGCCTGCCCCTGCGGTCCTCCGAGACCATCCACGCGCTGCTGCTGCTCGTGGCGATCGGTCTCGTGGCGCTGTCCGCCTGGCGCTTCTACAAGGGCCAGCGCACCCAGGGCATCGTCTTCCTCGTGCTCGGTGCGCTCTTCCTCCTGTGGTTCCTCACCACCGACGAGGTCCCGCGCGAGTTCACCGGCATGACCCCGTACATCGCCACCCTGCTGGTCCTGGCCTTCGCCTCCCAGCGGCTCCGAATGCCCAAGGCCGACGGCCAGATCTATCGGAAGGGCAGCGCGGGATAGCCATGCCCACCTTCGGTGACGGCGACTGGGAGGACCTGCGCCAGCGGGCGGTCGCGATCATGCAGCGCGCCTACGCGCCGTACTCCCACTACCCCGTGGGGGCGGCCGCGCGGGTCGACGACGGCCGGTTCGTGGTTGGCTGCAACGTCGAGAACGCGGCGTACGGCGTCGGCCTGTGCGCGGAGTGCGGCATGGTGTCGTCACTGCACGCGACCGGGGGCGGGCGGCTCACCCACGCGGTGTGCGTCAACGGCGCGGGCGACGTGATCATGCCGTGCGGGCGCTGCCGCCAGGTCCTCTACGAGAACGGCGGGGCCGAGCTGTTGCTGATGACGGTCTCCGGGGTGAAGCGGATGGACGAGGTGCTGCCGGATGCGTTCGGTCCCGACGACCTCGCTTGACCTGACCTCGCCCGAGGTCGTCGCGGATCCCTACCCGCACTTCGCCGCGGAGCGAGCCCGGCACCCGGTGGCGTGGCACGAGGCGTCGGGCATGTACCTCACGTTCTCCCACGAGGCGGTCAGCGCGGTCCAGCGTGACCGGCGGCTGGGCCGGATCTGGCGGGACAAGGAGCCGCTCGACCACCTCGAGCCGTTCAACCTGCTGCACCGCAACCAGATGATGGAGAACGAGCCGCCCGAGCACACGCGGCTGCGTCGGCCCGTCGCCAAGGCCTTCAACCGCGGACACGTCGAGCGGCTGCGGCCCCGGGTGCGCGAGCTCGCCGCCGGGCTCCTGGCCGAGATCGACCCCGCGGGCTTCGACGTCATCGCCGACTATGCCGAACCGTTGCCGGTGCTCGTGATCGCCGACCTGCTCGGGGTGCCTCGGTCCTACGCGCCATCCCTCCGGGACTGGTCGCAGGCGATCGTGCACATGTACGAGGTGGACCCGTCGCCTGCCGTGGTCGACGCGGCCGTGTCCGCGGCCACCGACTTCGCCGGGCTCGTGCGCGAGCTGGTGGCGGAGCGTCGTACCTCTCCGAAGGACGACCTGGTCAGCGACCTCGCCGCGACCGAGCTGACGGACGACGAGGTCGTCGCGGCGGTGGTGCTGCTCCTCAACGCCGGGCACGAGGCCTCGGTCAACGTGTTCGGCAACGGGCTGGTCGCCATGCTCCGCCGCGGGCTGCGGCCCGGCCCGGACGCGGCGGCGTGCGTGGAGGAGATGCTGCGCTTCGACTCCGCGCTCCAGCTCTTCGAACGGACGGCGACCGAGCCCGTCGAGGTCGGCGGTGTGCTGGTCGAGGAGGGCCAGAAGATCGCCGCGCTGCTCGGAGCGGCCAACCGCGACCCGGCCGTGTTCGACCGGCCCGACGAGTTCAATGTGACGCGGGAACCCAACAACCACCTGGCTTTCGGGGTCGGCGTCCACTTCTGCCTCGGCGCCCCGCTGGCGCGGATGGAGCTGGTGGAGTCGGTGTCGGCGCTGTTCGCCACGATCCCCGACGTGGCTCTCACGGGTGAGCCGGAGAGCCGGGGGACGTTCGTGCTGAACGGGTTCCGTAGGGTTCCCGTGGGAGGTACGCATGCATGACGCAGTGGAGGTCATCGTCGCCAAGCGCGACGGGGCCGAGTTGTCCGACAGCCAGATCGACTGGGTGCTCGACGCCTATACGAAAGGTGTCGTCGCCGACGAGCAGATGGCGTCCCTGGCGATGGCGATCCTGCTCAACGGGATGAACCGGCGCGAGATCGCGCGCTGGACCCACGCGATGATCGCCTCCGGTGAGCGGATGGACTTCTCCACGCTCTCGCGGCCGACCGCCGACAAGCACTCCACCGGTGGTGTGGGCGACAAGATCACCCTGCCGCTGGCCCCGCTGGTCGCCGCGTGCGGCGTCGCGGTCCCGCAGCTCTCCGGACGCGGCCTCGGCCACACCGGCGGCACCCTCGACAAGCTGGAGTCGATCCCCGGCTGGCGGGCAGCGCTCTCCAACGAAGAGATGTTCGAGCAGCTCGAGTCCGTGGGCGCCGTCATCTGCGCCGCCGGTGACGGGCTCGCTCCCGCCGACAAGAAGCTCTACGCCCTCCGGGACGTCACCGGCACCGTCGAGGCGATCCCGCTGATCGCGTCGTCGATCATGTCGAAGAAGATCGCCGAGGGCACCGGCGCGCTCGTGCTCGACGTCAAGGTCGGAACCGGAGCGTTCATGAAGGACGTCGAGACCGCCCGTGAATTGGCCCGGACGATGGTCTCGCTCGGCCAGGACGCCGGGCTGCACACGGTCGCGCTGCTGACCGACATGGCAACTCCCCTCGGGCTGACCGCCGGCAACGCCATCGAGGTGGCCGAGTCGGTCGAGGTGCTCGCCGGCGGGGGACCCGCCGACGTCGTCGAGCTGACACTCGCCCTGGCCCGCGAGATGCTGGCCGGTGCGGGACGACCGGACGTCGACCCGGCCGAGAAGCTGGCCGACGGGTCCGCGATGGACGCCTGGAAGGCAATGGTCCGGGCCCAGGGCGGCGACCCCGACGCCGAGCTTCCCGTCGCCCGCGAGTCCCACCTGGTCACCGCGTCCGCCACGGGCACGCTCACCCGCCTCGACGCGATGGCGGTCGGCATGGCCGCCTGGCGCCTCGGTGCCGGTCGGGCCCGCAAGGAGGACCCCGTGCAGGCGGGTGCCGGCGTCGTCTGGCACGCCCGCCCCGGTGACGCCGTCACCGAGGGCCAGCCTCTCTTCACGCTCCACACCGACGAGCCCGACCGCTTCGACCGGGCCCTGGCCTCCCTCGACGGCGGCTACGACATCGCGACGGACGACGCGTCGTACGAGCCCTCCCCCCTGGTCATCGACCGCATCGCCTGACCCACGAGGGGGCAAGAACTCACCGTCGAAGTGGCAACTTCTCCGGTCCGAGGCGGCAACTTCTCAGCTGGCCGCGCGGAGTTTCTGCCACTTCGAGGCGGAGTTTCTGCCACTTCGTGGGGGAGGGTGGGGTCAGGGGAGGAGGAGGACGACGGTCTCGGCGACGCAGGCGGGCTTGGCCTCGTCCTCGATCTCGATCACGTGGCGGAGGGTGAGCTGCTTGCCGGCGGGGACGTCGGCGACGTCGGCCACGGAGACGGTGCTGCGGATCCGGCGGCCGACCCGGACCGGGTGCGGGAAACGAACCTTGTTGACGCCGTAGTTGAGCTTGGCGCCGGGCGTCTCGAGCGAGAAGACGGTCGACCCGAGGGTCGGGAGCAGCGACAGGGTGAGGTAGCCGTGGGCGATGGTGCCGCCGAAGGGACCCGCCTCCGCGCGCTCCACGTCGACGTGGATCCACTGGTGGTCACCGGTTGCCTCCGCGAACTGGTCGACCCGGTCCTGCTCGATGGTCAGCCAGTCGCTCGTGCCGAGCTCCTGGCCCACGGCGTCGACGACCTCGTCCAGACTCGTGAAGATGCGCATGGTGGAAGGATAGGGGCGTGACGACTCCTACCCGCGACCAGGTCCTGAGGGCCCCGAAGGTCCTCCTCCACGACCACCTCGACGGCGGCCTGCGCCCGCAGACCATCGTCGACCTCGCCGCCGAGATGGGGCACGAGCTGCCCGCCGCGGACGCGGACGGCCTCGGCCGGTGGTTCCGGGAGTCCGCGGACTCCGGGTCGCTGGAGCGCTACCTGGAGACCTTCGACCACACCGTGGCGGTCATGCAGACGGTCCCCGCGCTGACCCGCGTGGCCCGTGAGTGCGTCGAGGACCTCGCGGCCGACGGCGTGGTCTACGCCGAGGTTCGCTACGCCCCCGAGCAGCACGTGTCGAACGGGCTGTCCCTCGACGAGGTCGTGGCGGCCGTCCAGGCCGGCTTCGAGGAGGGTACGACGGCCGCGGACGGCCGGATCGTGGTCCGCCAGCTGCTCACCGCCATGCGCCACCAGGCCCGCTCGCGGGAGATCGCCGAGCTGGCCGTCGCGTGGCGGGACCGAGGAGTGGCCGGCTTCGACATCGCCGGCGCGGAGGCCGGCTACCCGCCCACCCGCCACCTCGACGCCTTCGAGTACCTCCAGCGCGAGAACGCCCACTTCACGATCCACGCCGGGGAGGCGTTCGGACTGCCGTCGATCTGGCAGGCGATCCAGTGGTGCGGCGCGGACCGGCTCGGTCACGGCGTCCGGATCATCGACGACATCACGGTCGACGGCAACGGCGAAGTCGGCCTCGGCCCGCTCGCGGCGTACGTCCGTGACAAGCGGATCCCGCTGGAGATGTGCCCCGCCTCCAACATCCAGACCGGGGCGGCCGCGTCCATCGCCGAGCACCCGATCGGGCTCCTGACGAAGCTGCGGTTCCGGGTCACGGTCAACACCGACAACCGGCTGATGAGCGGGACCTCGATGACCGACGAGATGTCGTCACTGGTCGACGCGTTCGGCTACGGCCTCGACGACCTGCGCTGGTTCACGATCAACGCGATGAAGTCCGCGTTCCTGCCGTTCGACGAGCGGCTCGCGATCATCGACGGCGTGGTCAAGCCGGGGTACGCCGCGCTCGCGGCAGGACGCTGAACCACGGGGTGTCCCACCCGGCCAGGTCGAGCGTGCCGTTGAGGAATGTCGCGCGGCTCACGTCGACCAGCCGGCCGCGCGACGGCTCGTAGACCCGCAGCGAGTGCCCGACCTCACCGAGGACCAGCACGACGTGCCGCGGCAGCCAGCGGGAGCCGACGTAGAGCGGCACCGGGCGGCGGGTCGCGGCCGCGGCCACGATGTCGTCGTACGCGGCCTCCCGCTCGTCCAGCAGCAGCCGGATGTCGTGCTCGACCCCGGTCGTGCCCTCGAGCTGGTGGGCGACCGCCCACGGCGGCGTCCCGATCATCCGCGGCCAGGGCAGCTGCGGCCGGCCACGCACGTCGGCCAGCGACGTGACCCTCCGGTGCATGGCGAGCACCTCGGCCCGGAACGCGTCCGGCGTCGCCACGAACCGGCCGTACGACGGATCTGTCAGCAGCTGGGCGACCACCAGCACGGTGGCTCCGCAGGAACGCTGGTCGGGCTGCCGCAGCTGCTGCCCGAACACGTCCGCGGCCCACGTGGGGCGGGGGTCGTCAGCCACCTGCCGACTCGCGCTCGAGCAGCCGGGAGATCTCGGCGTACGCCTCGTCCGGAGTGACCGCGCGGCAGCCCTGGTCGACGGCGTGCTGGATCACCTGCCGCTGATCGCGCAGGAGAGCCCAGCCTCGCCGAACGAGCATCAGGGGCGGCTTCCGGCGCTCCCGGAGGTCACGCGTGAGGCGTCGCCAGAAGGTCAGGAGGGCGTGCTGGCGGACGCAGTAGGCACCCGCGAGCAGACCTGCAGCGGCGCAGGCGGGCACGACGTCCTGCGCGAAGATCCCCTCGGCCACGAACAGCCGGCTGCCCTCGAGGTCCAGCGTCTGCCAGCCGCACCGGCCGTCGTGGGCGATGTCGTAGACGGGGACGTCGGCCTTCCCGTCCCGGTACAGCTGCTCCAGGGTGGCGATGGCGTCCTGGGGGAGCCAGGAGTCGGGGTGGTCCCAGTCGGTGAGGCCGGCGTTGGCGCCGTGCGTGATCACCGGCAGGGTCGGGTCGTCGCCGTTCTTGTAGAAGTCGTCGAGGCGCAGCACGGGCAGCCCGAGGCGTTCGGCGAGACGTGACTTGCCGGCCCCGGAGGGGCCGGCAAGGACGATGACCTGGGCACGCAACCGGCTCAGACGCCGATCGGGTGCCAGACGGTCTTGGTCTCCAGGTAGGTCGTCATGGTGTCGATGCCGGGGTCGACCGACCAGTCGGGCTCGGCGGCCGGGGCCCGGCGCACCCGCTTGAGGTTGTCGGCGGCAGCGACCTCGAGGTCGGTGGCGAGCTGGGCGTCACCGGCCACGCCGGTGAGGTCGAGCGCGTTGACGTCCATGTGGGAGGCCAGCCACGGGCCGATGGTCGCGGCGGACCCGGTGAGGATGTTGACGACGCCACCGGGCACGTCGGAGGTGGCCAGCACCTCGGAGAACGTGACGGCGGGCAGCGGACGCTCGAAGGACGACACGACCACGACGGTGTTGCCGGTGACGATGACCGGGGCCACGACGCTGATCAGGCCGAGCAGCGAGGACGCCTGGGGCGCGAGCACCGCGACGACCCCGGTCGGCTCCGGTGTCGACAGGTTGAAGAACGGCCCGGCGACGGGGTTGGCGTTGCCGACGACCTGGGTGATCTTGTCGGCCCAGCCGGCGTACCAGACGAGACGGTCGATCGCGTCGTCCACGGCCTTGGTCGACCGGGCCGCGGTCAGCCCCTCGGACTGGCGGACCGCCTCGACGAACTGCGGCCGGCGGTCCTCCATGACCTCCGCGACGCGGTAGAGGACCTGTGCGCGGTTGTAGGCGGTCTTGCCGGACCAGCCGCCGAACGCCTTGCGGGCGGCGATGACGGCGTCGCGGGCGTCCTTGCGCGAGGCGAGGGCGGCGTTGGCCACGAACGTCCCCTTCGAGTCGTTGACGACGTAGGAGTGGCCCGACTCCGAGCGGGGGAAGGCGCCACCGATGTAGAGCTTGTAGGTCTTGCGGACGTCGATGCGGCTCATCGCAGGTACCCCTCCAGGCCGTGACGGCCGCCTTCGCGGCCGTAGCCCGACTCCTTGTAGCCGCCGAAGGGGCTGGTCGGGTCGAACTTGTTGAACGTGTTGGCCCACACGACGCCGGCACGCAGCTGGTTGGCCATGTGCAGGATCAGCGAGCCCTTGTCGGTCCACACGCCCGCGGACAGGCCGTACGGCGTGTTGTTGGCCTTCTCGACCGCCTCGGAGGGGGTCCGGAAGGTCAGCACGGACAGCACCGGGCCGAAGATCTCCTCGCGGGCGATCCGGTGGGCCTGGGTGACGCCGGTGAAGATGGTCGGCGGGAACCAGAAGCCGTGCGTCGGGAGGTCGCAGGCGGGCGACCAGCGACCGGCCCCCTCCTGCTCGCCGATGTCGGAGAGCTCGCGGATCCGGGCCAGCTGCTCTGCGGAGTTGATCGCGCCGATGTCGGTGTTCTTGTCGAGCGGGTCGCCGACGCGGAGCGTCGCCATCCGCCGCTTGAGCCGCTCCAGCACCTCGTCGGCCACGGACTCCTGCACGAGCAGGCGCGACCCGGCGCAGCAGACGTGGCCCTGGTTGAAGAAGATGCCGTTGACGATGCCTTCGACAGCCTGGTCGACCGGGGCGTCGTCGAAGACGATGTTGGCGGCCTTGCCGCCGAGTTCGAGGGTGACCTTCTTGTCCGTGCCCGCGACGCTCTTGGCAATCGCCCGGCCGACGTCGGTGGAGCCGGTGAAGGCGACCTTGTCGACGTCGGGGTGGCCGACCAGTGCGCGTCCGGTCTCACCCGCGCCCGTGATGATGTTGACGACGCCCGGCGGCAGGTCGGCCTGCTGGCAGATCTCCGCGAAGAGCAGCGCGGTCAGCGGGGTGGTCTCGGCCGGCTTCAGGACCACGGTGTTGCCGCAGGCCAGGGCCGGGGCGATCTTCCACGCCAGCATGAGCAGCGGGAAGTTCCACGGGATGACCTGGGCGGCGACGCCGAGCGGCTGGCTGCCGAAGCCGGAGTACTCGAGCTTGTCGGCCCAGCCGGCGTAGTAGAAGAAGTGGGCGGCGACGGTCGGCACGTCGACGTCACGGGACTCGCGGATCGGCTTGCCGTTGTCGATCGACTCCAGCACGGCGAGCTCGCGGCCACGCTCCTGGATGATCCGGGCGATCCGGTAGAGGTACTTGGCGCGCTCGCGACCGCTCATCCGGGACCAGACCCGGGTATAGGCGCGGCGGGCCGCCTTCACGGCGGCGTCGACGTCGGCCTCGTCCGCCTCGGCGACCTCGGCCAGCACCTCCTCGGTGGCGGGGCTGATCGTCTTGAACGAGGTGCCGTGGCCGTCGACGAACTCACCGTTGACGAACAGTCCGTACGACGGCTTGATGTCGACGATGCTGCGCGACTCGGGAGCGGGCGCGTAGTCGAACACGTGGCCCGGACTGGTCGCGCCGGTGCCCGCCTTGGCGGTGCCGGAGGTGCTTGTCTTGTCAGCCATCGTCATCAGTCCAGCGTGAAGTAGTCGGGACCGGAGTAGCGACCGGTCTGCATCTTGGTGCGCTGCATCAGCAGGTCGTTGAGCAGCGTGGAGGCGCCGAAGCGGAACCAGTGGGGGTCGAGCCAGTCGGGGCCAGCCACCTCGTTGACCATCACGAGGTACTTGATGGCGTCCTTGCTGGTCCGGATGCCTCCGGCCGGTTTCACGCCGATCATCCGGCCGGTCGCCTCGCGGAAGTCGCGGACGGCCTCCAGCATCACCAGCGTGACCGGCAGGGTCGCCGCCGGCTGGACCTTGCCCGTGCTGGTCTTGATGAAGTGGCCGCCGGCCATCATCGCGAGCCAGCTGGCCCGGCGTACGTTGTCGTAGGTCTGGAGCTCGCCGGTCTCGAAGATCACCTTGAGGTGGGCGCCCTCGCCGTTGGGCCGGGCGCAGGCCTCGCGGACCTGGGCGATCTCCTCGAAGACCTGCAGGTAGTGGCCCGAGAGGAAGGCGCCACGGTCGATGACCATGTCGATCTCGTCGGCGCCGGCGTCGACGGCGTCACGGGTGTCGGCCAGCTTGATGTCCATGGCGGCACGGCCGCTCGGGAACGCGGTGGCCACGGCGGCGACGTTGACGCCGCTGTCGCCGAGGGTCTCCTTGGCGGTGGCGACCATGTCGGGATAGACGCAGACCGCCGCGGCGGACGGGCACGTCGGGTCGGCCGGGTCCGGACGCATCGCCTTGGCTGCGAGCGCACGGACCTTCCCGTGGGTGTCCTGGCCCTCCAGCGTCGTCAGGTCGACCATCCGGATCGCGAGGTCGATCGCGAACTCCTTGGCGGTGGTCTTGATCGACCGGGTGCCCAGGGTCGCGGCTCGCGCCTCGGCACCGACCTGGTCGACGCCCGGGAGGCCGTGGAGGAACCGACGGAGCGAGGCGTCGGAGCGAGTGATGTCGGAGAAGTCCCCGCCTGAGGCGGAGGCCGCCGAGGGAACTGCGGTGGGGGTACTCGTCACCGACCCAGCATAGGGTGGTCCTTCCGGAGGACCCCAAACGAGGAGGAACGCACGGTGACCGACGAGGTGGTGGAGAACTTCCGCCCCACGAGCGGACGGATCACGGGCGTGCTGGCGCTGGCGCTCGTCGCCGCGATCGTGCTGATCGGGCTGATCGACCGTGAGCACGGGTTCCCTCCCGTGGTCGTCTGGTCGGCCCTGGTGGCAGGTGTGTTCGTGTGGGCCGCGATGCTGCGGCCGCGCCTGTGGGTGACCACCTCGGACGTGGTCATGCGCAACATGTTCAGCACGGTGTGGGTCCCGCTGGTGTCGATCGAGCAGATCATCGTCCGCCAGGTGGTGGCGATGCGCGCCGGCGACAAGCGCTACGTGTCGCCCGCGGTCGGCAAGTCGTGGCGCCAGACGCTGCGGACGAGCAAGGCTCCCAAGCCGGGCGCCACCCAGTCCTACCCCGCGTTCGTCGAGGATCGGCTGAGCCAGCTCGCCGAGGAGGCGCGGGCAAGGGCCGGCGTGAAGCTGATGTCCGACGAGCAGCTCGCGCTCGCGGCCGGCGTACGACAGACCCCGGCCTGGCCGGAGATCGTGGCGCTCGCGCTGGCCGTGTCCGGCCTCGTCGTCACCGTGATCGTCTAGATGCCGGCGGCGGTCCTGATGTCGCGGCCGAGCGCGTCGAGCCGGCCCACGGCGGAGATCCGGGCGGCCGCGACACCGTCGTCCGGGTGCACGGGGACGACCACCTCGAGGTAGCACTTGATCTTGGGCTCGGTCCCGCTCGGCCGGACGATCACCCGCCCGCCCTCGGCGAGGCGGTAGCGCAGACCCTCGGTGGGCGGAAGGTCGGCGGAGCCCTCCGCGAGGTCGTCCACCTGGACGACGGCGAGCCCGCCGAGCGAGGCGGGCGGTGTGGTCCGCAGCTGGTCCATGGCCCGGGGGATCGCGCTCAGGTCGCTCACCCGGACCGAGACCTGGTCGGTGGCGTGCAGGCCGTGCTCAGCGGCGATGTCGTCGAGGAGGTCGTCGAGGGTCCGTCCGTCCGCCTTGGCCTGCGCGGCCAGCTCGCACAGCAGCAGCAGCGCCGACACGCCGTCCTTGTCCTTCACGTGCTCGGGGTCGACGCAGTAGCCGAGGGCCTCCTCGTAGCCGAACGCCAGCCCGTCGACCCGGCCGATCCACTTGAAGCCGGTGAGGGTCTCGACATAGGGCTGTGCGGAGGCCGCGGCCATCCGGCCGAGCAGGGACGACGACACGATCGAGGTGGCGTAGACGCCCTGCTTGCCTGACCTCAGCAGGTGCCAGGCGAGGAGCGCTCCCACCTCGTCGCCCCGCAGCATCCGCCATCCGTGCGGCCCCGGGACGGCGGCGGCACAGCGGTCGGCGTCGGGGTCGTTGGCGACGACCAGGTCGGCGCCGGACTTCTCGGCGAGGGCGATCGCGAGGTCCATCGCGCCCGGCTCCTCGGGGTTCGGGAAGGCGACGGTCGGGAAGTCGGGGTCGGGCTGCTCCTGCTGCTCGACGACGCGCGGTGCCGAGAACCCGGCCGTCTCGAGGACCTGGACGACGGACGTGCCGCCGACGCCGTGCAGGGGCGTGTAGACGATGTCGAGGTCGCGCGGTCCGTCGGCGGCGAGCTCCGCCACGGTGTCGAGGTAGCGGTCGACGATGCTGTCGTCGAGGACCTTCCCGGCCGAGCCGCGAGGCACCTCGGCGACCGATCCGACAGCCCCGATCCGGGTGGCGATCTCGGCGTCGGCGGGCGGCACGATCTGGCTGCCGTCGCCGAGGTAGACCTTGTAGCCGTTGTCCTCCGGCGGGTTGTGGCTGGCGGTCACCATGACGCCGGCGACGCAGCCGAACTCGCGGATCGCGTAGGCGAGCAGCGGCGTCGGTAGCGGCCGGGGGAGCACGAGCGCCTTGAGCCCGGCGCCGGTCATCACCTCGGCGGTGTCCCGCGCGAAGACGTCGGAGTTGTGGCGGGCGTCGTACCCGATGACGACGGAGCTGTCCCGGGGCACGCCCTGGTCGCGCAGGTACGCCGCCAGGCCGGCCGCGGCGCGCACGACCACCACGCGGTTCATCCGGTTGGGTCCGGCGCCGAGCGCCCCGCGCAGCCCGGCGGTGCCGAACTCCAGGGTGCCGTCGAACCGGTCGGCCAGGTCGGCGGGGTCGCCGCCGTCGGCCACGTCGCCGATGATCGCGTCCAGCTCCGCGCGGGTGACCGGGTCGGGGTCTCCGGCTGCCCACTCCCGGGCGCGTTCGAGCAGGGCGGAGAGGTCGGGGGTGGTCATGGCCGCACGGTAGCGCGTGCGAGGCCGGGGCATGATGGGCCGGTGACCAGCCTGCCGCCGCCGCGCGACCTGGACAGCTGGGCCGACTACTGGGTGCGGAGCTGGGGAGCCCGCGGGCTGCTCCACGTGTGGCACGAGAGCGCGTCGGCCGCGGTCGTCGCAGGTCTGGCCGGTCACGAGCTGGAGCGGATGGCCATCCGCCTGGACCTGGTGGACGAGCCGTGACCCCGGCGTACTCCTTCCGGGGCACCTGGACCGTCGCGGCACCGCTCTCGCGCGTTCAGGAGGTCCTGGTCGACCTGGAGCGCTACCCGGAGTGGTGGCCCCAGGTGCTGGCCGTCGTCAAGGTCACCGACAACGACGCCCGCGTGCTGTGCCGGTCGGTGCTGCCCTACACGCTCGACCTGATGCTGCACGCCGAGCAGCGGGAACCGACCGTGCTCGAGACCAGCCTGGTCGGCGACCTCGAGGGTGTGGTGCGCTGGCGCCTCTTCGCGGAGCCCGGGGGCACCCGGATGGAGTTCGAGCAGGACGTGCGGGTCACCGGTCGCCTGCTCGGCCTGGCGTCGTACCCCGCCCGCCCGCTGCTGCGCTGGAACCACGACCGGATGATGGCCGGGTGTGTCGAGGGCCTGCGCTCGCGGCTCGGGGCCTGAGCGGAGTCAGTCCTTGGCGACGTCCGGCATGTTGTCGCCGCTGTTGTCGACCTCGGCGTTCTCGGGCCGGTTCTCGGGAGCGAGGCGGCGCTTGCGCTCCTCCTCGATCTCCTTGGCCTCCTCGTCCGAGGGCGGGTTCTCGCGGAACGCCTCCGTGGGGTCGGCGGTGCCGGCCGCGCCCTCCGCGTCGTCGTCGGCGTTCAGCTTCGCGAACTCCTCGACGGTCGGCAGCTCGGCGTCGGTGTTGTCGACCTCGGCGTTGTCCGGCCGGTTGTCGGGAGCGAGGCGCTCGGCGCGCTCCTTCTCGATCTCCTCGATCTTTTCCTCCGGCGGCTTCTCCTCGAGGGCGCTGGCGGCCTCGCCGTGGCCCTGGAAGCCCTCGGTCTCCTGCTCGTCGGTCGCGTTGTCGTCAGTGCCCTGGTCGGTCACGGAAGCCTCCTCGTGGGTTCGGGCCACCCTGCCACGCCTGCGAGCCCAGCGGGAGGCCCCACAGGGGTGAGGCCGGAATCGCGGTCAGGCGTCGATGGGCGACATGGCGCCGGACCGGTCGCACGCGACCGCGCCGGTCACCGACCGCCTTGCCGACCAGCTGCTCGTTGGTGAAGGGGTCGTACATGTCGGCCGTGTCGAGGAAGGGCACGCCAGGTCAGGCAGCCGGTCAGGCGCGGTCGAGCGCCGGCCGGTAGAACTCGTCCAGCGCGAACGGTCCGCCGACGTACGCCGCCTCGGCCCCGTCCTCGCGACGCGGGGCGATGGCGGCGGCGAACTCCTCCGCGTCGTCCTGGGGCTGGTAGCCGAGGCGTCGCCCGGGCTCGAGGTCCCACCAGCCGCGCGTGTTTGCGGAGACGCCGTACAGGACGGCGAAGCCCGGGGCCGTGGTCGTGAGCGCCGCGTCGACCATCCGCACGCAGTCGTCGGGCGAGAGCCACGTCGACAGGTTGCGCAGGGTCTCGGGCTGGGGGAGGAACGACCCGATCCGGCAGGACACGGCGTCGATGCCGTAGCGGTCGGCGTAGAGGCTCAGCACCGCCTCGGCGGCCACCTTGCCGACCCCGTAGAACGTGTCCGGCCGCGGCCGGTCATGCTCGGTCAGCAGCTCCTGGCGGGGCGTGCGGCCCACGGCGTGGTTGGAGCCTGCGTAGACGATCCGGGTGACGTCGTGCTCGACCATCGCGTCGAGCAGGGCGGCGGTGGTGACGACGTGGGACGTCAGGGAGTCGGGGAGGCTCGCCTCGCCGGGGTGGCCGGCCAGGTGGACCACGGCGTCCAGGTCGGTCTCGGCGAAGACCGAGGCCACCGCATCCGGGTCGGCGCAGTCGATGACGTGCCAGGGTCCGTCGAAACCGTCCGGAGCCGGCACCCGGTCGAGACCCACGATCTCGTGACCGCGGTCGGCCAGGCCGACGGTGAGCGTCCGCCCGATGCTGCCGGCCGCGCCGGTGACGAGGACGCGCATCAGATCCTCGGCACGATCTGGCCCAGGAGGTCGCCCATCCGGGTGGCCGCGCTGAGGCCCGCCTCGAGGACCTCCGCGTGGTTGAGGGGCTCTCCGCTGATCCCGGCCGCGAGGTTGGTGACCAGGCTGATACCGAGAATCTCCATCCCGGCCTCGCGGGCGGCGATCGCCTCGAGCGTGGTGCTCATGCCGACCAGGTGTGCACCCATCGCCCGGACCATGCCGATCTCGGCGGGAGTCTCGTAGTGCGGGCCGGGGAACTGCACGTAGATGCCCTCGTCGAGGCTCGGGTCGACCTCGCGGCACATGGCGCGAAGGCGGCTGCTGTAGAGGTCGGTCAGGTCGACGAAGTTGGCGCCGACGATGGGGGAGCGTCCGGTCAGGTTGATGTGGTCGCTGATGAGCACCGGCGTCCCGGGCGTCCAGGTCTCCCTCAGGCCGCCGCAGCCGTTGGTGAGCACGATGGCTCGACAGCCGGCCGCTGCCGCGGTCCGCACGCCGTGCACCACCGCAGCCACTCCCTTGCCCTCGTAGTAGTGGGTGCGGCTGAGGAAGACGAGGAGGTTGCGCTCGCCCGAGCGCACGGACCGGATCTTGCCCGAGTGTCCGGCGACGGCAGCGGCCGAGAAGCCGGGCAGATCGGTGGTGTCGATCTCCGCGGTGGCCTCGCCGAGGGCATCGACGGCCGGGAGCCACCCGGATCCCAGGACCAGGGCCACGTCGTGGGTATCGACACCGGTGAGTTCACGGAGCCGGTCGGCGGCCTGCTGGGCCAACTGCTGGGGAGTCAAGTCAGTCACAGCG
>JBKJUE010000111.1:0-50396 GCA_046590395.1 Nocardioides sp.
CGAAAGACTGAGTCGGGCTCGCTCCGCTCGCAGGCGTCACTCTTCCGCGGGGACCCCGCATGACCGCCGTCCAGGACACCCCCGAGGTCGCCCACGAGATCGGCCGCGACCGTCGCCGCAAGGAGGACCAGCGGCTCATCACCGGCCGCACCCGGTGGACCGACAACCTCACCCTGCCCGGGATGCTGCACCTGGCCATGGTGCGCAGCCCCTTCGCCCACGCCACGATCACCAGCATCGAGACCGCAGCCGCGGCCGCTGCGCCCAACGTGGTCGCCGTCCTCACCGGCGCCGACCTCGCCGACACCCAGGGCGTCTGCATCAACGCGTGGCCGATCACCCCCGACCAGGTGGCCCCCACCCACGTGCCGATGCCGGCCGACCGGGTCACCTTCGCCGGCGAGACCGTCGCCGTCATCGTCGCCCGCACCGCCGCCGAGGCCCGCGACGCCGCGGAGCTGGTCGACGTGGAGTACGACGAGCTGCCGGCCGCGCTCGACCTGAAGGAGGCGGCCGCGGACACCGTGTTGGCCCACCCCGACCTCGGCACCAACAAGTCGGCACTCTGGGTCTTCGACTCGGCGGAGGCCGGCACCGGCGGCAGCGTCGACGAGGCGATCGAGAAGGCCCGGGCCGACGGCATCGTGATCGAGCGGGAGTACCGCCAGCAGCGCCTGATCCCGGCGTTCATGGAGCCGCGCTCGGTCGTCGTGGACCCCACCGGTGAGCAGATCACCATGTGGACCTCGACCCAGATCCCGCACGTGCTGCGCTTTGCGCTCGCGGCCAGCACAGGCGTGCCCGAGTCCAAGATCCGGGTCATCGCCCCGGACGTCGGCGGCGGCTTCGGCGGCAAGCTCCAGCAGACCCCCGAAGAGATGATCACCTTCGCCGTCGCGCGTCGCCTGGGCAAGCCGGTGAAGTACACCGAGACCCGCTCGGAGTCGCTCATGGCCGGCCACCACGGCCGCGACCAGTGGCAGAAGCTCACCCTGGCGGCCGAGAAGGACGGCACCGTCACCGGCCTCAAGGTCGAGCTGTTGGCTGACCTGGGCTCCTACGTCTCGATCATCGGCGGTGGTGTCCCGGTGCTCGGCGCGTTCATGTTCAACGCCATCTACAAGTTCCCCGCCTACCAGTTCAACTGCCAGACGGTCTTCACCAACAAGACCTGGACCGACGCCTACCGGGGTGCCGGCCGCCCCGAGGCGACGTTCGCGATCGAGCGGCTGATGACCGAGCTCGCGGCCGAGCTGGGGGTCGACCCTCTGGAGATCCGGGAGAAGAACTGGATCAGGCACGAGGAATTCCCCTTCACCACGGTGGCCGGCCTGGAGTACGACTCCGGCAACTACGAGGCGGCGACCGCCAAGGCCAAGGAGATGTTCGGGTACGACGAGCTGCGCGCCGAGCAGCAGCGTCGCCGTGACGCTGGGGACAAGGTTCAGCTCGGCCTCGGCGTCTCCACGTTCACCGAGATGTGTGGCCTCGCGCCCTCCCGGGTCCTGGGCCAGCTCAACTACGGGGCCGGCGGCTGGGAGCACGCCAGCGTCCGGATGCTCGCCACCGGCAAGGTCGAGGTGATCACCGGTGCCTCCGCCCACGGCCAGGGTCACGAGACGGCGTTCAGCCAGATCATCGCCGACCGGCTCGGCGTTGCCTTCGAGGACGTCGAGGTCCTGCACGGCGACACCCAGATCGCCCACAAGGGGCTGGACACCTACGGCTCCCGCTCTCTCGCCGTCGGCGGCGAGGCGCTCGTGCGGGCCGCTGACAAGGTGGTCGAGAAGGCCAGGCCGATCGCGGCGCACCTGCTCGAGGCCTCGGTCGACGACCTCGAGTTCTCCGGCGGGCGGTTCTCCGTGAGGGGCACCGACCAGGGCCTGGCCATCGGCGAGATCGCCACCGCCGTATTCACCGCCCACAACCTGCCCGAGGGTGTGGAGCCCTCGCTGGACTCGGACGCGACGTACGACCCCGAGAACTTCAGCTTCCCGCACGGCACCCACCTGTGCGCGATGGAGGTCGACACCGAGACGGGCGAGGTGAAGATGCGGAAGTACGTCTGCGTGGACGACATCGGCAACATCATCAACCCGCTGATCGTCGAGGGCCAGGTGCACGGTGGCCTGGTGCAGGGCATCGCCCAGGCGCTGTGGGAGGAGGCGGTGCACGACGACGCCGGCACGCTCGTGTCGGGTTCGTTCGTCGACTACCTGCTGCCGACGGCCGCGGATACGATCAGCTTCGAGACTGCCCACACCACCTCTCCGGCCACCGCACACTCGCTCGGGGTCAAGGGCGTCGGCGAGGCCGGCACCATCGCCTCGACACCGGCGGTCGTCAACGCCGTCGTCGACGCGATCCGGCACCTCGGCGTCACCGACGTCCGGATGCCCTGCACCCCCGAACGGGTGTGGAAGGCGATCAACGATGCTCGTGGTGGCGCCATGGCGGAGACCGAGGGGGCGGCCGCGCCACACTTCGACGCCTCCACCGGCATGGAAGGCACCGTGGACCGCACGACCGGAGGGACGGACGCATGATCCCCGCACAGTTCGACTACCTGGCACCGACCTCCGTCGAGGACGCTCTCGCGGCGCTCGCCGAGCACGGCGACGAGGCCAAGATCCTGGCCGGCGGCCAGAGTCTGCTGCCGGTCCTCCGGATGCGGCTCAACGCGCCCGAGATGATCATCGACCTCGGCAAGATCGAGGGACTCCGCGGCGTGCGGGACGACGGTGACGCCCTCGTGATCGGGGCGATGACGCAGCACAGCGTGATCGCGACCGACCCGCTCGTGGCGGAGCACGCCGCGCTGCTGAGCAAGGCCGTCGAGCACCTCGCCGACGCCCAGATCCGGCACCGCGGCACCTTCGGCGGAGCCCTGGCGCACGCCGACCCGGCCGGGGACATGGGGGCCGCGGCGCTGGCGCTCGGAGCCGAGTTCGTCATCGCCGGTGGCGGCGGAAACCGCACCGTCGGCGCCGACGACTTCTTCGTCGACCTCTTCGAGACCGCCATCGAGGAGGATGAGATCCTCACCGAGATCCGGGTCCCCAAGCACACCGGCTGGGGCGCCCACTACGAGAAGTTCGTCCGGGTGGTCCACCAGTGGCCGATCGTCGCGGTCGCCGCGGCCATCAAGGTCGACGGCGGCACGATCAGCGAGGCCCGGATCGGGCTCACCAACATGGGCTCCACCCCGGTGCGGGCGCGCGGCGTCGAGGAGGCGCTCGTCGGGCAGCCGGCAACCGAGGACGGCGTACGCGACGCGGCTTCGAAGGCGGCCGACGGCACCAACCCGCCCTCCGACCTCAACGGGGAGGCCGCCTACCGCCGCCACCTCGCCACGGTCCTGACCCGGCGGGCCGTGCTGGCCGCCGCTGGAGCCTGAGTCTTGGACCTCACCCACCGCTTCACCGTCCTCACCTCGGTCGACGAGACCTGGGCGCACTTCCAGGACATCAAGTCCGTCGCGGAGTGCTTCCCGGGTGCCACCGTGACGTCGGTGGAGGACGACACCTTCCAGGGCTCCTGCAAGGTGAAGCTCGGCCCGATCGCCCTCGTCTACAACGGCTCCGGCACGTTCGTGGAGAAGGACGAGGCCGCGCACCGGTTCGTCGTGGACGCCAAGGGCAAGGACAAGCGCGGCAACGGTACGGCGGGCGCGAAGGTGACGCTCACGATGGCCGACGCCGGCGGCTCCACCGACGTCGTCGTGGTCACCGACCTGGCGATCACCGGTAAGCCCGCCCAGTTCGGGCGCGGCGTCATGCAGGACGTGTCCGACAAGCTGCTCGGACAGTTCGTGTCCTGTCTCGAGACCCGGCTCGCCGGGGCGGCCGCCGAGCCCCCCAGCGGGTCCGGACCCCCGGAGCCGACGCCCGCGGCGCCGGCCCCCGCCGCGCCGAGCCCCGTCGCAGCCGTCCCGGCGCCGGCGGCGCAGGTCGCGGCCCCGGACGACTCGCTGGACCTGGGGGCCACAGTGCTGCCGATCCTCGCCCGGACCTACTGGAGGCAGGGTCTGGCCGGGCTGGGCATCATCGCCGTCGTGGTCTGGTGGCTCAGACGCCGCTGACGTCCCGGACGCCGTTGATCTCGGGGTCGAGCAGCGGCTCGACCCAGGCCACCGCGAGCACACCCAGCACGAGCGACCCGGCCACGAGCACGCCGATGTAGAGGCTGCCGAACCCGTGGCCGATCAGGAAGCCGGCGACGGGCGGGGCGATGATCGCCGGGAGCTGGAACGCCGCGGAGGAGAGCGCGTTGTAACGACCCCGGAGGTGGTCGGGCGCGAGGTCGTTGACCAGGGCCGGGATCGTGGGCTGGAGCAGGGTCTCCCCGAGGGCGAACACCGAGGCCATCGCTGCGACGAGGAAGGCGGCGCCGACAGTGCCGGGCACCAGTCCTGACGACCCGAGCAGCAGCCAGGAGCTCGCCCAGACGACGGCCATCACCGCGATCACGCGGGTCCGGCGCAGGCCCTCGATGCGCTGCAGCACCAGCAGCTGCAGCAGGACGATCACCAGGGTGTTGGCCGCGAACGCGAACCCGAGGGCCCGGGTCGACACCTCACCGACGGCCCGCGCGAACGCGGGCATGCCGGTGTTGAGCTGCGAGTAGCCGACGAACGACGCCACGAAGCCCAGGAACATGAGTGGCGCCACCGCCGGCCGGCGCAGCACCTCGAGGTAGCTCACCTTCACGGGCACGCCCGTACCGACGTGGTCGGGGCGGCCCCCGACGTGCCGCAGCGGCCACAGCACGAGCAGGATCGGGGGCAGGAAGCTGGCCGCGTCGATCACGTAGATGGCCTGGAACGTGACGAGCCGCTCGACGTCGACGAACAGCCCACCGGACATGCCACCGATCCCGATGCCCAGGTTGAGCAGCGCGAAGTTGACCCCGAAGTAGCGCTGCCGCAGGGTGCTCGGCACCACCGCGGCGATGAACGTCTGGAACGCCGGCCACGCCAGCCCGAACGAGATTCCGGTCAGCACGAGACCGGTGCACGCCAGCGGGACCGACGAGGCGAACGCGAGCACCAGGTCGCCCACGACCTGCAGGACGAGCGCGAACGCCACGATCGGCCGGGCGCCGAGGCGGTCGATCAGGCTGCCACCGGGCCCGACGACCAGGAAGCCGACCAGCGGCGGAAGCGCGAGCATCAGCCCCACGTCGCTGAGCGCGAAGTCGCGGACCTCGTTGAGGTAGACCACGTGGAACGGGAGGACCAGGCCGGTCCCGAGGAACTGGAAGACCACCACCGACAGCAGCAGCCGGCCCTCGCGCGGGAGGTCGTGCCAGAAGGAGCTGAGCGTGGGCCGGGGGTGCGCAGACGTCGACATCGTCGGCCACTCTTCCAGCAGCGGCTCGCGGGCGCTCAGCGGTTTTCCGCAACCGGCTCCGGCCGTCGTACGCAACCCCTAGGCTCCCGGCCATGAGACGCGTGGTGGGTATCGCCATCGGGCTGGTCGTCATCGCCTTGGCCATCTGCATCCCAGCGGCCTTCTACAACGTCGTGACGGACGCCGAGGAGACCTACGAGGACACGACGATCACGCGGTACGTCGCCGACTTCCTCGTGGATCCCGACGGTTCGATGACGGTGACCGAGACGCTCACCGTCAACTTCCCGTCCGGCGGCAAGCACGGCATCTTCCGCTTCTGGGACGTCGTCGACCCCAACGCGCCCAACCTGCGCCGGGAGCCCGAGGACATCGCCGTCACGATGGACGGCGAGCCCGAGGAGTTCGAGCAGCTCACCGAGGACAACGGCCGCTACCAGGTCGCCAAGATCGGTTCTGCCTACCGCACCCTGACGCCGGGCGACCACGTCTACACGATCACCTACACCATCGACGACGTCCTGATCGAGGGCACCGACGGCCACGAGTCCCGCTTCTACTGGAACCTCATCCCCGGCGGCTGGAAACAGGACATCCTGGAGTCCGACCTCCGGGTCCGCCTGCCCTCCGAGGCGCTCGACGTCGAGTGCGCCGTCGGGTCCGGCGAGACCGAGGGTTGTACGGCGAAGGGCGAGGGCACCACCACGCTCCGGGTCAAGACGGACTACCTCGGCGCCAACACACCCGTCACCGTGCAGACCGGGCTCGACATGCCGACGCCCGAGGTCCAGGGCACGTCCCTCCCCTGGAGCGCGCGGTTCGACCCGGTCCTCGGCGGGAGCCTGACGATCCTGATCATCGTGCTGCTGATCGCGGCCGCCGCCCTGGCGTGGGGCATGGTGCTCGGTGCGCGCTCGCGCGAACCCAAGCCGGGCTACCCGCTGATGTACGCGCCGCCCGACGGCGTCGGGCCGGCGCAGGGCAGCTACATCCTCACCGAGAGCACCGGCAAGGAGGCGTTCGTCGCGTCGATCATGGAGGCCGCCGAGAAGGGCGCCGTCGACCTGGGCCGCAACGGCGAGGCGTGGACTCTCACCGACAAGGCGGGCGCGGCCGGCTGGACCACCGTCGACCCCGTGACCAGCAACATCGCCGGCCTGCTGGGCGGCCCCGGCGGGTCGTTCACCGCCGACCCCAGTGACGTCGCCGCCGGCAAGGAGCTCAAGACCCGCCTCGACCGGTTCGACGACTCCGTGAAGTCGTGGGCCGAGCGCAGCGGCCTCATGGTCGGCAGCGGTATGGGCAGCTTCGGCGGCATGGTGGTCTTCGCCGCGCTGGCCGCCTGGATCGCCAACATCATCTGGAACCCGTTCGGGATGACAGTGCTCGGGCTGATCGCCGGCGCCTTCGCCATCGGCGCGATCGACCTGGTCCGCACCGGCTCGGGTACCCGTCGTACGGCGTCCGGCCGCGACCTGTGGTCCCGCGTGGGCGGCTTCCACCGGGTGCTGTCGACGCCGTCCAGCGAGGCGCGGTTCGACTTCTCCGGGCGCGAGGAGCTCTACACCCGGTACGTCCCGTGGGCGGTCGCCTTCGGCTGTGCCGACGAGTGGGCCGCGAAGTACCGCACCGAGATGGCCACCGAGCCGCCCACGCCGCACTACTTCGCAGCCGGCTACGCCGGCTCGTCGCTCGGCAACTCCGTCGACGACATGGTCGGCAGCTTCTCCAGCACCCTCGACTCCGCGATCTCGTCGTACGAAGCCACCCAGAAGAGCTCCTCCTCCGGCGGAGGCGGCGGCTTCTCCGGAGGCGGCGGTGGCGGCGGCGGGGGCGGTGGCTCTTGGTGACCCCCTCCGTCACAATCAGCACGTCCCCTTTCGAAAGCAGGTAGCACCATGACCATCGCCCTGATCGTGATCGCAGTTGTGGTCGTCGGACTGATCGGCTTCGTGATCACCGGCTTCAACAAGCTGCGGACCACCGACATCGGAGCGCAGGAGGCTCTCGGCGGCATCGACGTTCAGCTCACCCGGCGCGCCGACCTGATCCCGAACCTGGTCGAGACCGTCAAGGGCTACGCCGCCCACGAGAAGGAGACCTTCGAGGAGGTGACCCGGGCCCGGGCCGGCCTCCAGGCCGCCGCACAGGGGGACGACGTGGCCGCCAAGGCTGCCGCCGACGCCCAGATGCAGGCCGCGCTGATCAAGCTCAACGCCGTCGCGGAGGCCTACCCCGACCTGAAGGCGAACACGAACTTCCTCGAGCTGCAGAAGCAGCTCAACGAGACCGAGAACCAGATCTCGTTCGCCCGCCAGTACTACAACGACGCTGTCGCCACGCTGAACAAGCTGACCCAGACCATCCCCTGGATGTTCCTCACCGGCATCGCCAACGTCCACAAGCGCGAGTTCTACGACGCCCCCGACGGCCAGGAGACCGCCCCCCAGGTCAAGTTCTAGCGAGTTGTGTGCCTGAGCGCGTCGCCGGTGACGCGCTCAGGCACACAACTCGGGGCTGTGGAGGAGCAGGTAGCGGCTGGCCGCACCTGGGCAGGCTCTCCGCCATGGAACGCGCACCGTGGCAACCGTTGGCTGACCGACAGGCCGGCCTCCTGGCACGTCGGCAGCTCAATGCACTGGGCTACTCACGCCACTACGTACGGCGCCAGGTCGAGGCGCGCCGGTGGGTCGAGTGCACGCCGTCCGTCATCTCGACCACCACAGGTCAGCCACACCGGGACCAGCTCTTCTGGCTCGGCCCGCTCCATGCCGGGGGACAGGCCCTCGTCGGTGGCCTCTCCGCCCTCGAACGTCACGGGCTGCGCAACTGGCACCGCGACGACATCACGGTCCTGGTCGACGACGAGCTGGCGTTCGACGCGGTGTCGGGGCTCGGGTTCTTCCGGACCCGGCGCTCCCTCGGCGTCTTCCGTGACGTCAGGTCCGAGCTGCCGCTGTGCCGAGTGGAGCCCGCTGCGCTGGTGTTCGCGGCGTACGAGCGATCGAGCCGGACAGCGCAGGGTTTGCTGGCGGCAGTTGTCCAGCAACGCCTGACCGATGCCGGGCGGCTGCTGGTCGAGCTTGAGATGTTGCGTCCGCTTCGTCGAGCGAAGGTGTTCCGGACGCTGCTCGGAGACATTGCGGGCGGCGCGGGCTCGCTGGCCGAGGTAGATGTCGCCCGCGTCTGCCGTCGCTTCAACCTGCCGCAGCCTCGCCGGCAGGTCCGCCGTCGAGACACAGACGGACGTCTACGGTTCACCGACGCCGAGTGGGTGTTGCCGGACGGGACCGTGATCGTGTTGGAGGTCGACGGGGCGTTCCACATGGCCGTCGAGCACTGGGAGGACGATCTCGCGCGGCAGCGTGGGCTGTCCGGTCCCGGCCGGATCATCGTCCGGTGCTCGTCGCGTGAGCTCCGGTATCGGCCAGAAGTCGTGGTTCGCGACCTGAAGGCCCTCGGGTTGAGCCAGTTGTGTGCCTGAGCGCGTCGCTGACGACGCGCTCAGGCACACAACTCAGAAGACGTTGAGGGGGCGGTACTGGACGGAGAGGCGCGGGCCTGCCTGGGCGACCTTGGGGACGCTGTGTTCCCAGGTGCGCTGGCAGGAACCACCCATCACCACCAGGTCGCCGTGGCCCAACTCGACCGAGACGGAGTCTCCGCCACCCCGCGGACGGAGGGCGAGCCGGCGCGGGTCGCCGACGGAGACGATGGCGACCATCGTGTCCTGGGTGCGGCCGCGGCCGATGGTGTCGCCGTGCCAGGCGACGCTGTCGCGGCCGTCGCGGTAGTAGCAGCAGCCCGCCGTCACGAACGGCTCGCCGAGCTCGGGCAGGTAGTGCTCGGACAGCCGGTCGCGGGCCTGCTCGAGGACGGGGTGCGGGAGCGGCTCGCCGACGCCGTACGTGTGGACCAGCCGGGGGACGTCGACCAACCGGTCATACATCTGCCGGCGCTCGGCCCGCCACGGCACGTCGGCGACCAGGGCGGTGAACACGTCGTCGGCGTCGGGCAGCCAGTTGCGGAGGACGTCGATCCACGCGCCCCGGCTGAGCGGGGTGCGGCGGACGTCGAGGAGCGCGGGCACCTCGGCCCGGCCGGTGTCGAAAAGCGTGGCCTGGAAGTCCATGGCCCCGATCGTACGCCGATCCATCGAACAAGTGTTCGACGAAGGAGCGGCGTGTCAGGCTCGGTTGAGCAGGCACTTCTCGATCTGCTCGACGGTCTCGTCGGCCAGCGAGTCCAGCTTGCCGCGCAGCAAGAACGGGGCGACCAGGTTGAGCGGGAAGGTGAACAGGAAGTCGGCGCGGTAGGTGATCTCCGTGCTGGCGCCGTCACCGGCGGGGCGGAAGCTCATGGTGTCGAGCGTCGTCGCCGTCTTGTTCTTCCCCCGGAACTGCACGCGGTCGGGCCGCTCGTGGACCAGCGTCTCGTAGACCAGGTCGGTCTTCCGGCCGTTGAACTCCGAGGTGTTGGCGTACGTCGTGCCGACGCCTCCGTCGCCCGAGGTGCGGGTGGTCTCCAGCGTCCCCGGGTCCCACTCGTTGGTGGTGGTGAAGTCCGAGAGGTAGTCGAACACCGACTCGACGGGGCGGGGGACGGTGAAGGTGCGTTCGACATGCATGCGTCGAGCGTAGGCAGGCGACCCCAGCCGCCCTCAGGGGAAGCTCCGGGACAACCCGGTGGTGCCGGGTTGGTGCGATCGGGGATTCTTTCCCCATGACCGCCGCCGCCCGCGTCCAGCACCTCACGAAGACCTACGGTTCGGGGGACGCGCTGGTGCGCGCGCTCGACGACGTCACCCTCGAGCTGGCCACCGGCGAGTTCACGGCCGTGATGGGCCCGAGCGGCTCGGGCAAGTCCACGCTCATGCATTGCTGCGCAGCCCTGGACACCGCCGACTCGGGGTCGGTCTTCATCGGCGAGCAGAACCTCACGAAGCTCAAGGACAAGGCCTTGACCCGGCTCCGACGTGACCAGATCGGCTTCGTCTTCCAGTCCTACAACCTGGTGCCGACGCTCACCGCCGAGGAGAACATCCTGCTCCCGCTGGCGATCGCCGGCCGCAAGGCCGACCCCGAGTGGTACGACGCCGTCATCTCGACGGTCCAGCTCGGTGACCGTCTCGACCACAAGCCCAACCAGCTCTCCGGTGGTCAGCAGCAGCGGGTCGCCGTCGCCCGGGCGCTGGTCAGCCGGCCGACGATCGTCTTCGCGGACGAGCCCACCGGCAACCTCGACTCGCGGTCCGGCGCCGAGGTGCTCTCGCTGCTCCGGGCCAGCGTCGACGAGCACGGGCAGACCATCGTGATGGTGACCCACGACCCCGTCGCGGCGGCGTACACCGACCGCGTGGTCTTCCTCGCCGATGGCCGGGTGGTCGACGAGATGCGCGACCCGAGCCGCGATGGCGTGCTCGAGGTCATGGCCCGGATGACCGCTGCGGTCGAGGGAGCTTGACCGTGTTCAAGGCCGCGCTCAAGAGCCTGCTCGGGCGCAAGCTGCGCCTGCTGATGAGCACGTTCGCGATCGTGCTCGGCGTCGCGTTCGTCGCCGGGTCGCTGATCTTCTCCGACACCCTGAGCCGCAGCTTCACCGCCCTGTTCTCCTCCACCGTGGGCGACACGGTCGTGCGGCCGTGGGGGGCGCAGACGGCGAGCGGCTCGTTCTCGTCGCTCACCGTGCCCGGCAACCTGATCGTGGAGATCGAGCAGGTCGACGGAGTGGCCCGGGTCGACGGCAACGTCAACGCTTTCGGCGTCTACGTCGTGGGCGACGACAACAAGGTCGTCGGCGGGCTCGGCCCGCCGGCACTCGGCGGCAACTACACGACGGCTCCCGCCGCCGGCGGCGCCGGCCTCGAGCTGCTCGAGGGAGATCCGCCCGAGGGTCCGGGCGAGGTGCTCCTCGACGACAGCACCGCCGAGCACGCCGGCTACGAGATCGGCGACACCGTCCCGCTCCTCACCCCGCGCGGTGACAGCCGGATGACGCCCACGCTCGTGGGCATCATCGGCTTCCCCGACGGCGGCTCGCTCAACGGCGCCACCTTCGCGGCTTTCGACACGGAGACGGCGCAGGACCTGTTCCTCGACGGCCGGGACGTCTACACCGACGTCTGGGTGACGGCCGAGGACGGCGTCTCGCAGGAGGAGCTCGCCGAGGCCGTCCAGGAGGTCCTGCCGCAGGGGATCGAAGCGGTCACGGGTGACGCCGCGGCCGAGGAGTCGGCCTCGCAGCTGCTCGAGGCGATCTCGTTCATCACCACGTTCCTGCTGATCTTCGCGGGCATCGCCCTGGTGGTCGGGTCCTTCCTCATCGTCAACACCTTCTCGATCCTGGTGGCGCAGCGCAGCCGCGAGCTCGCGCTGCTCCGGGCGCTGGGTGCCTCGCAGCGCCAGGTGATGTGGTCGGTGCAGCTCGAGGCGCTGATCCTCGGCATCCTGGGCTCCACCCTCGGCCTCGGCCTCGGTGTCCTGCTGGCGGTACTGCTGCGCCTGCTGTTCGCCCAGTTCGGGCTCGACCTGTCGGGGCAGCCGTTGATCATCTCGCCGCGCACCGTCGTGGCGTCGTACGTCGTCGGCGTGCTCGTGACCATGGCGGCCGCCCTGCTTCCGGCGCTGCGCACGTCCCGGATCGCGCCGGTGCAGGCGTTGCGCGACGACATCGCCCTGCCCGAGACGTCGCTGCGCAAGCGGTTCGGACGGGGGCTCGTGCTGGTCGGCTTCGGTCTGGTGATCCTCGTGCTCGGCCTCGGCGACGTGGTCGAGGTGCCGTTCGGCGGCTGGTTCACCGGCGGCGGGATCCTGGCGATCCTGCTCGGCGTCGCGGCCGCGAGCCCGGTGATCAGCCGGCCCTACCTGCGCGCGGCCCGCGCGACGTACGCCCGGCTCTTCGGCAGCGTCGGCAACCTCGCCGGCCAGAACTCGCTGCGCAACCCGCGTCGCACCACCGCCACCGCGTCCGCGCTCATGATCGGGCTGACGCTCGCCTGCACGATGGCGATCGTCGGTGACTCCGCCAAGGCCTCGGTGGACAAGTCGGTCGAGGACAACTTCGTCGGCGACTACATCGTGAGCAACGTGTTCGGGGGTGAGTTCAACACCTCGATCGCCGACGAGATGGCCGAGATCGACGGGGTCGCGTCGGTGCTGCGGGAGCGCTACCAGTTCGTCGAGCACGAGGACAACCCGCAGGAAGGCGTCGCCGCGACGGATCCCGCCACCATCGACGGGCTCGAGCTGCGGATGGTCGCCGGCACGACCGGCGACCTCGTCGACGAGAGCGTCTTCGTCGAGAAGTCCTGGGCCGAGGACGAGGGGGTCGCTGTCGGCGACACCGTCGAGGTGACCGTGCCGGCCGGTGACAAGAAGTGGGAGGTCGTCGGCATCTACGACGACAACCCGGTCATCTTCTTCCCGATCCTCACGACGCTGACCACGCTCGAGGACGCCGGTTTCGAGCCGGCCGACAACGCGCTGATCATCTTCGCCGACCCCGGGGCCGCCAACCTGCAGGACGCCCTCGACGCGACGATCGAGGAGCTGCCGATCGTCACCGTCAAGGACCAGGCCGCGTTCGCGAAGGAGCAGCGCGAACCGATCGACCAGTTCGTGAAGATCATCTTCGCGTTGCTCGGGCTGGCGCTGATCATCGCGGTGCTCGGCATCGTCAACACGCTCGCCCTGTCGGTGATCGAGCGCACCCGTGAGGTCGGCCTTCTGCGGGCGATCGGGCTCAGCCGTCGGCAGCTCAGGGTCATGATCACGCTCGAGTCGGTGGTGATCTCGGTGCTCGGCGCCCTGCTCGGTGTCGCCCTGGGGATCTTCTTCGGCTACATCCTGATGTACGCCGTCCGCGACGAGGGGCTCGAGGTGATCAGCGTCCCCGGGGGGCAGTTGGCCGTCTTCCTGCTGCTGTCCGTGGTGATCGGCGTCCTGGCGGCCGTTTTCCCCGCTCGACGGGCCGCTCGGCTCGACGTCCTGCGCGCGATTGCGACCGAATGATGGACGCCCAGAGTAAAGGCGAGGGCGATTTGGGGACGGGGGGTATAGACCGGCCCTACCATCCTCGTGTGGATGACTTGCTGGTGGGGGAGGGCCGGGCGCTCAAGCACGTTCAAGTGCGCGAGTACGTCCGAGCCCTGGTGAAGGATTCGGCGCCGGGATCCCCGGCGCCGTCTGAGCGCGAACTCGTCCATCGCTTCGGGGTTGCCCGGATGACGGTTCGCCAAGCCATGGACGCGCTGGTGGTGGAGGGGCTGCTCGAACGCATCCCCGGCCGCGGCACGTTCGTCGCGCGTCCGCGTCGTGAGGTCGGTCGTCTCATCGGGTACTCCGAGGAGATGGCTCGCCGGGGGTTGCTCGGCGAGTCCCAGACGCTCCTGGCCCGACGGGAACAGGCCGGCCCCGGGGTCGCCCGCGCGCTGAGCATCACCGAGGGGGATGCGGTGATCCACTGGAAGCGGCTCCGCCGCGCCGATGGGGCACCGATGTGCATCGAGGACGCCTACCTCAACGAGGTGTTGATCCCCGGTTTCCTGCAGAGCGGGATGCCGACGAGTCTGTACGACGCCCTCGACTCCCGCGCGCTTCGCCCGACCTGGGCGGAGGACTCGATCACCGCCGACGTGGCCGGTGAGGACGAGGCCGCGCTGCTCGAGATCGACACCGGCCAGCCCGTGCTGCGCCAGTCGCGTCGGGCGCTGTCGGGGGAGAAGGTCGTCGAGGTGTCCCGGTCGGTCTACCGAGCGGATCGCTTCACCATGTGGGTGCAGCTGGGCCAGGAGGCCTGAGCCGTCCCAGCTCCGCGACCTCGCGTCCGGACTCCTCGCAGACCCAGACCGGATCGGGTCCGCCGAGGTCAGGCTGGATGTGCAACGAGTGCGCATCTGCGCGCCGGCACTCGTGGCACACCGGCCACCGGTCTCCTTGGTCGAAGAGCTGGTCCTGCACGTCCTGGGCGACCAGCCCCGCGACGTACATCTCGCCTTCTGCCCACTGCTGGGCCCACCAGCGGCGGGACTCGACGGCGTCCTCGAGGAGGGACACCGCTGGTGCCGTCGCCTGGCGGCGCGCCTCGAGGTCGGCGAGCACCCGGGCCCGGGCATCCAGCAAGAGGCGTTCGTCCACGCCTCCATCATGCCGCGCCCTCCCAGCCCTACAGTGGGGTCATGGGCACTGCGCTCCTCGAAGTGACGGTCCTCGGCCCGCGTGACGTCGCGGGCGCGGACGAGGGTGGGGCCGATCGTCTGCACCTGGTCAGCGACGCCGGGCTGTCGACGGAGCCGACCGTCGTCTCGTCGGTCTGCCGCGAGACCGAGCTCCCGGTGTTCGTCACCCTGCGGCTCAACGACTCCTGGACCACCACCGGCGGCGAGATGACCAGGCTCGTGGGGCTGGGCGAGGACTACCTCGGCTGCGGTGCCGCCGGCGTCGCGTTCGGGTTCCTCGACGCAGACCTCGAGATCGACACCGAGGTGTGTGGCCACCTCGCCTCGTCGCTGCCCGGAGTGCCGTGGAGCTTCCACCGCGCTGTCGACTCCTCGCTCGACCCGCGCCGGTCCTGGCGCCGGCTGATCGGGCTCCCCGGGCTGGTGGCGGTGCGCTCGGCGGGCTCGCCGCAGGGGATGGCGACCGGGTACGACGAGCTGCTGGTCACCGCCGAGTCCGACCCACGGATCGCGTCCCTGCTGATGCCCGGGGGCGGCTTGCTCGGCGAGCACGTGCCGTGGCTGGTCCGGGCCGGGGTCCGCCAGTTCCACGTGGGACGTCAGGTGCGCCCGGGGGCGTCGTACAAGTCCTACGTGGACGCCGGCCACGTGCGGTCGTGGCGGCTCCTGCTCGACAGCACCCTCGAGCGCTCGCTCGGCTCCGCCGGATGATCCTGATCGACCCCCCGAACGCCGCGGGTCACGGGCGGTTGTGGTCGCACCTCGCCAGCGACACGTCGTACGAGGAGCTGCACGGGTTCGCCCGCGAGCTCGGGATCCCCGAGCGCGGCTTCGACCGGGACCACTACGACGTGCCGTCCGAGTGGTACGACAAGGTCGTCGCCCTCGGCGCCCACCCGGTCACGTCCCGCGAGCTGATCACCCGCCTCGTCGCCGCCGGCCTCCGCCGCCGCAAGCCCCGCCCCACCTGACCCACGAAGTGGCAGAAACTCCCCCACGAAGTGGCAGAAAGTCCGGTCCGAGGTGGCGAGAACTTCTCGCCACTTCGGACCGGAGAACTTGCCACTTCGTGGGTCAGGTGGCGAGCTCGGCGTTGACGTTGCGGCGGGCGGGGGTCTCCCAGTGCTCGCGGGCGTACGCCGTGTGGAACAGGTGGGGCTTCGCGAGCAGGTCGCGGAGGATCGCGGTGCGGCCGGTGCGGAACGTGTCGTCGAGGACGTGGGCGTACTCGGCGCGGACGGCGGCAACGTACTCGGCGTAGCGCCCGGGCGGCGCGGCCAGGATGGCCAGGTCGGCGTCGGAGAGGGCACACCCGTTGGCATCGTCGTCGGCGGGGCGGTGGTGCTCGGTCAGCCGGACGAGCCGAGACACCTCGTCGACGAGCGCAGGATCCCGGTCGGCCAGCGCCGAGGACGCCCACTGGGCCGAGCGCTCCTCGGCGCCGGGCTCGCCGTCGTAGACCCCGTCATGGAACCACGCCGCCAGCGTTACTGCGAGCCGGTCGAAGGTGTCCGGGAGCTCCTCGAGGCGGTCGAGCACCTCGGTCAGGTGCTGCGTGTCGTGGTAGCCGCGCGCCGGGTCGGCGTACGCCGCCAGGAGCGCGTCGCGGACATCCGTCGCGTCCGGGAGCGGCCAGCGTTCGCTGAGGTGCACACCGGCATTCAACCAGCGAGCTCGTCGGGGAGCGGCTGGGCGTGCAGGACCGCGAGCGAGGTGACCGCGCGGGTGAGGCAGACGTAGAGGCGGCGCAGCCCGGTGACCCGGTCGGGCTCGCCGGCCACGATCGCGGCCGGCTCGACCAGGATCACGTGGTCGAACTCGAGGCCCTTGGCCAGCGAGGCCGGCACCAGGTCCAGGTGCTGCTCGAACTCGGTCTCCGCATCCTCCTCCGACCCGAGCAGCGCGAACCCGATCCCGGAAGCCGCCAGGTCGGCGCCGATCGCCGCGACCATCGCGTCCGGCACGATCAGCCCGATCGACCCCTCCCGCCCGGTCACCTCGCGGACGGTGGGGAGCACATCGCCGGTCGGCACCAGGGCCAGGTCGCCGCGCGCCCGGCGTACCGACGTCGGCGGCGTCAGCCCGGGCGCGATCACGGGCAGCAGGCGGGCGGCGTACTCGATCACGTCGCCGGGCACGCGAAAGCCGCGGGTCAGCTCCTCGATGTGGGCGTCCGGCTTGCCGAGATGGGCCAGCGCCTCGGCCCACGTGCGCACCGCCCACGGAGTGGTGGCCTGGGCGAGGTCTCCCAGAACGGTCAGCGACCCGGTGGAGCTGCGGCGGGCCAGCGCCCGCAGCATCATCGGCGACAGGTCCTGCGCCTCGTCGGCCACGATGTGCGCGACGGACGGCGTCCGCTCGACCAGATCGGCGGCCTCGTCCAGCAGCACCGCGTCGGCGAGTGACCAGTGCGCCGACCCCGGGGCCTTCGACGGCTTCGCCCACAGCAGTGCGGCCTGCTCCTCCTCGGTCAGCAGACCCTCGGCGGCCGTGGCCAGCAGCAACGGGTCCGACAGCAGCCGCCACACCAACCGCGCGGGATCGACCGCCGGCCAGACGGAGGCGGCGTACTCCTTGACCGGTTTGCTGCGGGCCACTGCATCCTGGACCCGGTCGTCCGGGGAGTCCCCGGCCAGCTCCATCTTCACCAGCACCCGGTGCGCGAGCGACTGCGGAACCATCGCCCGCGCCGCGCCGTACCTCACCCCGCGGGCGCGCAGCAACGCCACCAGCTCCTCGACCTCGTACGCCGGGACCCGCCACCGCCGAGCGCCCCGCGGCACGACCAGCCCCTCGGTCGGCGGCACCACCTGCGACCACAGCGCCCGCTCGAGCACCGCGGCCAGCCGGGCGTCTCCCTTGAGCGTGGCCACTGCCGCGGAGTCCGAGCCCCGGATCCCGCTGCGCGGCTGCAACCGGAGCAGCGTCTTCTCGGCGAGCTCCTCGATGGTGGTCTGCGTCGCGTCGATCTCGCCGAGCGCCGGGAGCACGTCGCGGATGTAGCGCAGGAAGCTGGCGTTCGGCCCGACGACCAGCACGCCCTGGCGGGTGAGCTGCTCGCGGTGCGCATAGAGGAGGTACGCCGCCCGGTGCAGGCCGACGGCCGTCTTGCCGGTCCCGGGTGCCCCCTGGACGCAGACGGACCGGGCGAGCTCGGAGCGGACGATCACGTCCTGCTCGGGCTGGATGGTGGCGACGATGTCGCGCATCGGGCCGACGCGCGGGCGTTCGATCTCGGCCTCGAGGATCGCGGAGTGCTCCTCGGCGCCGGCCGGCCCGAGCGCCAGGTCCTCGTCCTCGAAGGCGGTCAGGCGGCCCTGCTGGAAGCCGTACCGGCGGCGCCGCCCGATCCCCATCGGCTCGGCCGGGCTGGCCCGGTAGAAAGGCAGGCTCACCGGCGCCCGCCAGTCGATCACCATCGGCTCGCCGGACGGGTCAGAGACGTGCCGGCGCCCGATGTGGAACTCGTCGCCGTCCGCGTAGTCGACGCGACCGAAGAACAGCGGCACGGTGGGGTCGTCGGCCAGCTGCTTCATCCGCAGTGCGAACGTCGACTCGAGGTACTCCCGGCTGACCCAGTCCCCGGCGGCCGCCGAGTCCATCGCCGCCGTCCGCTCCCGCATCCGCGCCAGCTGCTCGCGGGAGGCGGCGAGGTGGGCCTGCTCGGCGGCCAGCTCGGCGTCGGACGTGGGCATGCGAGGACCTCCGCGGTCGCGGGTGGGCAGGAGGGGGAACGTGAAACTAACAGCAGGGCGGCCGGCCCGTCACCGGGTTTGTCAGCCGGTCGCGGTCGACCGCAGCGCACGGGTCTCCGCACGACCAGGAGTCATCGCCCAGCGGATCGTGCCGGTGGCCAGCGACCCGAGCGCCTTCACCACGGTCCGGTCGGTGACGGGCAAGGACGGCAGCCGCAGCGGACGCCTCGTCCACCGCGGCATCAGCCCGATCCCGGCGGCCATCAGCACGCCGTACGCGGGCCGCACCGCGATCGGCAGCGGCGGCTTCCACAACAGGTAGGAGACAGCCTCGCGGGCGTGGTCGGTCACCCGCAGCTCCGGCCGGAAGCTCTCGAGCGCGGAGCGCAGCTCCGCCTCGGTCGTCGGCGGGTCGAGGACCCCGAGCCGGCGCGCGACCTCGGCGGTCTGGGCGACGTACTCGTCGCGACCGACCTGGTCGAGCGGGTGCTTGCCATAGGTCTGGTGCGCGAGCAGGAAGCTGTCGATCTCCGCCACGTGGACCCACAGCAACAGGTGCGGGTCGGAGGCGGCGTACGGCGTCCCGTCGTCCAGCACCCCGGTGATCCGCGTGTGGATCCGGCGGACGGCGTCGACCGAACGCTGGGCGTCCGCCGCGGTGCCGAACGTCGTGACCGCGATGAACCGCGAGGTGCGCGCGAGCCGGCCCCACATGTCGCCGCGGTAACCGCTGTGCTCGGCGACGGCGGTCATCGCCGCGGGGTGGAGGGTCTGGAGCAGGATCGCGCGGATGCCGCCGACGAACATCGACGCGTCACCGTGCACCCGGCCGATCGGGCTCGCGCCGTCGAACCACCGTGGTCCCGGCGTGCCGTGGATCCGGTCGCGGTGCTGCGGTCCGTCCGGTCCGGCGACGCGCAGGAACAGCGCCTCGCCCAGGCGTTCCCGCAGCGCTCCCATGGGTCCGAGCGTACGGGGGCACCCCACTGCCCACTAGCGTCTGCGCCATGACCGGCGCGAGCGACGAGGCAGAGGTCCGGCTGTTCACGCCGGCGTTCCTCCTGCTCGCCGTCGCCGACCTCGCCTACTTCACCTGCGTGGGCATCGCGATCCTCGCGCTCCCGGTCTACGTCACCGGCCCGATCGGCTCGGACGAGGCCGGCGCGGGCGTCGCGTTCGGCGCGTTCGCGATCACCGCCCTGCTCTGCCGTCCGTACGCCGGCCGCTACTCCGACCGTCTCGGCCGCCGGCCGGTGCTGCTCGTGGGCGCGGTCCTCGCCGGGATCGGGATGGCGCTGATGCCGCACGTCGACTCGCTGGCGATGGTGGTGGCGCTGCGGCTCCTCCAGGGGATCGGGGAGGCGGCGTTCTTCGTGGCCGGGTTCGCGCTGCTGGCCGACCTGGCGCCGCCGGAGCGGATGGGGGAGGCGCTCAGCTACAACTCGCTCGGCCTCTACCTCGGCCTCGCGTTCGGGCCGCCGCTCGGTGAGCTGCTGCTGGAGAGCGGGGGCTACGAGGCGGCCTGGTACGGCTCGGCCGGTCTCGCCGTCGTCGCGGCCCTGCTGGTGCTGCTCCTCCCGGAGCCCCTGAGGAGCGAGGACGCCGACGACGGGCACGGGCTGCTGTTCCACCGGCCGGCCCTGCCGTACTCGATCGGGTTCTTCTGCTCCCTGCTGGCGGTGAGCGCGTTCCTGCCGTTCGTGGCGCTCTACTCAGACGACCTCGGCATGAGCAACACCAGCCTCGCGCTGTTCGTCTACGGCTGCGTGATCGTCGGCTGCCGGCTGGTGTTCGCCAAGCTGCCCGACCGGTTGCCCTCCCTCCCGCTCGCGGCCTCGTCGCTGGTGCTGACGGCGGTGGGGCTGGTGCTCATGACGGCCTGGCGGTCGCCGACCGGGCTGATCGTCGGCACGGTGGTGATGGCGATCGGTGTCACGTTCACGACTCCGGCCTTCTTCGCGGCGATCTTCGCCACCGCCAAGCCGTCCGAGCGGGGTGCTGCCGCCGGGACCGCCAGCGCCTTCATCGACATCGCGTTGGGCTTCGGCCCGATGGCGCTCGGTCTCGTGGCCCGCGAACGGGGCATCCCCTGGGCCTTCGCGGTCGGTGCCGCGATCGCGCTGCTCGGCACGGCCTGGACGATCCGGCTCGCGGTGCGGGCGGGACGTCATACGGTCCGAGCGGTATAGCGCACGGTTCGTATGACGTCCGCGGGTCGACCTACAGCTCCCGGTCGAGCGACTCCGCGTCGACGATCCGGTAGGCGTACCCCTGCTCGGCCAGGAACCGCTGCCGGTTCTGGGCGAACTCCGCGTCGACGGTGTCGCGCGAGACGATCGTGTAGAAGTGCGCCGACTTGCCGTCGGACTTCGGCCGCAGCAGCCGCCCGAGCCGCTGCGCCTCCTCCTGGCGGGAGCCGAACGACCCCGACACCTGGATCGCGACCTCGGCGGACGGCAGGTCGATCGAGAAGTTCGCGACCTTGGAGACGACCAGCAGCCCGACCTCGCCGGTCCGGAACGCCTCGAAGAGCCGCTGCCGCTCCTTCACGGTCGTCTCGCCCTTGATGACGGGGGCGTCCAGCGCCTCCGCGAGCTCGTCGAGCTGGTCGATGTACTGACCGATCACCAGCGTCGGCTGGCCCGGGTGCGCCGCGACGAGGTCGCGCACCACGTCGATCTTGTGGTGCGTGCAGGCCGCCAGTCGGTAGCGCTCCTCCGGCTCGGCCGTCGCGTACGCGAGCCGCTCCGGCGAGGGCAGGGTCACCCGCACCTCCACGCAGTCGGCGGGCGCGATCCAGCCCTGCGCCTCGATGTCCTTCCAGGGTGCGTCGTACCGCTTCGGCCCGATCAGCGAGAACACGTCGCCCTCGCGGCCGTCCTCCCGCACCAGCGTCGCGGTCAGCCCGATCCGGCGCCGGGCCTGCAGGTGTGCGGTCATCCGGAAGATCGGCGCCGGCAGCAGGTGCACCTCGTCGTAGATGATCAGGCCCCAGTCGCGTGCGTCGAGCAGCTCGAGGTGCGGGTAGACGCCCTTCCGCCGGGTGGTCATCACCTGGTAGGTCGCGATCGTGACCGGGCGGACCTCCTTGACGGCACCGGAGTACTCGCCGATCTCCTCCTCCGTCAGCGACGTACGGCGGAGCAGCTCGTCCTTCCACTGGCGTGCCGAGACGGTGTTGGTCACCAGGATCAGCGTCGTCGCCTGGGCGTGGGCCATCGCGGCCGCGCCGACCAGGGTCTTGCCGGCACCGCACGGGAGGACGACCACGCCGGAGCCGCCGTGCCAGAAGGACTCGGCAGCGTCGCGCTGGTAGTCACGCAGGTGCCACTCGGACTCGTCGAGCGCGATCGGGTGCGCCTCGCCGTCGACGTACCCGGCGAAGTCCTCGGCCGGCCAGCCGAGCTTCAGCAGCACCTGCTTGAGGTTGCCGCGCTCGGAGGCGTGGACGAGGACGGTGTCGTCGTCCACGCGGTTGCCGATCATGCCGGCGACCTTCTTGGCGCGCAGCACCTCCTCCAGCACCGGGCGGTCCGTGCTGACCAGCACCAGCCCGTGGACCGGGTGCTTCTCCAGTCGGAGCCGTCCGTAGCGGGCCATGGTCTCGGCGATGTCGATCAGCAGCGCGTGGGGGACGGCGTAGCGGCTGTACTCCAGCAGGGTGTCGATCACCTGCTCGGCGTCGTGCCCCGCGGCGCGCGCGTTCCAGAGGCCGAGCGGTGTCAGCCGGTAGGTGTGGATGTGCTCGGGGGAGCGCTCGAGCTCGGCGAAGGGGGCGATCGCCTTGCGGCAGTCCTGGGCCCGTTCGTGGTCGATCTCCAGCAGGAGCGTCTTGTCGCTCTGCACGATCAGGGGGCCGTCGTTCACTCGGTCGAGTCTACGGACGACGTGGCGACGATCGCGGTCGCCTCCAGGTCGTCGTCGGTGACGACCCGGGCCCGGAGCCCGGCGGCCTCGCAGGCCGCGGCGGTGAGGGCGGCCTGGTGCCGTCCGGTCTCGATCACGAGGTGTCCGCCCGGGGCCAGCCACGCGCCCGCGCCGGCCGCGATCCGGCGGTGCAGGTCCACCCCGTCCGGGCCGCCGTCGAGTGCCAGTCGCGGCTCGTGGTCGCGGGCCTCGGGCGGCATGGTCGCGATCGCGTCGGTGGGCACGTACGGCGCGTTGGCGACCACCACGTCGACCCGGCCGCGCAGGTGGTCCGGGAGGGCGGCGTACAGGTCACCCTGGAAGATTCGCTCGGGCGGCAGGTTCCGTCGCGCGCACGCGACACACGCAGGGTCCAGGTCCGCGGCGTACACGTCGGCCTCCGAGGAGTCGGCCACCGCCGCCGCGACCGCGCCCGACCCGCAGCAGAGGTCGACGATGACGCCCCACCCGGACAGGCCGACCGCGAGGTCGACGAGGAGCTCGGTCCGGCCCCGCGGCACGAAGACTCCCTCGTCCACCTCGATGCGGAGGCCGCAGAACTCGGCCCAGCCCAGCACCTGCTCCAGAGGTACGCCGGCCAGTCGGCGCGCGACCAGGGCCTCGAGGTCGGCGGGGGTGGCCGCGGCGGTGGAGAGCAGCGCGGCCTCCTCCTCGGCGTAGACGCAGCCGGCTTCGCGCAGCCGGGTGACGAGGTCAGGCAGGGGAGCCTGCCCGGGTCTCGGCGGTGGCGGCGACACCCTGCTTCTGCCGGGCCCGGTAGGCCGCGACGTTGGCCCGCGAGGAGCACCGGTCGGAGCAGTAGCGCCGCGACTGGTTGGGCGAGGTGTCGACGTAGACGTTGGTGCACGGCGAGGCGCTGCACACGCCGAGCCGGCTCGCGCCGAGGTCGCAGACGAGCGTGGCCAGCCCGAGCAGCGACTCCCCGATCAGCAGCTCGGCGACGGTGGCGGTGCGGGTGGCGACGTGGAGATGGAGGTCGGCGCCGTCGTGGTCGGCGATCCGGGGCGTGATCGGGTGCCGCTCCATGAGCTCGTTGAGGCCGTCGATCACCGCGCGGGTGTCGTCGACGTCGGAGGCCTCGAAGACCGGGCGCAGCTCACGGGCGAACTTGCGCAGCACGGTGGCGTCGCGGTCGCTGCACTGGTCGTGCAGCCAGGCCCGGCCGGCCAGGTGGTCGGCCAGGTCCGCGCGGTCCGCGAGCGGGGCGTTGAGCAGGCTCGCGGACGCCTCGGCGTACCGGATGAAGTCCACGTCTCGAGTCTACGGCCGTTCGGGTCGGGCGCCCGGGCGGATCAGACCGGTCTCGTAGGCGAGCACGACGGCCTGCACCCGGTCGCGCAGGCCGAGCTTCATCAGGAGTCGGGCAACATGGGTCTTCACGGTGTTCTCGGTGATGTAGAGCTCGGCCGCGATCTCGGTGTTGCTCCGGCCCCGGGCAAGGCAGCGCAGCACCTCGGTCTCCCGCTCGGTCAGCCCCTCGACCGACGCCGCCGGCCGCTGCTCCCGCTTGGCGAACTCCTCGATCAGCCGCCGGGTCACGCTGGGCGCGAACAGCGAGCCGCCGTCGGCGACCACCCGGATCGCCGTGGTCAGTCGGTCCTCCGGTGCGTCCTTGAGCAGAAAGCCGCTGGCGCCGGCGCGCAGCGCGTCGTAGACGACCTCGTCGAGGTCGAACGTGGTGAGGACCAGCACCCGCGGCGGGTCGTCAACGGCGGTGACGCGGCGGGTGGCCTCGATGCCGTCCATGACCGGCATCCGCACGTCCATGAGCACGACGTCGGGCCGCAGGTCGGCGCACAGTGCGACCACGGCGGCGCCGTCGGCACCCTCGCCCACCACCTCGAGGTCGGGCTCGGTCTCCAGGATCATCCGCAGCCCAGCCCGCACCAGGGGCTGGTCGTCGGCCAGCGCCACCCGGATGGTCACGGGTCAGGCCTCCACGGAGTAGGGCAGCCGCGCGCGGAGGGCGAAGCCTCCGTCCGGACCGGGGCCTACCTCGACCTCGCCGCCGACGACGGCGACGCGTTCGCGGATGCCGACGAGCCCGTGCCCGGTGCCGTTCACGTGGCCACCGGAGCCGGTGTCGGTCACCGCCAGGGTGAGGTCGTCGGCCCCGAAGGTCAGGCTCACGGTCGCCGTCGCCGGACCCGCGTGCTTGAGGACGTTGGTCAGCGCCTCCTGGATGATCCGGTACGCCGAGAGGTCGACGCCGGGTGGGATCCCCGTGTCGTCCCCGGTGGTCTCGACGAGCACCGGGAGCCCGGAGTCCTCGACGTCGGCCACCAGGTCGTCGAGCCTGGCCAGGGACGGCTGGGGGGCATGGGCGGCATCGCCCTCGGTGTCGCGGAGCAGCGCCAGCAGCCGCCGCATGTCACCCAGCGCCTGGGTGTTGGTGTGCTCGATGGCGTCGAGCGACCGGCGTACCTGGTCCTCGTCGCGGCCGAGCATCCGCCGCGCACCGCGGGACTGGAGGACCGTCACCGAGATGGCGTGGGCGACGACGTCGTGCAGCTCCCGGGCGATGGTGGCGCGCTCCTCGGCGATGGCGCGCCGGGTCTGTTCCTCCTGCTCGGCGACGAGCCGGGCGTTGGCCAGGGCGAGGTCGCCACGGAGCCGCACGGCCAGACCGGCCGCCCAGGGGGCGCCGACGAACCCGAGCAGGAACGCCACGTCCGCCAGGTCGGCCGCCGCCAGGCTGGCGTCCTCGCTGAGGGCGAAGAGGAACATCGCCCCGAGCAGACCGATCGCGCCGAGCCAGGCCTCGACCCCCACGGCGTACCGGCCGAGCGAGTAGAGGGCGACCAGGTAGGCGACGACGAAGGCCATCGAGTCGTTGTCGAAACCCGGCTGATGGTTCCCGAGGAGCTGGAGCCCGAGCATCACCAGCAGGAAGCAGACCAGCGGGCTGCGCCGGCGCAGAGCCAGGGGGAGCGTGGCCACCAGACCGAGCGGGAACGCCCTGGCCAGGCCGTCGTCGGTCCAGGCCACCAGCTCCAGCGACATCACGCTGGCGAGCACAGTCGCGAACAGCTGATCGCGGTGTCGACGAGCCCAGGTGCGCCAGGTCATGGGCCAACGGTAGGCCTGACCGAGTGCCGGCGAGGTCACTCTGGAGGATGACGCCACCGGTCGCCCGCGCGAGGGAGGCAGATCACTGGGCAGAGGGACGCGCCGGGCGGGGTTCGCGTCCAAGACTCGTGGTTGTCCGCTTCACCTCGATTCAGGAGCCCGCCATGACCACCTCCACCATCTCCACTCGCGCCGCCGTCCCGATCACCGCGCTGGGTGCCGGCTCCGCCGCCGTCGCTTGCCTGCTGACCACGTACGGCGCGCACACCTGGGCAGAGATCGCCATCACGGGCCCGATCATCCTCGTCACCGCCGCGGTCGTCTTCGGCCTCGTCGTGCCGAGGGCGCTGCGCAAGGAGAGCGCCGGCGGCACCGCCCTCGGTCTCTCGATCCCGGCCGTCATCCTCGTCCTGCCCGCGTTCTGGGCGGGGCTCCCTCTCGTCCTCGGCCTGGCTGGGCTCGTCATCGGCAACGCCGGGCGCACCAGCCGCTCCGGTGCCGGCCAGTGCATTGCGGCCGTGGTGCTCGGCGCGATCGCTGTGCTGGGCTACGCGGCCATCTACGTGCTGGACGCCGGCGTCAGCGGCAACGCGGGTTTCCTGTTCGACTGACCGTCAGTCGCCGACCACCCGCACCGACGTGATCCTGTGGACCGCGAAGGTGCGGGTGTCGTCGCTGCGGTGGTCGTGCGCGGTCAGCCACCCGCCCTCGACGTACGTCGGATCGACGACGCGCTCCGTGCTGGTGCCGTGGTTGTCGACGTACCCGATCAGCACCGTCGCCTCGGCGTCGATCGCCTCCCGCAGCGCGGCCATCGACCCGCTCGGCGTGAGCGAGGCGGCCGGATCCGCGGGGCGGACGGAGCCCGCCCGGTCGCCGGCCCGGACCGCGGTCACCACCTGCGCGACGTGCGCGGTCTCGCGGGCGGCCCGGACGTTGGCGCCGCGGTGCTCCCGGGGCGTGCGGGCCCGGAGCTGGTCGGGACGCGCGACCCGGACGGTGCCGTCGGCGGCCTCGACGACCGGCGCGGCCCCGAGCTCGCGGAGCCGCGGCAGGAGGACGTCGAGCGGGGTCGAGGTGATCAGCACGGTCGGCGCGATCCGTCGCAGTCCGAGAGGGGCCGCCTTCGGGTGGTGCAGGAGCTCGCTCAGCGCGGTCTCGTCATCGGCGCGGAGGAACGCCTCGGCGTGCCCGACCCGGACCGTGCCGAAGGTGCGCGCGGTGTCGTCGACGAGGTAGGCCAGCGGCTGCGGGACCGGGGTCCGGGAGACGGTGGAGATGAAGCCGTGGATCTCGGCGGCCGCCCAGCCCACGTCGAGAGCGCGTCGCACGGAACCCGGAGTGAACCGGTAGACCGTCGCCCCGCCCCGGGACTCGACGTCGGCCAGCAGGGCCAGCTTGCGGGCCAGCGAGGACTCCAGCGGCCCCGGTGCGACCGCGGTGAGGTCGGCCTGGATGAGCACGTGGTCGACCGGGGAGGGCAGCAGGGGTGCGAGCGCCGCCGTCGCTCCGGGCTCGTCGCCCGCGAGCAGGGCCCGGGCGGTCGAGGACAGCGCTCCCAGTCCGGTGACCCCGAGCGTCGCCGCCTCCGAGAGCGCCGCCACCACCTGGTCGGCGCGGGACCGGGGCCGGCGCGGTCGCAGCCAGCTGACCCGGGCGACCACCGTGGGGACGCCGGTGCCCGTCGCCGGCGCCTCACCCGGGGCCAGCGCGGCCAGCACGTCGAGGGCCATCCGCCGGCTCTCGGGCGCGAAGACGCTGGAGAGCTCCGGGGCCAGTGCGTTCTGCGTCTTGCCGGCCTGGTCCTTCACGCCGACCAGGTCGGGGACCCGGGTGGTCGCCAGCCAGGCGGTCACGAGGTGGTGCCACCGCTCGGCCACCTCGCGCGTGGTCCACGCGTCGAAGGCGTCGGTGGGCAGCCAGGCGGGGTTCTTCGCCGCGTCCGTGCCCATCGCCAGCAGGCCGGCAGCGGCCGCCACCTCGATCAGCAGGGCGGCCGTCAGCTCGTCGACGTGCAGGTGGGACGCGGTCGCCTTCAGGTCGCGAACGCCGAGTCCGCCGTTCCGCAGGGCGGTCGGTGGCTCGGTCCCCCAGTGGTCGAGGAGGAGCTCGACCCGGCGTACCGACTCGAAGGCGGCGCCGGCGGCTGCCCGGTCGACGGTCGTGACCTCGCGGGCCGTCGTCGCCACCTCGGGCGGCGCGTCCACGGGCTCGCGGGTGGTGCGACCCCCGCGGAGGGCCAGCCCGACCTCGCCCGGGACCTGCACGACGCCGCCTCCCCGCGGCACCAGGAGGCGTCGCGCGAGGAGCTCCTCGGCCGGCGTCCGGGCGTCGTCAGGGGCCACCGTGTGCCGGGCAGAGCCGGCGGTGGCCTGCCCGCCGTTCTGGTCGACGTGCTCGAGCAGGGCCCGGGCCTTGGCCGTGAGCTGGCCGAGCCGACGCGCCACGTCGTCGGCGCTCGTGGCGTCGGCGGTGACCGGGTAGAGACCGCTGACCCCAGGGGCCGGCCCGACGGCGAGTGCCTCGGCGACGCTGCTCAGCGCCCGCAGCCCGCCGGTGCCCTGCCAGGCCAGACCGAGGTCGACGAGACGCTCGGTGGCGGCACCCACGGCATCCGGGTCGGCGTGGACGATGCGGGCGAGTTCCTCCCCAGGGGTTTGACCCGCGACCACCAGGGCATCAAGGACAGTGAGCTCGAGCCGGGTCAGCCGGTCGAGCGCGCGGACAACCGAGGACCGGGTGGCGGCACGCGACGCCAGCTGGCCTGAGTCGTGAGGGGCAGGCGTGGCGAGGTCGGGACGCTCACGGAGCAGGCGGGCCAGCCGGTCGTCCGGCCACCCGCGCAGCTGGTCGGCCAGGGTGCGGAACCCCGTCGTCTGTTCACTCGCTCCGGACATCCCTCCCACGCTACCGGGGACCCCGAACGCACGACGCCGTACTGTCCGTCCCACCCAGGAGGTGGGATGAGCCAGGTCGAGCTGCACTACGGCGCCACGACGGACGTCGGGCTGGTCCGCGAGGTCAACGAGGACGCGTACCTCGCGACCCCGCCGATCTTCGTGGTCGCCGACGGCATGGGCGGCCACGACGGCGGCGACGTCGCCAGCGCCATCGTGGTGGAGGAGTTCGGTCGGCTGGCTGACGACGGCTATGACCCGCGCGGCGGCGCCGAGGTGGTGGCCGCCACCCTTCGCGAGTGCCAGCGCCGGATCGCGGAGTACGGCGAGCAGCAGGTCACCAAGGGTCGTCACCAGTGGTACGCCGGGACGACGGCCGTCGCAGCCCTCCTCGTCACCGACGAGGACGGCCCGAAGTGGCTGCTGGCCAACCTGGGCGACTCCCGGGTCTACCGCTTCGCCGACGACGTGCTGGAGCAGGTCAGTGTCGACCACAGCCTGGTCCAGGAGCTGGTCGACTCGGGCCGGATCACCGAGGACGACGCGGCGATCCATCCCGAGCGCCACGTGATCACCCGCGCGCTCGGCGGGCCCGAAGCGGTCGAGGCCGACTACTTCCTGCTGCCGCTGTCCTCGGTCGGGCGGCTCGTCCTGTGCTCCGACGGCATCAACGGGATGATCGACGACGAGGCGATCGCCGGCATCCTGCGCGAGACCGAGGATCCCCGCGACGCCGCCGACAAGCTGGTGGGCGCCGCGATCGCCGCTGGCGGGCGGGACAACGCGACCGTCGTCGTCGTCGATGTGGTGGGATTGGCGGACGACCGGTCCGACGACTCCGAGCGCCAGCGCGAGAGTCTCGAAGAGAAGCTGGGAGCCCTTCCGTGAGTGAGGCCACGACGCGGTCCTACCGCCCCGGTGCCTGGTTCGGCGTCTTCGGTGACCACGCGACCGTCCTGCTGCCGCCGAGCGAAAAGTCCCGGGTGGCCCGGCTCTGGGAGCTCGTGGACGATGGTGCCGGCTTCGACGAGGCCCTCGACGAGCTCATCTCGGGTGGCCTGCGGGAGCTGCCCGGCTTCGTCCTGATCAGCGAGCTCGGTGCCGCCACCAAGGTCGTCATCCGAGGGGCCGGCCGAGCGAGGTTCACCGTCGGCGACGAGACCGTGGACCTGGAGGCCTCCTCCGAGACCACCTGGGTCGAACGCACCCTCACCTCGGTCACGGCCCTGACGGTCGAGGTCGAGGACGGCGCCGAGGGTGACGACCTGACGGTCGAGAACGGGCTGGTCCGGGTCGCCCGGGTCGACGCGCCGCCGCGGACCGCCACCCCCTCCGAGCCGGTCACCGCGTCCACGCCCGTTCCCGCCGCGGAGATCCCCGACCTCGGCCCGGCCACCGAGGCGATGGCGCCACCGGCGAAGGGCACCCCGGAGCCGGACGCCCCGGAGTTGGAGCGGGAGCCGGACGGCGACCACGACGGCACGACCCGGACCGGCGGCCACGAGCCGGCGCCGTACTCCCCGCCTGGTATCCCCGGCCAGCCGCAGGCACCGAGCGTCGTGTCGCGGCCCGTCGCCCGGCTGGTGCTCTCGACCGGGGAGACCGTCGACGTGGACCGGGCAGTGATCATCGGCCGCGCCCCGGAGGCCCGTCGCTTCCCCTCGACCGAGCAGCCCCGCCTGGTCACGGTGCCGAGCCGCCAGCAGGAGATCTCGTCCACGCACCTGGAGATCCGGCCGGGCTCGGGCGCCGACCACGGGTCCGCCGTCGCGACCGACCTGGGCTCCACCAACGGCACCGCCCTGGTCCAGCCGGGGCTGCCCCCGGAGGACCTGCAGGCCGGGATCGCGACGCAGCTGATCCCCGGAGCCATCATCGACCTGGGCGACGGCGTGACCATCCAGGTCCTCAACCCGTGAGCCAGCACCAGCCGGGGAGCCTCCCGATGACCGCCCCCGCCGTGAGCCGCGACGCGCCCACGTTCCCCGCCGCGGAGCTGGACCGTCGCTTCTACGCGTTCACCATCGACCGGCTCATCGTCTGGCCCCTCGAGGGGTTCGCCGCGTTCGCGGCGTACCGCTCCCTGGTTGCGGAGGGCTCCGTGGTCGCTGGCGTCGCGGTGATCGTCGCGAGCGTCCTGCTCGTGGGCTTCGTCCTCTCGGTGCTCCAGGGGCTCAAGGGCGTCACCCCCGGCAAGGCGCTGCTCGGGCTCCGCGTGGTCCACCTCGGGTCTGGGACGCCGATCGGGATCGTCGCGGCGATGATCCGGACGCTGATCGTCGGCTTCTCCGCGCTGCCGACGTTCGGGCTGGGCCTCGCCACCCTGGCCTGGACCGCCGTGATGGACCGGGACCGCCAGCGCCGTGGGTGGCACGACCACATGACCGAGTCGATCGTCGTCGACGTCCGCCCGGCACCCGCCGAGACGGTCGAGGTCGACCACGGCCCCCGGCACGTCGTCAACCTGACCGCCATGCGCCTGGTCCCGACGCCCCAGCCGGTCCCCGTCACGGCGCCGTCGCGGGGCGCCCGCCCGGCCGCCGCGCCGGCACCTGCCCCGGCCGTGGCCTTGACTCCTGCGCCGGCGTCAGGGTCCCTCCGCGCGCCCCTGGGGCCGCCGGCCCCGAGCTCGGCCGAGCGGACCGTCGTGCGCGACCGCGACGGAGCCGGGACCGCGCGCTGGCGGGTCACCTTCGACACCGAGGAGTCATTCGTCGTCGAGGGCATGGCACTGGTCGGCCGCCGGCCCGAGCCGCGCGCCGGTGAGCCCGTGCGCCACCTGGTGCCGCTGCCCTCCCAGGACATGTCGCTCTCCAAGACCCACGCCCAGCTCCAGGTCGCACCCGACGGGGCGCTCGTGGTGATGGACCGGGGATCCACGAACGGGTCGGTGGTCGTCCGCCAGGGCGTCCCGCGCGACCTGTCGGCCGGGAAGCCGACGACGTTGCTCAGTGACGACCTCGTCCGCTTCGGCGACCGGACCATGACGGTGACGCGGGAGTCCTGACCCATGACCGGGTCTTTCCTGGACCTCCTCTACGACCAGGCACCCCGGCCCGCGTTCGACGAGCTCGTCGCCGACGCGGAGCGCTCCGGCCTCGACGGCCCGGCGCTGGCCCGGCTCCGGCACGAGTACGACGTCGCCCTCCGCCTCCGCGAGATGGTGGCCCGGCAGCGTGCACGCGAGGCAGAGCTCAGCGCCCTCTACGACACCGCCAGCGACCTGACCGCGATCCGTGACGTCGACGCGATCCTGGCCGCGATCGTCCGGCGGGCCCGGCAGCTGCTCAACGCCGACATGACGTACCTGTCCCTCAACGACGAGGCCGAGGGTGCGTCGTACATGAAGGTGACCGATGGGGCGCTCACCCCCGAGTTCCGGTCGTTGCGGCTTCCGCTCGGCACCGGGCTGCTGGGGCTCGTGGCGCAGACCGGGGCGCCGTACTTCACCGAGGACTACCAGTCCGACGAGCGGTTCGTGCACCGCGGCTACATCGACGAGGCTGTCGCGGGAGAGGAGATCCGCGCGATCCTCGGGGTCCCGCTCGTCCTCGACGGACGGGTGATCGGCACGCTGCTGGCGGTCCACCGGTCGGTGCGCCCGTTCCCGCCGTCCGAGGTCAGCCTGCTGACGTCGTTCGCCGCCCACGCCGCCGTCGCGCTCGAGAACGCCCGGCTCTTCGCCGACCTGGACGCGGCCAACCGGGCGGTCACGGAGCACGCCACGGCCGTCGAGAGCGCGGCCCGGGCGCACGACCGGCTCACCGACCTGCTCCTGCACGGCGGCGGCGTCACCGAGGTGGCCCGGGTCCTGTCCGAGGTCCTCGAGGGACGTCTCGCGGTGCACGACCCGGCCGGGGACCTGCTGGCCGGGGAGGCAGCAGCGGGTGACTGGTCAGCAGCCGTGGCCGAGTCGGTCGTCTCCGGTCGCACGGTCGAGTCCGACGGCACGTACGTCGTGTCCGCGCTCGCCGGCACCGAGCACGTGGCCACGCTGGTGCTCCACGGCGGGGCCCAGCCGCTCGCCCTGGCCGAGCGCCGCACCCTGGAGCGCGGCGCGATCGTCACCGCGCTGGTGCTCCTCTTCGCCCGCACCGTCGCCGAGACCGAGGACCGTCTCGGCGCAGCCCTCCTGGGAGACCTCTTCGACGGTGACGCCGCCGACCTCGGCCTGCGCGAGCGTGCCCGCAGGCAGCAGGTGGCGCTCGAGCCGCCCCTGGCGGTGGCCGTCACGGCGGCGGTGGGCCTCGACCGGTACGCCGCCGTCCGAGCGCTGGGCCGGCTCGCAGCTTCGGAGCGCGGCCTGGCCGGTGAGTACAAGGGCAGCGTCGTGGTCCTGGTCCCTGGCGAGGACCCGCTCGCCGTCGGCCGCCGGGTCCAGGGGGCGCTGCGGGCAGCCGGGGGCTCGGCCACCGTGGGGGTCGCGGCCGCGGGCGACGACCTTGCCGGTGCGTACGCCGAGGCCCGCCGCTGCCTCGACACGCTGCTGACCCTGGGCCGGACCGGCGACGTCAGCGACCCCACCGGCCTCGGGCTCACCCGGCTGCTGCTGGGGGACAACGGGCCGGAGCAGCTCGAGGGCTTCCTGGCCTCCACCCTCGGACCGGTGCTCGAGTACGACGACCAGCGCGGCACCAGCCTGGTCTCGACCCTCGAGGCGTGGTTCGCCTCCGGTGGCCGGGTCAAGGACACCGCGGCGAGCCTGCACGTGCACCCCAACACGGTGGTGCAGCGTCTGGAGCGGGTCGGGGACCTGCTCGGCACGCAGTGGCGCGAGCCCGGCCGGAGCCTCGACCTCCAGCTGGCCCTGCGCGTGCACCGGTTGCGGACGGGCTGAGCGGATCAGTCCGACGGCAGCACGTTTCGTCCGTGGTTGGCGTGGAAGACCAGGCTGGTCTCGGCGTGCACGACCCCTCGCCGGCCGGTCAGGTTGTCGAGGACAAAGTCACGCAGCGCCTCGGGGGTGGCGGTCGCGACGTGCACGAGGAAGTCGTTGGCGCCGCTGATGTTGTAGGTCGCGATCACCCCGGGCAACCCGGTGACCTCGGCGGCGAAGGCGTCCACGTCGCCTCGCAGGTGGCCGGCGAAGCGGATCGCGATCATCGCCTGGACCGGCAGCCCGAGCCGGCCCAGGTCGACGTCGGCGGTGACACCGGCCAGGATGCCGCGCTCGCGCAGGCTGCGCACCCGCGCCAGGCACGTCGACTCCGCGACCCCGGCCGCCCGGGCGAGGACCACGTTGGACGCCCGGCCATCGCGGAGCAGCGCGGCCACGATGGCGCGGTCGACGTCATCGAGCAACGGTCGCGGTCGCTCAGCCGGTCCGGGAACGTGTGGAGAAGGATTCTTCGGCATGCAGTGCACGCTAGCGCCATGAGGTCACAGATCCTGCGTATATCTGGCTCCAGATCGCAGGATCATCGGAACTCTTGCCTTCTGATCGAGTAGATCGCAGTGTGACGTGCATGACCCGCCTCGACACCGACGCCGTCCACCTGGGCCGCGAGGACCTCACCGCCCTGGGCGTCCACGTCCCTCCGCTCGACCTGTCGACGACCTACCCGCTGCCCTCGGTAGAGGCCGGCGGGGCGGCGTACGAGAAGCTGGCGACCGGTGGCCGGCCGGGGGACGACGACTCGCTGGTCTACCAGCGTCTCTGGAACCCCAACGTCGACCGCTTCGAGCGGTCGGTCGCCGCCCTCGAGCGACTGCCGGGTGCGGTGGCCTTCGGGTCCGGCATGGCGGCCCTGAGCGCGACCCTCCTCGCGACGGTCGCCGCGGGCCGTCCCCACGTCGTCGCCGTGCGCCCCCTCTACGGAGGGACCGACCACGTCCTGGCCTCCGGGCTCCTCGGGACCCAGGTCGCGTGGGCCCGCCCGGACCGGATCGCCGAGGCGATCCGGCCGGACACCGGACTGGTGCTGGTGGAGACACCCGCCAACCCCACGGTCGACCTGGTCGACCTGACGGCGGTCGTCGCCCAGGCGGGCGAGGTCCCGGTCATGGTCGACAACACCTTCGCCACGCCCGTGCTCCAGCAGCCTGCCGTGGCGGGCGTCGGCCTGGTCCTGCACTCGGCCACCAAGTTCATGGGCGGCCACGGTGACGCCATGGGCGGGGTGGTCGCGGCCGGCGAGGACTGGCTGGTCCGGCTACGGCAGGTCCGTGCGCTGACCGGTGGCCTGCTCCACCCCCTGGCCGCCTACGAGCTGCACCGCGGCCTGCAGACCTTGCCCGTGCGGGTGCGCGCCCAGCAGGAGACGGCCGCCGTGCTGGCCGACCGCCTCGTCGGGCACTCCCGCGTCGCGCAGGTCCACTACCCCGGTCTCAAGGAGTGTGACCCGTTCGGCCTGGTCGGCACCCAGATGGCCGGACCCGGCGCCCTGCTCGCGTTCCGGCTCGACGGCGGGTACGCCGCGGCGGCGGCCACCGCGCAGCGGTGCCGGCTGGTCACCCACGCCGTGTCTCTCGGCGGCGTGGACACCCTCATCCAGCACCCGGCAGGGCTGACCCACCGTCCGGTGGCTGCCGACGCCAAGCCGGACGCGGGGCTGCTCAGGATCTCGGCAGGACTCGAGCACGTCGAGGACCTGTGGACGGACCTGGAGCGCGCCTTGTGTGGATGAGCGACACCTGAACACGACTTCTATGGCGAACTGACCCGTGGCTAGACCGGCAGCGACCGTCGTAGCGTCGTCCTCATGACTGAGACCCCCGTCACCACCCCGCTCGCGCTGCCGCTCGACGGCCGCCGGGCCGTGGTCACGGGTGGAGCCAGCGGCATCGGCGCCGCGATCGCCACCCGGCTCGCCGAGCGCGGTGCCCATGTGACCGTGCTCGACCGCGACGAGGAGGCCGCCGCGAAGGTCGCCGCTGGCATCGGCGGCGACCACGTCGCCATCGACCTCACCGACGGCCATGCCATCGACCGGCTCGACCTCGACGCCGACCTCCTGGTGAACGGCGCCGGCATCCAGCACGTCGCCCCGGTCGAGGACTTCGACCCCGAGATCTTCGCCCTCATCCAGCGGCTCATGCTCGAGGCGCCGTTTAGGCTCACCCGCCGCCTGCTCCCCGGTATGTACGCGCGCGGCTTCGGCCGGATTGTCCACGTGTCGAGCGTCCACGGGCACCGGGCCTCGCCGTTCAAGGTGGCCTACGTGAGCGCCAAGCACGGCCTCGAGGGGCTCTCCAAGGTGATCGCGCTCGAGGGCGCCGACAAGGGCGTCACCAGCAACACCGTCTGCCCCGGCTACGTCCGTACGCCGCTCGTCGAGGGCCAGATCGCGGCCCAGGCCAGCACCCACGGCATTCCCGAGAGCGAGGTCGTCGACGACGTCCTTCTCGCCCGGACCGCCGTCAAACGGCTCGTCGAACCCGAGGAGGTCGCCGACCTCGTCGCCTACCTCTGCGGCCCCAGCGCCACCTCCATCACCGGCTCGTCCTTCCTCCTCGACGGCGGCTGGACCGCCGCCTGACCGAGCACCACCCCCGAAAGGAAACCAGCATGACCACCCAGTCAGCATCCACAGCGACGACCGAGCAGGAGCCGGGCAAGCGCTCCATCGGCAAGGTCGTCTTCGCCAGCCTGATCGGCACGGCCACCGAGTGGTACGACTTCTTCCTGTTCGGCTCCGCCGCGGCCCTGGTGTTCGGCGAGGTCTTCTTCGGAGAGATCGGCGGCACGACCGGCACGCTCTACGCCTTCATGACCTACGCGCTCGGCTTCGCTGCCCGGCCCCTCGGCGGCATCGTGTTCGGCCACTTCGGTGACAAGTTCGGCCGCAAGAAGATGCTCGTGGCCTCCCTGCTCCTGATGGGGATCGGCACCTTCGCCATCGGCCTCCTGCCGACGTACGCCACCATCGGCATCGCGGCCCCGATCCTGCTCGTCTTCTGCCGTCTGCTGCAGGGCTTCGCCGTCGGCGGCGAGTGGGGTGGCGCCGTACTGATGGCCGCCGAGCACGGTGACGACAAGAACCGCGGCTTCTGGACGTCGTGGCCGCAGGCCGGCGTCGCGCTGGGCAACCTGTTCGCGACCGGTGTGCTGTTCGTGCTGGCCGCCGTGCAGTCCGAGGCCGCGTTCCTCGACTGGGGCTGGCGGATCCCGTTCCTGCTCAGCGCCGTGCTCGTGGTCATCGGCCTCTGGGTCCGGCTCACGATCGAGGAGTCCCCGGTCTTCCAGGAGGCCCAGGACCAGGTCGCCGAGCGTCAGCACATGCCGATCGTCGAGGTGATCAAGGAGTACCCGCGCGAGGTGCTCATCGCGATGGGCATGCGGATGGCCGAGAACATCAGCTACTACATCTTCACGGTCATCTCGATCACCTACGTGACGACCTACCTCGAGCTCGACAAGGACCTGATCCTCAAGGCGCTGCTGATCGGTGCCGCCATCCAGTTCGTGTTCGTGCCCTGCATCGGCGCCCTCTCCGATCGGGTCGGACGCCGTCCGCTCTACCTCGCCGGTGCCGTCGGCGTGGGTGTGTGGAGCTTCGTCTTCTTCGACCTGCTCGACTCGGGCAGCTCCGGCAAGTTCCTGCTCGCCGTCGTCGTCGGCCTGATGCTCCACTCACTTATGTACGCCCCGCAGGCCGCGTTCTTCTCCGAGCTGTTTGGCACGTCGGTCCGCTACACCGGCGCCTCGGTGGGCTATCAGCTGGCGTCGATCTTCGCCGGCGCCCTGGCCCCGATCATCGCCCTCAAGCTCCTGGGCGACGTGAGTGACGGCAACACGACCGCGGTTGCCATCTACGTCTCGATCGCCTCGGTGATCACGATCATCTCGGTGCTCGCGGCGAAGGAGACCCGGGCCAGCTCACTGCGTCACGACCGCGTGATCGAGGACGCCCACGTCTGACCCGCACCACCGCTGACCCGCCCGCTGAGGATCCAGGACTTCCGGGCGGGTCAGCGGAGGGCTGCGACGACGACGTCGTACGTCGCCCGGTCGGCCGCCGCGACCAGGCCACGGGTCGGCTTGGACCGCGGGTCGTAGGGTGCGCCGTCGGCCATGCCGACGTACGCACCGATCTCGGCCAGCAGGAGGGAGCCGGGGACGTGGTCCCACGGGTTCGGGTTGGCGTAGAGGACGAAGTCGCAGAGGCCCTCGGCCAGCTTCGGATAGTCGACACCGCAGCAGACCCAGGTCAGCTCGAGCGGCCGGAGGCCCGGGAGCTCCCGACCGACCCACCTCCGCATCGACGTGGTCCCGCGCCACTCGCCCGGGTCCGACGACCGAGTCGGAGCGACCAGGGGTTCGCCGTTCAGCCATGCTCCCGCTCCTCGCTCGGCGGTGTAGGCACGCCGGTGTTGCGGCTGCCAGATCCACGACCGGACCGACTCGCCGCCCCGGGTCTCGCCGACCATGACAGCGTGGTCGAGGGAGCCGTGCACGAAGTTCTTGGTGCCGTCGACGGGGTCGACCGTGAAGGCGTGCTCCGCGGCGGCGTACCGCGTCATCAGCGCCGGGTCGCCGGCGTACGCCTCCTCGCCCAGCACGACCGCGTCCGGGTAGGCGCGGCGGAGGGCCGTGGTGATCAGGGCCTCAGCCTCGCGGTCGGCGACGGTCACGAGGTCTCCGGGGTTCTTCTCCGACACCTGGTGGTCGGCGAGGTCGCGGAACCGCGGGTTGATCACCTCGTCGGCGACGTCCCGGATCAGTTGCAGCACCGCGTCGCTGTCCATCACGCCAACCTACTGATTGGGTGGAGGGATGGAGGCCTACGCGAAGGGTGAGACCAGCCCCGACCTGCTCGACGAGACGGTCGGTGCCAACTTCGAACGCACGGTGGCGGCGCACCCCGACCGGGAGGCACTCGTCGAGGTGGCGAGCGGCCGGCGCTGGACCTGGTCCGAGCTGGACCGCGACGTCGACGCGCTCGCCCGTGGCCTGGTCGCTGCGGGCGTCGACCGCGGTGACCGGGTCGGCATCTGGGCGCCGAACTGCGCGGAGTGGACCCTGACCCAGTACGCCACGGCCAAGATCGGCGCGATCCTCGTCAACGTCAACCCGGCCTACCGCACCCACGAGCTCAGCTACGCCGTCAACCAGAGCGGCCTGTCGCTGCTGCTGGCGGCGACCAGCTTCAAGACCAGCGACTACCGGGGCATGGTCGAGCAGACCCGCGACGCATGCCCCTCCCTGCGCCGCGTGGTCTACGTCGACACCGACGACTGGGCTGCGCTCGTCGCCGAAGGTGACCAGGTCGCGGACGGCGCCATGGCCGAGCGGCTGGCCTCCCTCGACCCGGGCGACCCGATCAACATCCAGTACACGTCGGGCACGACCGGTCACCCCAAGGGCGCGACCCTCAGCCATCGCAACATCCTCAACAACGGCTTCTTCACGACCGAGCTGATCAACTTCACCGAGGAGGACCGACTCTGCATCCCGGTGCCCTTCTACCACTGCTTCGGCATGGTGATGGGCAACCTCGGCTGCACGACGCACGGCGCGACCATGGTGATCCCGGCGCCCGGCTTCGATCCCGAGATCACGCTCCGCACCATCGCCGAGGAGCGCTGCACCGGCGTCTACGGCGTCCCGACGATGTTCATCGCCATGCAGAACCACCCGACCTTCGCCGACCACGACCTCTCGACGTTGCGGACCGGCATCATGGCCGGTTCGATCTGCCCGGTCGAGGTGATGAAGCGGTGCGTCGAGGAGATGCACATGGCGGAGGTCTCCATCTGCTACGGCATGACCGAGACCTCACCGGTCTCCACCCAGACCCGGGCCGACGACGACCTCGACCGGCGTACGACGACGATCGGGCGGGTGCACCCGCACGTCGAGGTCAAGGTCGTCGACCCGGCGACCGGCGAGACGGCCCGGCGTGGGGAGACCGGCGAGTTCTGCACCAGGGGCTACTCGGTGATGCTCGGCTACTGGGAGGACCCCGGCAAGACCGCCGAGGCGATCGACGACGACGGCTGGATGCACACCGGCGACCTGGCCCAGATGCGTGAGGACGGCTACTGCACGATCGTCGGCCGGATCAAGGACATGGTGATCAGGGGCGGCGAGAACGTCTACCCGCGTGAGATCGAGGAGTTCCTCTACGAGCACCCGGACATCGAGGACGCGCAGGTGGTGGGCGTCCCCGACGAGAAGTACGGCGAGGAACTGTGCGCGTGGGTGCGGATGAGGTCCGGAGCGACGCCGCTGGATGCCGAGGCCGTCCGCGTCTTCGCGAGCGGGAAGCTCGCGCACTACAAGATCCCGCGGTACGTGATGGTCGTCGAGGAGTTCCCGATGACCGTGACCGGCAAGGTCCGCAAGGTCGAGATGCGCGAACGGTCGACCCAGGAGCTCGGGCTCAGCGGCTGAGCACGACCGGGATCCGGGTGCGGGTCCCGTGGCCGAGCCAGGTGAGCCAGCCGTCGTCGAGCGGTGACACACCCTCGGCGTGGGAGACGCTGACGTCGAACGTCACGCTCTCACCCGGGGCGAGCCGGGCCGATGCGGGAGTGACGACGACCTCGTGCCGGACGAAGCCCTGCACCTGCACGGTGAAGGTCCGGGTGCGGCCGCCGACGTTGGTGATCGTGCGCCGGGCGTCGGTGGCGTCCCCGGCGAGCAGGATCGACGGGACGTTGAGGTCAGCCTGGGACGACGAACCCTCGAGCCACCTGCGGTAGTCGCCGGCCTCGACGAGGTAGGCGAGCGCCGGTCGGTCGGCACGGTCCAGGGTCGGTTGTCCGGCTCCCTGGTGCAGCAGCGAGGGCGCCCGGACGGTGGCCGCGGTGGTGGCCAGGGCGGAACGGACGGCGTCGGCGGACCAGTCCTCGTGCCGAGCGCGGAGCCGCAGCGCCAGGCCGGAGGTCACGGCGGTCGCTGCGGAGGTGCCCGAGACGAAGTCCCAGCGGGCCGAGCGGACGCCGGGCGGCACGGCGCCGAGAAGCCCGACGGCCGGGCCCACGACATCGGGCTTGACCAGGATCGCCGTCGGGTCGCCGGTGCTGGACCACGGCGCGACCCGGGCCGGGCTGCGGCGCAGACCGAGCGGGCTGAGAGAGACCTTCGCCTGCGGGTGGTCCGCGTGCCAGGCGATCAGCTCGCGGCTCGCGGCCTCTGCCAGGTGCACGGTGGGGACGCCGTGCAGGTCGGCCTCGACGGTGCCCCGGCGGATGTTGGCGAGCACCATGCCGACCCCGTCGGCGAGCCGGACGGCGTCGGACTTGGCGACGCGGCCGATGCCACCGCGCTCGCACAGGACGACCGCACCGACGGTGAGCGAGGCGTCGAGGGAGCCGGGGACGCAGCCCCGGGCCTCGTCGTCGGTGACTCCGGCGGCCGCCACGTCGGAGCCGAGCACGAGGCGTGCCGGGCCGACCTGACGGGACGAGATCATCGCGCCGGTCAGCGTCGGACCGCCGGCGACCCGGACGCGGCCCTCGCGCTGGTCGGCCGAGACCCCACCGACGGTGATGACCCACGGTGAGGCGTGGGCGGCGTACGCGCTGCCGCTGTCGTTGCCCGCAGCGGCGACCACGACGATGTCCCGCTCGGCGGCACCCAGGAGGGCGCGCTCCACGGTGTCGAGCTCGGGTGGACCGCCCACGGACAGGTTGATCACGTCCACCCCGTCGCGGGTGGCGCGGTCGATGGCGGTGACCAGGTCGGCGGTCGCGCAACCGTCGTCCTCGGGGTCGGGTGCGGTCCAGCAGGCCTTGTAGACCGCGATCCGCGCCTGCGGCGCCAGTCCGCCGTACGCATCGCGCCGGAGCCCGGGGACCTCCACGGAGACGCCCGAGTTGCCGGCGGCGATCGAGGCCATCTGGGTGCCGTGGCCACTGTCGTCGCGCGCGGAGAGGGACGAGGTGGTGCGCACGTTGTCGGCGCCGTACCCGGCGACGAACCACTGGGCTCCGACCAGCTTGTCGTTGCAGGTGTCGGCGCCCCACTCGGCACCGGCGTCGCAGCTGCCGCGATAGCCGCGCGGCTCGCGCCCGAGGCCGGGAACCGAGGCGAAAAGCGAGCTTTCGGGCCAGATGCCGGTGTCGATCACGCCGACGACCGTGCCCGCGCCACCGCGCGACGAACGGGTCCGGCTCTCGGCGGGCGCCGCGGGGGCGCTGCCTGCCAGGGGGCGTACGGCGTTCTCCTCGACCAGCGCCACCCGCGGGTCGTCGCGGAGCTGCTGGGCCTCCTCCGGTGACAGGGTGACGGCGAAGCCGTTGAGAGCCGTGGTCCAGCGGTAGAGCGGGGTGCCGACGCCGGAGTCGTCGAGCACGTCGTCCTGGAGGGCGAGGAGCGCCGCCCGCTGGTCCGCGCCCGTCGCGGCACCGTCGTAGCCGGCGGTTCCGGACCCGCCGAGGGTGACGAGGTAGACGCGGTCGGTGGGCGCGGCCTGGGCCGGAGCCAGGGTGCCGCCGACGAGGGCGCCGAGAACGACGAGGGGCAGGACGAGGGGGCGCAGGAGCGCGGCCGGGCGGCTGCCCGGTCGTCGCTGTACCCGTCCTCGAGTCACCACGTTTCTCATCCTTCTCACACGTCTCGTCGTTCCAGTCTCCCCGGAATCAGAAATGGTCGCAGGGGATCACCCGCGAATCAAAGTCCGTACCCCCCGCATCTAGGCTGTGACCATGCCCGGAACGCCGATCTCCCTCGTCGTCGGCTTCGACCTCGACATGACGCTGATCGACACCGCGCCGGGCTTCGGGGCCACGTTGACGGCGCTCGGCGCGGAGCTCGGGGTGGACTTCCCGGCCGAGCAGATGACGGCCCGTCTCGGTCCTCCCCTCGCCGCGATGCTCGCCGACCACCTGCCCGCCGACGAGGTCGACGGCGCGGTCGACCTGTTCCGCGCGCTCTACCCCGGTCTGGCCATCGCCCCGGTCCCGCTGCTCCCCGGGGCGGCCGACGCCCTCGCTGCCGTACGCCGCCACAACGGCCGGGTCGTCGTGGTGACGGGCAAGTTCGCGCCCAACGCCCGGCTGCACGCCGACCACCTCGGCATCGACCTCGACCACCTCGAGGGTGAGGTCTGGGGGGTGGGCAAGGCCGACGTGCTGGTGCGCGAGGCCGCGACCGTCTACGTCGGCGACCATGTCCACGACGTCGAGGGAGCGCTCGCCGCCGGGGCGACCAGCGTCTCGGTGCTCACGGGTGGCTGCACCCGCGACGAGCTGCTGGCCGCCGGGACCCACGTGGTCCTCGACGACCTGACCGCCTTCCCCGCCTGGCTCGACGAGCACCTGCTCGACGTCCGGCTGGCCGCGCTCGACGCCGACCTGCGCGAGCGCGGATCGGTCATGGTGGCCTACAGCGGAGGTGCCGACAGCGCCTTCCTGCTCGCGGCCGCCGTCCGCACCCTCGGGCCCGACCACGTCGTCGCGGCCACCGGCTACTCCCACTCGCTGCCCGTGGCCGAGCGCGACCCGGCCCGTGACTTCGCGGAGTCGCTCGGGGTCCGGGTGATGACACCGAGCACCCACGAGATGGAGCGCGAGGGTTACCGCGCCAACGCCGGCGACCGCTGCTTCTTCTGCAAGGCCGAGCTCCTCGACGTGCTCACCCCGCTCGCCGCCGAGCACGGCCTGGCCCACGTCGCCACGGGCACCAACGCCGACGACGCCGTCGCCGGCTTCCGGCCGGGCATCCGCGCGGCCGCCGATCGCGGCGCGATCACCCCCCTGCTCGACGCCGGCCTGACCAAGGCCCAGGTGCGGGCCGGGTCCCACCGCTGGGGCCTGCCCACGTGGGACAAGCCCGCAGCGGCCTGCCTGTCGTCCCGGGTCGCGTACGGCGTCGAGGTCTCGCCGTTCCGGCTGGCTCGCGTCGAGAGGGCCGAGGTCGCTGTGCGAGAGCTGCTCGAGGCGGCCGGCGTACCCCTGCGCAACCTGAGGGTCCGGGACCTCGGTGACCATGCGTCGGTCGAGGTGGACGCCGTCCTGCTCAGCGACGTCCTGGCCGCCGGCACCGACCTGGCCGTGCAGGTGGAGGCCGCCGCGGTCGACGCCGGCTTCCCAGCCGCAGCCCTCGACGCCCGCGGATTCCGGTCCGGCTCGATGAACGAGCTCCTGCAGTAGCAATACCGATGGCACGGTCTTCGCCCCGCCGCATAGGCTGAGCAGTCGCGCGGCGCGAAGCCGCACCCAGGCAACAGCAACGAGAGGTTCGACCGGTGCCGACTGGCAAGGTGAAGTGGTACGACGCGGAGAAGGGCTTCGGCTTCCTGTCGCAGGAGGACGGCCCCGACGTCTACGTGCGTTCCGACGCGCTGCCCGAGGGCGTCACGACCGTCAAGGCCGGGACCCGGGTCGAGTTCGGCATCGCCCAGGGCCGGCGTGGTGACCAGGCGCTCCAGGTCAAGGTCATCGACGCCCCCGCCTCGGTCTCGCGCAACCAGTCGCACGCCCGGCGCAAGAAGCCCGAGGAGATGGCCCCCATCGTGGAGGACCTGATCCGTCTGCTCGACGGCGTCAACGAGGCCTACCAGCACGGCCGCCACCCGGACCCGAAGACGTCGAAGCCTGCGGCGAAGGTGCTGCGCGCCCTGGCCGACGAGCTCGAGCTGTAGGTCCGGCTAGAGCTTGCGGGTCGGCGCCGGCACCGGACGCACCCCGCGCGGCCGGCTGGCCAGCACGAAGCACGCCCAGGCGGTGAGGACGGCCGCCGCCACGCCCAGCCCGAGCTGGGGGATGAGCGGCATCGCGATCCCGACGAAGCCGCCGATCACCCAGGACAGCTGCAGGGTCGTGTCGCTGCGGGCGAACGCGCTCGACTGCATCCGCTCGTGCACGTCGCGCTGGATGGTCGAGTCCAGCGAGAGCTTGGCGAGCGACTGGGCCAGGCCCGCCGTCAGCCCGAGCAGGATCAGCGGTATCAGCCCGTAGAAGAGCGCGGCCACGAGCGCCATCGCGGCATCGGCGACCAGGGCGATCACGACCGTGAATGCGGGGTGCAGGTTCTTCAGGGTCGACGCGGTCGCGATGCCGAGGGTGTTGCCGAGCCCGGCGGCGCCGATCACGAGACCGAGCAGCAGCTCGGGACGCATGTCGCCGATCGGGTTCTCGCGGAGCAGGAACGCCATGAACATGGTCAGGAAGCCCGACAGCCAGCGTGGCCCGCAGTTCGCGCGCAGGGCGAAGGCGACCGCGCTGGGGATCCGGGCCTTGCTCCGCCCCGTCCGACCTCCCTCCGCGGCCGTCGACGAGCCCGGCATCAGCACCAACGTGCCCTCGCCGAGGCTGGAGTCGACCTTCTGCGGGAGCCGGATCGCCCAGATGGTGGCCAGCACGAACACGACGAAGCCGTAGCGCAGCGCCCACTCCGGTCCGGCCATCGCCGCGAGGCCCGCGATCGGCGCCGAGATGGTGGCACCGACCACCCCGGCCAGGGAGGTGCGTGCGTTGGCCTTCACCAGCGTCAGGTTGGCCGGCACCAGGCGGGGTACGGCGGCAGCCCGGGTCACGCCGTACGCCTTGGACGCGACGAGGACGCCGAGCGCGGCCGGGAACAGCCAGGTGGAGCCGGTCACCACGGCCGTGGCCAGCACCCAGCAGAGGAAGCCGCGCAGGGCCATCGTGGCGCCGATGGCCCAACGGCGGCCGTGGCTGAACCGGTCGAGGAAGGGCCCGATCAGGGGAGCGACGATTGCGAAAGGCAGCATCGTGAGGCCCAGGAAGAGCGCCACCTGGTCGCGCGCCTCACCCGTGGGCACCTGGAAGAAGAGCGTGCCGGCGAGCGAGATGGCCACGGCGGTGTCACCGGCGGCGTTGAATGCGTGCAGCTCGATCAGCCGGGAGAGGCCGGAGTCGCCGGCACCCTCGGCGCTGGCAGCGCGACGGGCGGTCCGGCCGGCGAGCTTGCCGGCCTTCCCGGTCACCCGTGCTGCTCCGCGCGCGGTCCGCCCGGCGGCCCGCGCACTGGCTCCGAGCCCACGACCGACCGCTCGCGCGCGCCCCGCTCCTGCGGGTGTCGTCTGGCCGCTGCCGAGGTCCTGCGTCGGCGTCTCCCCGGAGGGTGACTCGGGACCGGTCGGGCGCATGGCACCATCCTGCCCGGTCGCCTCCAACGGAGCGCCGCGGGACACGGGTTCCGGCCCCGACCTGACAGATCGACCCGCCATGGGCGATGATTTCGACCGTGATGACCAAGTTGCGGACCAAGGCCGACGCTGTTCTCGTGGCAGCGGCGGACCAGGCACGGACCGCCCTCGTCGACGAGGTCGGTGCCGCCGACGTCGGTGACCACCTCGGCCACGTGGCCGACGGGGAGCGTGTCGTCACCCACCACTTCGCGTGCACCCGCAAGGGCTACGCCGGCTGGCACTGGTCGGTGACGGTGGCCAGGGCGAGTCGCCAGAAGGCGGTCACGGTCGACGAGGTCGTGCTCATCCCGGGCGCCGAGGCCATCGTCGCCCCCGCGTGGGTGCCCTACCTCGAGCGCATCCAGCCCGGCGACCTCTCTCCCGGTGACCTGCTACCCGTCGAGGAGGACGACGTCCGCCTGGTGCCGACCTACCTGGTCGGCGACGACCCGCTCGACGCCGACGAGAAGGCGCAGGTCCGCGACGTCGCCAAGGACCTCGGCCTGGGCCGGGTCCGCACGCTCTCGTACGACGGCCGCGAGATGGCCGCCCAACGGTGGTACGACGGTGACGGCGGCCCGGAGTCGCCGATCGCCCAGGCGGCGCCGGACCTGTGCGCCAACTGCGGCTTCCTGGTCCGGATCGCCGGCCCGCTCTCCGAGCTCTTCGGTGTCTGCGCCAACGGCAACGCCAACGACGACGGCCGGGTCGTCTCCTTCGACCACGGCTGCGGCGCCCACTCGGAGGTCCAGCTCGCCAAGAAGCACGAGCCGATCCCGGTGCCGGACCACGTCCACGACACCTTGTCCACCGACGAGTACGAGACCTTCTAGCCTTCTTCTCTAGGCCCGCGCGAGCACCCAGACGGCGTACTCGTCGTCCGGTGGGTGCAGCTCGTAGGTGCCGAAGCGGTGGTCCACGCGCAGGCCCGCTGCGTCAGCGTCGGCGACGAACTCGTGGGCCGGGTAGCTGCGTGCGGTGGCCGGCCCGCCCTGCAGGTGGAACCCGACCAGCACCCGGCCGTCGGGGGCCAGCAGCCCTGACACCCGGCCGAGCACCTGCCGCTCGGTGTCCTCCGCGACGAAGACCATCACGTTGCCGACCAGGACCACGAGGTCGAACTCCGTAGGCCCGCCGTGCGCCTGCAACACCTCCGGGGAGATTGCCAGGATGTCGGACTCGACGACGCCGAGATCCGGGTAGGTGCGCCGGGACTGGGCGACCAGCGCCGGGTCCGGCTCGGCGGCCACGACCTGGTGGCCGCGCGCCTGCAGGGATGCGGCGACCCGGCCCATGCCCGAGCCGACGTCCAGGACCCGACCGGCCCGGGGGAGCAGGGTGTCGGCGAGGCGGGCCTCGCCGTCGACGTCGTCACCGGACGCCACCAGCTGGGCGAACCGTTCCCCGTAGCCGTTGTTCGCGGGGCCCCCGGCGGCCCACCGCGTGCGCGGGAGGTCAGCCATCGGTCAGGGCGCGCGCCTTCTTGCGGCGACGGCAGTACTCGAGGCCGAACAGCCCGAGCCCGAAACCCGCGAGGCAGGCCCACAGCCACCAGACCCGGCCGGCGTCCTCGAGGCGTCCGTAGAAGGGGAGCAGCGCCAGGAACCCGAGCAGCCACAGGGCCGTGCCCACCTCGACGGTGCGCACGCCGTCGACGTCCAGGGGCTCGACATCGGCGACGATGTAGGTCCGGTTGCCGATCTCGTGCTGCTTCGGCTGCTCGTCGCGCAGTTCCACGGAGCCCACGCTAGTCCACGCCCCGTCGCGCGTCCCCCCACCAGGGTTCCGGCTCTGCCATCATGCCGCCGTGAACGACAACGCGAAGACCGGCGTGAGCGCCGGCACCCGCCACACCCAGGGCGGTCTCGACGGCTTCTTCAAGATCTCGGAGCGCGGCTCGACCGTCTCCACCGAGATCCGCGGTGGGTTGGTCACGTTCTTCACGATGGCCTACATCGTGGTACTCAACCCGCTGATCCTCGGCTTCGCACCGGACGCCGACGGCAACTTCCTCGGCGGTGGCCCGGGTGACGGGTCCAACCTCGCCGTGATCGCCGCTGGCACCGCTCTCGCGGCCGGGGTGCTGACCATCCTCATGGGCGTCGTCGCCAACTTCCCGCTGGCGATCGCCACCGGCCTCGGGCTCAACGCGTTCGTCGCCTTCGCCATCGCCTCCCAGATGACCTGGGCCGACGCGATGGGCCTGGTCGTGATCGAGGGCCTGGTCATCCTGGTCCTCGTCCTCACCGGGTTCCGCACGGCCGTCTTCCACGCCGTGCCCGCCCAGCTCAAGGTCGCGATCTCGGTCGGCATCGGCCTCTTCATCGCCCTGATCGGCTTCGTCGACTCAGGGTTCGTACGCCGCATCCCGGACGTCGCCCACACCACCGTGCCGGTGCAGCTCGGCCAGGACGGCAACCTCTCCGGCTGGCCGGTGCTGGTGTTCGGTCTGGGCCTGCTCCTGCTCCTGGCGCTGTGGGTCCGCAAGGTCAGGGGCGCGATCCTCATCTCGATCCTGGTGATGACCGTCGTCGCGGTCATCGTGGAGGTGATCGGTGAGTTCGGCCCCGGCGGCGCCGACAACCCCAACGGGTGGGCGCTGACCGTCCCGAGCGTCCCCGACGACCTCGTGGCCGCCCCTCAGTTCGACACCCTGGGGGAGTTCAGCCTCCTGGGATCCTTCGAGGCGGTGGGCGTGGTCTCCGCCCTGCTGCTGATCTTCACGCTGATGCTGGCCGACTTCTTCGACACCATGGGCACGATGACCGCCATCGGTGCCGAGGCCGGCCTGCTCGACGAGGACGGCACCCCGCCCCACACCCAGCGCATCCTGATCGTCGACTCCATCGCCGCCGCCGCGGGTGGTGCCGCCGGCGTCTCCTCGAACACGTCGTACATCGAGTCGGCGGCGGGCGTGGGTGAGGGCGCGCGCACTGGGCTGGCCTCCGTGGTCACCGGCGTGATGTTCCTGTTCACGATCCTGCTCGCGCCGCTCGTCGCCATGATCCCGTCCGAGGCCGCCGCCCCCGCACTGGTCCTGGTGGGCTTCCTGATGATGCAGCAGATCAAGGGCATCGACTGGGACGACCTGGACATCGCGCTCCCGGCGTTCCTCATCATCGTCCTGATGCCGTTCACCTACTCGATCACGGTCGGCATCGGTGCCGGCTTCATCGCCTACGTCCTGATCAAGCTGGTCCGGGCCAAGCTCGCCGAGATCCACCCGCTGATGTGGGTCGTCGCCGCCCTGTTCGTCGTCTACTTCGCGATCGACCCCCTCACCCGCCTCCTCACCTGACCGCCGACTCGGCAGCAGTTCAGCCTCAGACCCAGTCGAGTCGGCAGCAGTTCACGCCCCACGCGGTAACTGCTGCCGACTCGACCTGCTTTTGGGGTGAACTGCCGCCGACTCGGCAATTTGATTAGCAAGGGTAATGACCTAGACTAAGGACATGCCCACCGTCCAACAGGCCGCCCGCACCGACGCCGGCCTCGCGGCCGAGCTCCGGCTCTCCGTGATGCGGCTCCGGCGGCGCCTCGCCCACGAGCGCCACCCCGACAACGAGCTCAGCATCGGCGCCATGGCCGTGCTCGGCTGCCTCCACCGCCACGGCGAGATGACCGTCGGTGAGCTGGCCGCCACCGAGCGGGTGCAACCGCCGAGCATGACGCGCACCGTCAACTGCCTCGAGGAGGGTGGGTACGTCGCCCGCCGCCCGCACGCCACCGACGGCCGCCAGGTCCTCGTCGTGATCTCCGAGCACGGCACCGAGACCCTCTTCGCCGACCGCGCGCGCCGCGACGCCTGGCTCGCCCGGCGGCTGCGTGAGCTGACCGCCGACGAGCGGGCCGTGCTCCGCAAGGCTGCCCCCATCCTCGACCGCCTCTCCTGCAGGGACCCCGGTTGAGTCCCACGTTCCGCTCCCTGCGCAACCCGAACTACCGCCGGTACGCCGCCGGCGGAGCCGTGTCGAACGTCGGCACCTGGATGCAGCGGGTCGCCCAGGACTGGCTCGTGCTGGTCGTCACGGGCGGCAGCGCCTCGGCGCTCGGCATCACCACAGGGCTCCAGTTCCTGCCGATCCTGCTCTTCTCGGCGTACGCCGGCGCGCTGGCCGACCGCCTGCCCAAGCGCACGATGCTGATGATCACGCAGGCCTCGATGGCCGTGCCCGCCGCCGTGCTCGGCGTGCTCGCGGTGACCGGGGTCGTGCAGACGTGGCACGTCTACGTGCTCGCCTTCGCCTTCGGCACCGCGACCGCCTTCGACGCGCCCGTGCGGCAGTCGTTCGTCAGCGAGATGGTCGGGCAGGACGACCTGGCCAACGCGGTCAGCCTCAACTCGGTCTCGTTCAACGCCGGGCGCATCGTCGGCCCCGCCGTCGCGGGGCTCATGATCGCCGCCCTGGGCTCGGGGGCGAGGGCCACCGGCATCGTGATCCTGCTCAACGCCGCGTCCTACCTCGCCGTCCTCGTGGCGCTCCGCGGGGTCCGCTGCGGCCGCCGCGACCCCTCGCTCGACCCCGACCGTCCCAAGGGCCGCATCCGTGACGCCGTGGCCTACCTCCGCACGCGGCCCGACCTGCTCCTGGTGATCGGGGTGATGGGCTTCACCGGCACGTTCGGGCTCAACTTCCAGATGACCTCGGCGCTCATGGCGACGCAGGTCTTCGGCAAGGGAGCGGGGGAGTACGGCATCCTCGGCACCACCATGGCGCTCGGCTCGATCTCGGGCTCGCTGCTCGCGGCCCGACGGGAGCGGCCGACCGTGCGGCTCGTGGTCATGGCCGCGCTGGTCTTCGGCGTCCTCGAGATCGTCATCGGGCTGATGCCGACCTACACCTCCTACATGCTGATGACCCCGGTGATCGGCATCTGCGCGATGACGACCATCACCTCCGCCAACGCGGTCACCCAGCTCACCGCACCGGCCCACCTCCGGGGCCGGATCATGGCGATCTACCTGATGGTGTTCATGGGCGGGACCCCGCTCGGCTCCCCGCTGATCGGCTGGATGGCCGAGATCCTGGGCGCGCGCTGGTCGCTGATCGGCGGCGGGATCGCCACCCTCGTCGGGTCGCTGGGCGTCCTGGCCGTGCTGGTGGCACGCCACGGCAAGGACGCTCTCTACAATCCTGTGGGTGAACCCCCGCATCCGACGCCTGGTGATCCCGGGCGCCCTGGTCCTGCTGATCGTGATCGTGCTGGTCAGCTCGCTGACCCGTGGGTGAGCTCGCCGA
>JBKJUE010000084.1:0-30065 GCA_046590395.1 Nocardioides sp.
ATCGGCCGGGAGACCGGCGCGGACCGCGGCCGTCCGGATCGCGTCGATGTCGTCGGCCTCGTACAGGCAGAAGGTCTTGCGCTTGTCGGCCGACAGGAACGAGGAGAGCCAGCGCACACCGGAGTCGTCGTTGATCGCGTTGATCTCGACGGCCGTCTCCGGGGGGACGTCCAACTGCTCGGCAAACTGACGTTCCACCATGAAGACCGGCATGGATATACCTCTCGGTTGTGACCGTGTGGCGCCCTCGGGAGCACCGACCTGAACGGCGCCCCCGGGATCTCAACCTACCGAGGCAGCCGCCCAGGTGCAGCGATTTAGCGGTTCAACAGGTGAGACCGCGTCGTCGGGGACACCTCAGGCGAGGGTGAAGGCGATCTTGCGCTCCGCCACGGATGCGGTGGCCAGCGTGACGGTGACCTCGGAGCCGAGCCGCAGCTCGGACGAGGACGTGACCGGCCCCTCGATGCCGTCCTCGCGCAGCGTGACCACGCCGCGCGGGGAGTCGCCGTCGGAGACGTCGACCACGACGCCGTCAAAGGTCTCCCCCACCCGGTCCGCGAGCGTGCCGGCCTCGACCAGGTCGACGACGGCGCGTTCGTACTGGTTGGCCTTGCGGCTCGACCCGGCCAGCGTCTCCGGGAGCTCGTGCAGCTTCTCGTGCACCCAGTCCGGCACCTCGGTGCCGGCGCAGAGCGCCAGGCAGATCTCGCCGGCGTAGCGGTCTCCCAGCCGGCGGAGCGGTGCGGTCACGTGGGCGTACTCCGAGGCCAGCGCGGCGTGCTGCGGTTCGGCGGGCACCTCGCCGTCGAAGCCGACGTACCCGCTCCCGCGCAGCAGGCGGGTGCAGGCGACGACCATGGCGGCGTGCGTGGGCCGGTCGGGATCGAGGGAGCGGATGAAGTCCGGGTAGAGCTGTTCGGCCGGCCACTCGATGCCGAGGGCGCGGGCCGTACGGTGGAGGCGTTGTACGTCGCGCGGGTCCGGCGGCGGCAGTGTCCGCAGCAGCCCGACCCGGGCGTAGACCATGAGCGAGGCGGCGGCGAAGCCGGTCAGCAGGGAGATCTGCGCGTTCCACTGCTCGACGGGGAGGAGCGTCCGGAACTCGAGGTGCCACCGGTCGCCCTCGATCTCGATCTCCTGCTCCGGGAGCGGGAGCGAGACGCCGCCACGGGCGGCCTCGCGCGCCAGACGCAGCTCGCCGACCTCCTGGAGCAGCACCAGCGTCTCGTCGGCGGTGCCCTCGTCGATCGCCTTCTGGGCGCCGGCGTAGTCGAGCCTGGCGGTCGACCGGACCCGTGCCCGCTCCACCTCGACCTCGGTGCCTTCGCCGGTCTCGTCGACCGTGATCGTCCAGAGCAGCGCGGGACGCACCTCGTCGGGCAGCAGCGACCCCGCGTCCTCGGAGATCGGCTTCGGGTGCAGCGGCACCTTGGAGTCCGCCCCGTAGAGCGTCTCGCCGCGCTGGTGTGCCTCGATGTCCACCGGGTCACCCGGGGACACGAACGCCGCGACGTCGGCGATGGCGTAGTGGACGACGTAGCCCTCGCCGTCACGCTCGATGTGGAGCGCCTGGTCGAGGTCCATCGCGCCGGGAGGGTCGATCGTGACGAACGGGATGTCGGTGCGGTCGAGGTCGGGCATCCGTGGCTGCGCGGCGGCTGCCCTGGCCGCCTGCTCCACCTCGGCCGGGAAGTCGGCGGTCACGCCGAGCTCGTCCTGGATCCGCGCGATCCCGTCCCGCAGCTCGTGCGCCGCCACGCCGTCCTCGCGCGTCCGGACCCGTACCACTCGCTGGCTCGACATGCGACTCACCCTAACCTTGACCTGTGTTGATCCTGCTTCCCCCGAGCGAGGGCAAGACGGTGCCCCGTCGGGGCAAGCCGCTCGACCTCGCGGACCTGAGCTTCCCGCAGCTGACCCCGACCCGCGAGACGCTGCTCGCTGCCCTCGTCGACCTCTGTGCCGGCGAGCACGACCCGGCGCTCCCGGTGCAGAACGAGGTGCTGGTCGACCTCGCCGCCGAGGTGCTCGGCCTCGGGTCCACCCAGGTCGACCTCGTGCACCTCAACGGCCGCCTGCGCAGCGCCCCCACCGCGCGCGCCGACCGGGTCTACACCGGAGTCCTGTACGACGCCCTCGACGCGGGGACGCTCTCGAGCAGCGCCAAGCGACGCGCCGGCACGCGGCTCGCCGTCACCTCGTCGCTGTTCGGGCTGGTCCGCCCCGGCGACCGGATCCCGGCGTACCGCCTCTCCGGCGACACCACCCTCCCGGGCCTCGGCTCCGTCGCCGAGCAGTGGCGCGAGGCCCTCGGCCCGGCGGCCGAGGAGGCCGTGGGCGACGGCCTGCTCGTCGACCTCCGCTCCACGACGTACGCCGCGTTCTGGCGACCGCCTGCCTCGCTCGCGCGCCGGGTGGCCACGGTCCGGGTGCTGCACGAGACGAACGGCAAGCGGCAGGTGGTCAGTCACTTCAACAAGGCCACCAAGGGACGCCTGGTCCGCGCGGTGCTGGAGGACGGCGGCAACCCACGCACGCCGACCGCGTTCGCGGACCTGCTCCGGGACCTCGGCTGGAAGGTCGAGGAGGGCGAGCCGGGCCGCAAGGGCACGCAGCTCGACGTCGTCGTCAGCGAGGTCTGAGCCCTACCAGCGTTGGTCGCCGCTGAAGGCGTCGTTGCCGGGCGGGAGCGCGTTGTACATGCGCATCGAGGCGCGGGCCTCCGCTCCGTCCTTGCCGCCCGTGTAGAAGGACAGCACCGTCACCGACGCCGGCGACAGCTCCATCCGGAACACCGACTCGAGCGGCGCGTCCACCGCGTGCGCGACCAGCGTCTTGATCGGCGTCACGTGGCTGACCACGAGCACCGTCCGGCCGTGGTGGGTGTCGAGGACCCGCTGCAGGCCGGCGAGGACCCGTGCCTCGACCGTGGTGAAGGACTCACCACCGCCGGGGGCCACGTCGACCGAGCCCAGCCAGCTGTCGAGCTCGTCGGCGAACTTCTCGGCGACCTCGGTGAAGGTGAGGCCGTCCCAGCTGCCGAACTCCATCTCCGCGAACCCGGGCTCGACGTCGACCGTCTTGCCGAGGACGTCCGCGAGGATCTCCGCCGACTCCAAGGTGCGGCGTACGGGTGACGCGATGACGGCGTCCATCCGGCCCGCCAGCGGCGACAGCCAGTCCGCGGTGGCGCGGATCTGAGCCCGGCCCTCGTCCGAGAGCCCAGGGTTGCTGCTGCCCAGCCCACCCGAGAAGCGCTTCTCGACGGTGTGCGCGGTGACGCCGTGCCGGACCAGCACCAGGGTCGTGGGCGGACCGCCGGGTGGCGTCCAGCCGCGGCTCGGGGCAGCAGGCAGGTCGGTGTCGGGGTCCTCGATCTCCTCGATGAGGGAGTCGGGCGCCTCCTCGCCGGGCAGCCTGCCCGCCGACGTGGAGGCCGCGGTGACTCCGTCCCGGTCACCGTCGAGCGCCTCGTTGGCGAGCCGGTCCGCATGGCTGTTCAGCTCGCGCGGGACCCAGGTGTACGTCGTGCCGGGCGGTGCGAGCAGCCGGGCCTCCGCGGCCAGCGGCCGCATGTCGGGGTGCTTGATCTTCCACCGCCCCGACATCTGCTCGACGACGAGCTTGGAGTCCATCCGGACCTCGATCTCGGCACCGGGGGCGAACTCCTGCGCGAGGCGCAGCCCGGCGATCAGGCCGGAGTACTCGGCCACGTTGTTGGTGGCGACCCCGATCGTGGTGCCGTCCTCGGCGATGACCTCACCGGTGCCGGCGTCCTTCAGCAGGGCGCCGTACGCCGAGGGGCCGGGGTTGCCCCGCGACCCGCCGTCGGCCTCGATGATCACCGACCGGTGGCCGACCACCTACAGGCCGCTCTCGTCCGTGCGCACCAGGATCCGCTGGCACTCCTCGCACCGGACCACCTCGTCGACCGGCTTCTGCCGGATGACCTCGAGCTCGGCGTTGTCGATGGTGAGCCGGCAGCCCCCGCACTGGCGAGCGCGGAGCGCGGCCGCGCCGACCCCGCCCTTCGCGGCGCGCAGCTTGTCGTAGAGGGCGAGCAGGTCGGCAGGAAGGCCCTCGACGGCCGGGGCCCGATCGGCCTCGATCTGCTTCAGCTCCTGGTCGATCCCGCTGGCCTTCTCGTCGCGGGACGACGCCAACAGGCTCAGCCGCTCGTCGGCCGCGGCCACCTGTCCGGTGAGTGAGTCGAGGGTGCGCTGGGCGTCCTCGACGGTCGCCATCACCTCGAGCTCCTCGTCCTCGAGGGACGTGATCCGGCGCTCGAGGGACTCGAGCTCGTGCTGCATCCGCTCGAGGTCCTTGGGGTTGGTGATCAGCCCCTGGTCCATGCGGTCACGGTCGCGCTTGCGACGGGTCTTCACCTGCTCCACGTCGGCGTCGATCTTCGTCTGCTCCGTGGTCAGGTCGTCGACGACGATCCTCGCGTCGCGGGCCTGGTCGTCGAGCACGGAGCGGCTCTTCTCGAGCTCCGCGATCTCGGCGAGCTCCGGGAGGCTGGATCGCTGGTGCCGCAGCTGGTCGGCCCGGGCATCGAGCTCCTGGACGTCGAGCAGCTTCAGTTGGGCGGACGGGTCGGCTTTCAGCGGGAACTCCTTCAGAGACGGAACTGCCAGGGGTCTGTGCGGATGGTGCTCACGCGCGTCTCCACCGTATCGCCCAGGGATGCGGCCACCTTCGCCTGCACCACCGGAAGCCACGTGGACTCGGCCGCCCAGTGCGCGACGTCGACCAGCGCCGGTCCGTCCTGCTCCCGGAACTCGGCTGCCGGGTGGTGCCTCAGGTCGCTGGTGACGTAGACGTCGGCGTCGGTGCGCAGCACCGTGTCGAGCAGGAAGTCGCCCGCTCCACCGCACACCGCGACCCGGGTGACGGGCCGGTCGGGAAGGCCGGCCACGCGTACGCCGTGCGCCGTCTCGGGCAGCGCGCCGGCGACGGTCGCCGCAAAGTCCCGCAGGGTCGTGGGGGCCACGGAACCGATCCGGCCGGACCCGGTCGCGGACCCGCCCGGGTCGCCCAGCTCGACGACGTCGTACGCGGGCTCCTCGTAGGGGTGGGCGTCCACCAGCGCCCTGATCACCGCGGACCGGAGCGTCCTCGGCAGCACTGCCTCGACGCGCACCTCGACGACGACCTCGACCCGTCCGACCTCACCCACCACCGGGGTGGCCCCGGGCAGCGGCCGGAACCGCCCCTCACCCGGTGTCGAGAAGGACGCCTGGTCGTAGCTCCCGATGGTGCCGGCCCCCGCGTCGGCCAGCGCCTGGCGGACCCCGTCGGCCGCGGCCAGCGGGACGTAGACCGTGACCTTGTCCAGCGCGCTGCCATCCGCCGGCAGCAGCGGCGCCAGGTCGGTGAGCCCGAGCGCGGTCGCCAAGGCCTCCGAGACCCCGTCGACGGCCTGGTCGGCGTTGGTGTGGGCGGTCAGGAGGGCGCAGCCGCCGGCGGCGAGGGTGGCCAGGGTCCGACCCTTCGGGGTGGTGGCTGCGAAGCCGTGCACCGGCTTGAGGAACAGCGGGTGGTGGACCACCAGCAGGTCCGCGCCCCACGCGGCGGCCTCCTCGGCCACCTCGGGCGCGGGGTCCACGGCGAAGAGCACCTTCTCCACGGAAGCGGCCGGGTCGCCGTGCACGAGCCCGACGGCGTCCCAGTCGTCGGCGGTGTGCGGCGGGTACCAGCCGTGGAGCAGGTCGACGACGTCCTTCAGGCTCGGCATGGCCCGAGGCTATCGGCAGCGGCCGGGGAGTCAGTTGACCTGGCGGTCGCGACCCTCCCAGTAGGGCTGGCGCAGCTTGAACTTCTGCAGCTTGCCGGTCGCGGTGCGCGCCAGCTCGTCACGGAACTCGACCGAGGTGGGGGCCTTGTAGCCCGCTGCCTTGTCCTTGCACCAGGCGATGAGCTCGCCCTCGGTGACCTCCTCGCCGTCGGTCACCACGACCAGGGCCTTGATGGTCTCGCCCCACTTCTCGCTGGGCACGCCGATGACCGCCACCTCGGACACCGCCGGATGCGAGAAGAGCACGTCCTCGACCTCGATCGAGGAGACGTTCTCACCGCCGGTGATGATCACGTCCTTCTTGCGGTCCTGGATCGTGAGGTAGCCGTCGTCGCCGATGACGCCGCCGTCGCCCGTGTGGAACCAACCGTCCCGCAGGGCGGCCTCGGTCTCGTCCGGACGTTCCCAGTAACCCTCGAGCACCACGTTCGACCTGGCCAGCACCTCGCCCTCCGGGTTGACGTCGAGGCGGACACCCAACGCCGGCGAGCCGGCCCGGACCAGCCGGTTGGCGAGCTCCTCCGCCGGGAGGTCGTCCCACTCTGCCCGGCTGCGGTTGATCGTCAGCAGCGGCGAGGTCTCGGTGAGGCCGTAGATCTGGATGAACTCCCAGCCGAGCTCCTCCTGCACCCGGACGACGGTCTTCGTCGGGGGCGGCGCCCCGGCCATGATGATCCGGACCCGGTCCCGACCGGGGATCTCGCCCTCCCACGCCTGGGCCGCCTCCAGCACGGCCGCGGCGACCGCGGGCGCCGCACACATGACGGTCACCCCCTCCTGCTCGACACGGCGGAGGATCTCGGCGCCGTCGACCTTGCGGAGCACGACCTGGCGCACGCCCAGGCCGGTCATGGCGAACGGCATCCCCCACCCGTTGGCGTGGAACATCGGCAGCGTGTGCAGGTAGACGTCGCGGTCCGTGACCCCGGCGTGGAGCCCGAACGTGACGGCGTTGACCCAGATGTTGCGATGGGTGATCTGGACACCCTTGGGCCGCGCTGTCGTCCCGGAGGTGTAGTTGATGCAGGCCGTCGCGTTCTCGTCGGGTTCCCAGGGCTCCGGCTCCGTGCCCTCCGCGGCGAACAGGTTGTCGTCGTCACCGAGCACGAACCGATGCTCCGCCGTCACATCCTTCAGCTCGTCGTCGATCTCGGGGTCCACCCACAGCACCCGAGCGCCGGAGTGCTCCACGATGTAGGACACCTCGTCCGGCCGGAGCCGGAAGTTCACCGGCACGAGCACCCGCCCCGAGCCGGCGACCCCGAAGAAGGCGGTCAGCAGCCGCGCACTGTTGTGGCTCACGATCGCGACCCGCTCGCCCACGCCGATGCCGAGCTCGTCGAGCCTGGCCGCCTGGCGCCGGGCAAGGGCACCCATCTCGGCGTACGTCAGCTCGCCCAGCGACGTTGCTGGCTGGTCGGGCTCGTCGATGACGCCGGTGCGCTCGCCGTAGACCTGCAAGGCGCGGTCGATGAAGTCGGAGATGCTGAACGGGACAATCATGCGGGCCTCCTCGGTGACTCCCGTCACTGTAGTGACGACGGGTCGGCATCCGGTTGGTCGAGGGGCCGCGATCGACGAAACGACCGGACCTCGCGGCGAGCGGTCGATGAGATTGCTCTCATGACATTCTCACTTGCTTCCCACGATGAGGCAGGATCGTGTCTGTCATGCGCACCGTGCTGAAGGTCCTGCTGGGCCTCGCCCTGGCCCTGCCCCTCACGGCGTACGTCGTGGGGTCTCTCGCCGCGACCGCCGACGTGCCCGCCCATCGCGAGAAGATCCTGATCCAGGACTCCACGCCCGCCCCCACCAAGAGCCCCGACGGCCCCCGGGGCAAGGACGAACCCGCCCCCGGCGACGACGCCGGGGACGGCAGCGGGAAACACGACCAGGACGACGACGGGGACGACGAACCGGTCGAGGCCGTGGTGCCCGAGCCCGACGACGTCGACGACTCCGGTGACGACGCCGGTCGCGACGACGAGAACGACCACGAAGACGACGACGACACCTCAGGTCCGGGCGGCGACGGTGACGGCGACGGCGACGACAGCTCCGGCCCCGGCTCCGGCGGTGACGACACCGACGACGACGAGAGCGATGAGGACAACTCGGGCCCGGGTTCCGGCGGCGATGACGAAGACGGCGGGGATGACGACTGAGTGACGCACCGCGCACGGACGGACAGCCCCGGTCCCCCCGGCCGGGGCTGTCCGTCCGCGCACGGATCACGGCGTCGGTGGCCCTCCTCGTCGCCCTGGCCCTCGGCGGAGCGGGCCTGGCCGTCTACGCCATCCAGGCCGAGCGCGTGGAGGCACAGGGGCTGAGCGCGGTCGACCAGGAACTGGCAGAGTTCGCCACGCTCCGGGACCGGCAGGGCCGCAACCCGGAGACCGGGCAGCCCTACGAGAGCGTGCGCGACATGATCCGGCTGTTCCTGGGGCGGAATGTCCCCGACGACGACGAGCTGCTGATCGGCTGGTGGAACGACGCCCCCCGCGTGCGGTCCCCTGCCGACGACCTGGCCCTCAACGAGGAGTTCCGCGCCGTCGTCCGCGACCTGATCGCCGAGGGCGGTGGGCGACAGGAGTTCGAGACCGCCAGGGACGGCGCGCTGCTGGTGACCGTGCAGACGGTCGAGAACGAGAGCGGCACCGACTCCGGGAGCCTCGTGGTCGTGACCTACCTCGACGAGGCCCAGGCAGACCTCGTCGAGACCATGAGGACCTACACGTTCGTCGCCCTGCTGGCGCTGCTCACGATCACGGCGCTCGCGGCCTGGCAGTCCGGACGCCTGCTGGCACCCCTCCGCACCTTGCGGGAGACGGCCGAGGAGATCAGCGCCACCGACCTGGCCCGTCGGATCCCCACGGCCGGGAACGACGACATCACCGACCTCACCCACACCCTCAACGGCATGCTCGCCCGGCTCGAGCACGCGTTCGTGGGGCAGCGCCAGTTCCTCGACGACGCCGGCCACGAGCTCAAGACGCCTCTGACCGTGCTCCGCGGCCACCTCGAGCTCCTGGACGTCCGCAACGCCGACGAGGTCGCGGAGACCAGGACGCTCCTCCTCGACGAGGTCGACCGCATGGCCCGCCTCGTCGGCGACCTGATCCTGCTGGCCAAGACCGGCCGCCCGGACTTCCTCACTCCCCGACCGGTCAGCGTGGAGCGCCTCACGCACACGATCCTGGCCAAGGCGCGCGCTCTCGGAGAGCGCTCCTGGCAGCTGGACGAGACCGCCGAGCGGATCGCCACCGTCGACGAGCAGCGGATCACCCAGGCGATGCTCCAGCTCGCCGACAACGCGGTCAAGCACACGCACGACGGCGACGAGGTCGCCATCGGCTCGCGGTGCGGCTCCGACAACCTGCTCCTGTGGGTGCGCGACACCGGTCCCGGGGTTCCCGACGACGACCGGGAGCACATCTTCGACCGGTTCGGCCGCAGCGTCGTGCACCCCGGCGACGAGGGCTTCGGTCTGGGGCTCTCGATCGTCCGTGCCATCGCCCAGGCCCACGGCGGGACGGTCACGGTCGAGGACGCCGAGCCGCGGGGAGCCCGGTTCGTGATCACCCTGCCGCTCGAGACGGAGGGCACATGGCCCGCATCCTGATCATCGAGGACGAGGAGCGGATCGCCTCGTTCGTGGCCAAGGGCCTGCGCGCCGACGGGCACCGGCCGACGATCGCCGGCGACGGCGTCACCGGCCTCGACCTGGCTCTCAGCGGTGGTTTCGAGCTGGTGGTCCTCGACATGGGCCTCCCCCGCCTCGACGGTTTCGGCGTGCTCGAGCAGCTGCGGGTCCAGGGGTCCAAGGTGCCGGTCATCGTGCTCACCGCCCGGGACTCGGTACTCGACACCGTCTCGGCTCTCGAGGGCGGCGCCGACGACTACATGCCCAAGCCGTTCCGGTTCGCCGAGCTGCTCGCCCGCGTCCACCTGCGACTGCGCCAGTCCGAGGAACAGCGGCCGCAGGAGCTCGGAACGCTGGAGGTCGGCGGCGTCCAGCTCGACCTGCGCACGCGCCGCGCCGTGGCTGGGGGGCGCGAGGTCGAGCTGTCGGCCCGCGAGTTCGCGCTCGCGGAGATCTTCATGCGCCACCCGGGGCAGGTGCTCTCCCGGGAGCAGCTCCTTGACCAGGTGTGGGGCTACGACTTCGACCCGGGGTCGAACGTCGTGGACGTCTACGTCGGTTACCTGCGCCGCAAGTTCGGCGCCTCGACCATCACGACCGTCCGCGGGATGGGCTACCGGTTCACCGCTTGACCCCGAAGGTGAGCCGGGCCCGCGGCTGGGCGGCCAGGACGGGCTCCAGTGCGCTGACGAACTCATGGGGCAGCGGACGGTCCGCGGGGTCGGGCTCCAGGGAGGCGCTGACGACCTTCCTGACCTCCTCGGGCACGCCGGCGGGCAGCTCGTGCGGGGTGTCGACCAACTGCGGGTAGCGGGTCGCGAGACTGTCGGAGTCCGGGTCGCCGCGGTCGAAGGCCCGGTGCCCTGCGATGGCGTGGAAGAGGGTCGCCCCCAGGCCCCAGATGTCGCTGGCGTATCCGGGCGTCCCGGCCTGCCCCGGGGCCGCCTGCTCGGGCGACATGTACGCGTCGGTGCCGATCGGCACCCGCAGGTCCGCCGCCTGGGCCAGGGGCCGGGCGACGGACAGGTCGATCAGCCGTGCCGGGGCGCCCATGATCACGTTGCTCGGCTTGATGTCGAGGTGGACCATGTCGACGTGCCGGAAGTAGTGCAGCGCGGAGGCGACGTCGATCGCGAGCGGCAGGTACTGCTGGGGCTGCAGCGTGCCGTGCCTCCGGACGAGACTGGAGAGCCGCGGCCCGTCGATGTGCTCGAGGACGACGTGTGGTCGCTCCCCCTCGAGCTCCTCGCGCAGACCACGGACCACCACCGGGTGGTTGACATGGGCGAGGGCTCGCACCTCGCGGCGCAGCCCCCGCAGGCTCGACTCGTCGGTCACCCTGCCCGGACGGAGCACCTTCACCACGACGGGTGCGTAGGTGATCTCGTCGAAGGCGAGGTAGGCCTCGTACGCCGAGCCACCGCCCAGCAGCCGCATCGCTGTCAGGTCAGCGGTGATGGTGTCGCCTTCGGCGAGGCCCCAGCTGTCGTGCTTGCCCATGTCGAACCTCCCGGTGGCCGTCGGGTCAGCCCTGGGTGTTGTGGCGCGACTTGTCGTTGGTGTCGTTGGCCGACGTGTCGCGGGTGGCCGTGTCGCCAGGACCGTCCTGGGTCATGTCACCGGTGACGTTGCTCCGGCTGTCATCGTTGGCCGCGGTCCCGTCGTTGCTGTTGGTGTCGTCGGCGGTGTTCGTGACCGTGTTGGTGTTGATGTCGCTCTCGTCGGTGTCGGTGACACCGGTGTCGCTGTCGTCGCCGTCGTCATCGTCGTCGTCGTCGTCGTCGGCCAGCATGATGTCGGAGGCGTCGTCGTCGCGCTTGACGGCCTCGTCGCCGGCGTACGACGTGGTCGTCGTGAACGCGAGCAGTCCGGTGGTCACGAGTCCGGCGATGCCGAGAGTCGAGAGGGTGAGCGTCTTGATCTTCATCCCTTGTCCTTTCGTCGGTTTGGTTCCCTACGTCCAGCAGCCTCCCGGCCGCCCGTGAGGTGACGATGAGCACTCGATGAGAAGGCTCTCATCGGCGAACCGCGCCGGGGACGTGGCGGGGAGGGCCGGTGACGTGGGCGCAGAGGGGATCGAACCCCCGACATCTTCCTTGTAAGGGAAGCGCTCTACCGCTGAGCTATACGCCCGCCGAAATGCGGGCACAGACTACGCGAGCGGGGCGCGCAGACGCGCAGCCGGGAGCGAAAATGACATGAGTCGAGCCGCTGGCGTCTCGGGTCACCAGCGGCTCGACATCAAGAAATATAGACAGGCGCCCCAAGCCTGTCGCCTGTTTCCGAAAAGTTATCGATCCGGTCTAGGCCAGCGCCCGGAGCTCGGCCAGGTGCTGGTCCAGATCGCGCCCCTCGGGGTTGGCGTTGTGGACCGCCCAGCGCACGATGCCGTCCTTGTCGACGACGTACGACGACCGCCGCGGACAGCCCTTGACCTCGTCGAAGACGTCGTAGGCCCGGGACACCTCACCGTGCGGCCAGAAATCGGACAGCAGCGGGAAGTTGAGGCCGTCCTGGTCGGCGAACGCCCGGAGGGAGTAGACCGGGTCGCAGGAGATCGCCAGCACCTCGGTGTCGAAGGTGAGGAACTCCGCCAGCCGGTCGCGGATGCCAGCCATCTCGCTCGTGCATACCCCGGAGAACGCGTAGGGGTAGAAGAAGATCGCCACCGCCTTGGTCCCGCGGAACGAGGAGAGGCGGGTGCCCTGGCCGAACTGGTCGCGCAGGTTGAAGTCGGGAACCGGCCCGCCGAGGGCCAGACCGGTCGATGCTGGGGAGTTCATGGTGGCGTCATCCTCCCACCCAGCGCCGACACCGGTCGCAGCGGCTCAGGCCCCGTCGTCCTCGCCGTCGGAGCCCTTCGCCTCGCCCTCGCTCAACTCCCGCTTGAGGACCTTCCCGGTCGCGTTGCGCGGCAGCTCGTCGAGGAACGCGATCTCGCGCGGCACCTTGTAGCGGGCGAGGTTCTTCTTCACCCAGGCCTTGAGCTCGTCCTCGTCGGCCTTGGCTCCGCTCTTGAGCGCCACGAAGGCCTTGAGCCGCTTGCCGTAGTCGTCGTCGTCCACGCCGATCGCCGCGACCTCCTCCACCGCGTCGTGGCGCTGGAGGCAGTCCTCGACCTCCTTGGGGAAGACGTTCTCTCCCCCGGACACGATCATCTCGTCGTCACGACCCTCGACGTAGAGCCGGCCGTCGTCACCGAACTTGCCGACGTCACCCGAGGACATCAGGCCGTCGATGACCTCCTTGTGGCCACCGCCGGTGTAGCCCTCGAACAGCAGCCCGTTGCCGACGAAGATCCGGCCGGACTCACCGTGCGGGAGTTCCTCGCCCTTGTCGTCGAGGATCTTCACGATCGTGGCGTACGGCGGCCGGCCGGCCGAGTCGGGCGCCTCGCGCAGGTCCGTCGGGTTGGCGATGGAGGCGTAGGCGACCTCGGTGGAGCCGTAGATGTTGTAGAGGTTGTCCCCGAAGTTGTCCATCCAGTTGAGGGCCATGTCGCCGGGCAGCGCCGAGCCGGAGCACGCCACCACCTTGAGGGGCGGCACGTCGTACTTGTCGCGGGTCTCCTTCGGCAGCGCCAGCATCCGCTGCAGCATCACGGGGATGACGACGAGCGAGTCGCACTTCTCGGCCTCGATGGTGCGCAGGCACTCCTCCGGGTCGAACTTGCGGCGCAGGACGGCGGTCGAGCCGAGCAGCATCCCGAGCGCGAGGTGGGCGAAGCCCCAGGTGTGGAACAGCGGCGCGGCGATGTGGGTGCGCCAGCCGTAGCGCAGCGGCATCCGGGAGAGCAACGAGACCGCGGCGTCGATGCCGGCCTCGTTGCGGGGCGCACCCTTGGGCGTCCCGGTCGTGCCGGACGTCAGGATGATGATCCGGCCGTGCCGCTCGGGCACATCGACCTCGTCGGTGGAGTACTGCCCGATCAGCGACTCGAGGGTCTCGTCGAGGTCGTCGCTGTCGGTCCAGGCGACCACCCGCTGGTCCACGTCGGCCTCGGCGAGCAGCTCGGTGAACTCCTCGTCGTGGACGACGATCGTCGGCTTCTCCCGCTCGAGGACGTCGACCAGCTGCGGCCCGGCGAAGGCGGTGTTGAGGTAGAGGACGTCGGCACCCAGCTTGGCCACGGCGACGCTGGCGTCGATGAAGCCGCGGTGGTTGCGGCACATGAGGGCGACGCTGTCGCCCTCGGAGACGCCCTTCTCCGCGAACGCGCGGGAGAGAGCGTTGGAGCGCTCGTGGAGCTCCCGGCACGTCAAGGAGCCCAGCTCGTCGATCACGCTGACCCGGTCGGGCGTGAGGATCGCCTGGGCGGCGAACCCGCCGGCGGGGCCGGTGCCCCAGGCCTTGATCGTCTTGAGCACCCGGGCCAGCACCCAGGGCGCGTAGGGCCGGATGATCCCCGCCCCTCCCAGCACCTTCAGCGTGGTTCCGGCAGCGCCGACGCGGTCAAGGGCAGTAGGGCTCGAGGTCACGTGGTGTCGCTCCTGGTGTGGGGTGGGGGTCAGGCGGGGGTCTTGGGGGCGACCAGGCGGGTCGCGGACCAGTCCTTGCTGACGGCGGCGGTCGTGGTCTGCGAGAGGCCCGCGATGGGGGCGGCCTCCGCGATGTCGGCCGCGGCGACGGCGTTGGGCCGGCCGACCTTCGGGGTGAGCAGCCAGATGGCGCCGCCGCCGACCAGGTCGGTCAGGGAGTCGACGAGCCCGTCGACCAGGTCGCCGTCCTCGTCGCGCCACCAGAGCACCACGGCGTCCACCACGTTGCCGTAGTCGGTGTCGACCATGTCGGCGTCGATGGCGTCCTCGATCGCGACCCGGAGGTCGTCGTCGGTGTCGGAGTCCCAGCCGAGTTCCTGGATGACCATTCCGGGCTTGAAGCCGAGGCGGGCCGCAGGGCCCTCACCTTCACCGGCGGTGTGCACGGAACCGCTTTCCGCGGTCGAACTCACGGACTCCTCCAGACGCGTCGTCGACCACCCCGGCGGGGCAGTCAGTGGAGGTAGTCCACCCGAGTTCCCGCACCGGCGCAACCCCGTCCACCACTCGGCCCCCTTTGTGGCTACCCGTGGGTAAATTTCGCCCACCTGTTCTGCGTGCAACGATGAGCGCGTGAGCGCTGACGCATCCACCGGTTCCGACTCGACCCGTGGAGGGTCCATTCCCTCCGTTATCCATGAGGGACTGCCCACCCAGCTGCCCGACATCGATCCCGACGAGACGCAGGACTGGATCGACTCGTTCGACGGTCTGGTCGACGAGCGGGGCCGCGAACGCGCCCGCTACGTCATGCTGCGGCTGCTCGAGCGCGCTCGCGAGATGCAGGTCGGCGTCCCGGCCCTGCGCAGCACCGACTACATCAACACGATCCCGCCCGAGCGCGAGCCGTGGTTCCCCGGTGACCTGGAGGTCGAGCGCCGGATCCGCGCGTTCATCCGCTGGAACGCCGCGGTCATGGTGTCCAGCGCCAACCGCAAGGGCCTCGAGGTCGGCGGCCACATCGCGACGTACCAGTCGTCGGCGAGCCTCTACGAGGTCGGCTTCAACCACTTCTTCAAGGGCAAGGACGCCCCCGGCGGCGGCGACCAGATCTACATCCAGGGCCACGGCTCTCCCGGTGTCTATGCCCGTGCCTTCCTCGAGGGCCGGCTGACCGAGGAGCAGCTCTACCGCTTCCGCCAGGAGGTCCAGCACGGCCCCGGCCAGGGCCTGCCGTCGTACCCCCACCCGCGGCTGATGCCGGAGTTCTGGGAGTTCCCCACCGTCTCGATGGGCCTGACGGCGATCAGCTCGATCTACCAGGCGCGGTTCAACCGCTACCTGCAGAACCGCTCGATCAAGGACACCAGCCAGCAACGGGTCTGGGCCTTCATGGGCGATGGCGAGATGGCCGAACCCGAGTCCCTGGGCGCCATCCGGATCGCCGCGCGCGAGGAGCTCGACAACCTCACCTGGGTCATCAACTGCAACCTGCAACAGCTCGACGGCCCGGTGACCGGCAACGGCAAGATCATCCAGGAGCTGGAGGCCAACTTCCGCGGCGCCGGCTGGAACGTCATCAAGGTCATCTGGGGCCAGGAGTGGGACGCCCTGCTCGCCAAGGACGTCGACGGCGTCCTCGTCAACCGGATGAACACCACGCCCGACGGCCAGTTCCAGACCTACTCCACCGAGGACGGCGCCTACATCCGCGAGCACTTCTTCGGGACCGACCCCCGCCTCCGGGCGATGGTCGAGCACATGAGCGACGACCAGATCGAGAAGCTCCCCCGTGGCGGCCACGACTACCGCAAGGTCTACGCCGCGTTCGACTCGGCCACCAAGCACGTCGGCCAACCGACCGTGATCCTCGCCAAGACCATCAAGGGCTGGACGATCGACGCGCTGGAGGGCAAGAACGCCACCCACCAGATGAAGAAGCTGACCCCTGCCGACCTGAAGAAGTTCCGGGACCGCCTCTACCTGCCCATCTCCGACCGCGACCTCGAGCGCGCCTACGAGGAGACCGGGGCTGCCCCCTTCTTCCACCCCGGCAAGGACTCCCCCGAGATCGAGTACATGATGGAGCGCCGCGAGGCCCTCGGTGGTTCCCTGCCCAAGCGCGTCCTCCGCGCCAAGGACCTCAAGCTCCCCGGCGACGAGATGTACGAGGAGCTGAAGCAGGGGTCGGGCAAGAACTCCATCGCCACCACGATGGCCTGCGTCCGGCTGCTCAAGGACTGGATGAAGGACCCGGAGATCGGCCAGCGGATCGTGCCGATCGCCCCCGACGAGTACCGCACGTTCGGCATGGACTCGATGTTCCCGAGCGCGAAGGTCTACAACCCGGGCGGCCAACAGTACGAATCGGTCGACCGCAAGTTGTTGCTGTCCTACAAGGAGTCCAAGCAGGGCCAGATGCTCCACGAGGGCATCTCCGAGGCCGGTGCGATGGCCTCCGCGACGGCGGCGGGATCGGCGTACTCGACCCACGGTGAGCAGATGATCCCGTTCTACATCTTCTACTCGATGTTCGGCTTCCAGCGCACCGGCGACTCCATCTGGGCGATGGCCGACCAGATGGCGCGCGGCTTCCTGATCGGCGCGACAGCCGGGCGCACCACCCTCACCGGAGAGGGTCTCCAGCACGCCGACGGCCATTCACCGCTGCTGGCCGCGACCAACCCGGCCGTCGTGCACTACGACCCCGCGTTCGCCTACGAGGTCGGCCGCGTCATGCGGTCCGGGCTCGAGCGGATGTACGGCGAGGACGCCGAGAACGTCATCTTCTACATGACCGTCTACAACGAGCCGGTGTCGCAGCCCAAGGAACCGGAGGACGTCGACGCCGAGGGGATCCTCAAGGGCATCCACAAGGTCTCGACCGCCGACGGCGAGGGGCCGCGGGCGCAGCTGCTCGCCTCGGGCATCGCGTACCCCTGGATCAAGGAAGCCGCCCGGATCCTGGCTGAGGACTGGGGCGTCCAGGCCGACACCTGGTCGGTGACCTCCTGGAACGAACTGGCCCGCGACGCGATCTCCGCCGAGGAGTGGAACCTGCTGCACCCGGGCGAGAGCCCGCGCAGCGCCTACGTCAGGGACAAGCTCGCGGGCCATGACGGCCCCGTCGTCGCGGTCTCCGACTACATGCGTGCCGTGCCGCTGCAGATCGCCCGCTGGGTCCCGGCCGACTACCGGGTGCTCGGTGCCGACGGGTTCGGCTTCGCCGACACCCGTCCCGCCGCCCGGCGGTTCTTCCAGATCGACGCCGAGTCGGTGGTCGTGCAGACGCTCCAGGCACTCGCCGACGCCGGCACCATCGGTCGTGATCAGGTCGAGAAGGCGTTCGCGACGTACCGGATCGACGACCCCACCGCGGTCGCCGGCCGCAAGCAGGAGGGCGGCGACGCCTGAGCGCTACGCGCTCGTGATCGAGGTGACGGTCGCGGTCTCGGGCTCGACGACACCGGTGGCGCGCAAGAGGTTCCGCCAGCGTGCCCGTGAGTACTGGGCGGGCTGCGTGGTGCGGATGAACTCGTGCACGATCTTGGCGAACCGGTGCGGGTGGTCCTTGTGGGGGAAGTGCCCCGCGTTCGGGATCACCTCCACCCGGGCCTTGGGCGCGAGCCTCGCGGCGTTGCTGGCGTGGTGGACCGGGATCACAGCGTCGTCACGGCCCCAGACGACGCACATCGGCATCGCGTCGGTCAGGTAGGCCCGGTCGGCCATCGTGACGATCTGTCCGCGCCAGTCGACGACGGCCCGGACGACGTGCCGGATCGCGTGCCGCGCGTTGGGGTCCTTGAACGAGTCGTAGATCTCGGCGACCTCGTCGAGGTCGCGGGTCTGCTTCCACGAGGTCCGCGACAGCGCCTTCAGGCCGGCCTTGCCGATGTGGCGCACCCCCGGAAGGGTCAGCAGCGCCATCACCTGGTGGAAGCCGGGGCTGGTGATCGCCCGGATCGCCGGGGTGACCTCGGGGCCGAGGCCGCCCGAGGCGACGAGCAGCATGCGCTCGGTGCGCTCGGGGAACTGGTAGGCGAACTGCATCGCCACGCCGCCACCGAAGCTGTGGCCGATCACGGTCACCTTGTCGATGCCGAGCACGGTCAGCAGGTCGCGCATGCCGTTGGCGTAGCCCCCGACGCTGTAGTCGGCGCGGGGCTTGTCGGACCTGCCGTGCCCGAGCAGGTCGGGGGCGATCACGGTGTAGCGACGGGCGAGCGAGTCGATGACCGGCTCCCAGGTCGTGTGGTCGCAGCCGAGTCCGTGGAGGAGAAGGACGACGGGGCCGCTTCCGGCCTTCACGTACGCACGGCGGTGGCCATGGATCGTGACGTACTGAACGGGATGGGACGTAGCGGACACAGGGCTTCTCCCTCAGGCCCCGAACTGGGGCGTCGACCTGCGATTCAACCAGAACTCGTTCCAGTTTGTTAGCCGGAAGCCCCTTGTTTACCGGGGTTTTACGCAAATTCCGACGTCGACTAGGGTCCGTCTGTGTCCCCTCGAGCCGCGGGCCGACCGCGCAACCGGGTTGCCGACGCGCTCCAGCGCGCGACCGGCGCCCTCAGCACCAGCGCCATGGCCCGCATGGAGGCGGACATGCCGTGGTTCCGCCAGCTCTCGGCCGAGGACCGCTCCTGGATCGGGCTCATCGTCCAGGCCGGTATCCGCGGCTTCGTCGACTGGTACCGCCACACCGGTGACCCGGTCCCCGGCGGCTCCGCACTGGCGTCCGCCGTCTTCGGTGCCGCACCCCGCGCCCTGGCCGGCGTGATCAGCCTCCAGCAGACCGTCGAGCTGGTCCGGCTCTCCATCGAGGTGGTCGAGAGCAACGTCGACGACATCCTCGACCCCGAGGACGCCGTCGAGGTCCATGCCGCGGTCCTGCGCTACGCCCGCGAGGTCGCCTTCGCGACCGCCGAGGTCTACGCCCGGGCCGCCGAGGTCCGCGGCGCGTGGGACGCCCGGCTCGAGGCGCTCGTGGTCGACGCCGTGCTGCGCTCCGAGACCGACGAGACAGTCCTGTCCCGGGCCAGCGCCCTGGGCTGGTCGGCCCGGGGGGACGTGGCGGTGGTCCTGGGGACCGCCCCCGCGCAGCGCACCGAGACCGACGTCTTCGACGAGGTACGCCGGGTTGCGCGGGCCGCCGGGATGGAGGCGCTGTGTGCCACTCAGGGAGAGCGCCTCGTGGTCGTGCTCGGCGGCGTGGAGGACGCCCGCAAGGCGGCCGAGACGCTCGTCGACCTGTTCGGTGACGGACCGGTGGTGGTCGGTCCGGTGACCGACGAGCTGAGCCAGGCCCACGTGTCGGCCCGTGCCGCTCTCTCGGCGCACCGCTCCGTGGCCGGATGGCCAGAGGCCCCCCGGCCGGTGCGCAGCGACGAGCTGCTCCCGGAGCGGGCCCTCGCCGGCGACGGTCACGCCCGGAGACATCTCGTCGACGAGATCTACCTGCCCCTGCTCCGGGCCCGCGGGACCCTGATCGAGACGGCCGCGGCGTACTTCCACCACGGCACGTCGATGGAGGCCACGGCACGCGCCCTGTTCGTGCACCCCAACACCGTGCGCTACCGGCTCCGGCAGGTCGGCGACCTGACCGGGTTCACGCCGTCCGTCCCGCGGGACGCGTTCACGCTCCAGATCGCCCTGTTGTTGGGCCGGCAGTCGGGGCGCACGGACGAACCCGCCATGTGAGATCGATTCTTTGTAGGAACCCTACAAAGAATCGCGGACCGATTTCGTGCGCGCCCGAGGCGAGAGAACGCCCTCGACCCGGCAGAGTAAAGGTGTGCTCGTCATCGTTGCTCCCGGCCAAGGCGCCCAGACCCCCGGATTTCTCGAGCCCTGGCTCCAGGACCGGACGTTCGCCTCCCGCTTCGACTGGCTCTCCACCGTCGCCGGGATCGACCTCGTCCACTACGGCACCGAGGCCGACGCCGAGACGATCCGCGAGACCCAGATCGCCCAGCCCCTGCTCGTCGCCACCGGCCTGGTCGCGGCCCTCGAGCTCTTCCCCCACCCCGCCGACGCGTTCTCGATGATCGGCGCCGTCGCCGGCCACAGCGTGGGCGAGCTGACCGCCGCCGCCGGTGCCCGCACCATCACGGCCGAGCAGGCCATGGTGCTGGTCCGCGAGCGGGGCCGGGCCATGGCCGAGGCCTCCGCCGTCACCCCCACCGGCATGACCGCCGTCCTCGGTGGCGACCGCGACGAGGTCCTCGCCTCGTTGGCGCTCCACGGGCTGACCGCAGCCAACGACAACGGCCCCGGCCAGATCGTCGCGGCCGGCACGCTCGAACAGCTCGAGGCGTTCGCCGGCGACCCGCCGGCCAAGGCCCGGCTGATCCCGCTCAGCGTCGCCGGCGCCTTTCACACCGAGCACATGGGCCCGGCCGTCGGCCACCTGGCCAAGCTCGCCCGGTCGGTCTCGGTCCACGACCCGCGCACCCCGCTCATCTCCAACAAGGACGGCAACGTCGTCCACGACGGCCAGGACGTGCTCGCCCGCATCGTCGGCCAGATCGCCAACCCGGTGCGCTGGGACCTCTGCATGGAGACCATGCACGACCTCGGGGTCACCGGCATCCTGGAGATGCCGCCGGCCGGCACGCTGACCGGCATCGCGAAGCGCGCCCTCAAGGGCGTCGACACGTTCGCACTGAAGACGCCCGACCAGCTCGACGACGCCCGCGCGTTCGTCCAGAAGCACGGCGAGGCCTCCCAGATCGAGACCACGCCCACCTGGCGGATGGTCGTCTCCCCCGCCAAGGGCACCTTCCACCTCGCGACCAAGGCCGTCGAGACCGACGTCCTCGCTCCCGGCACACCGATCGGCGACGTCGCCAGCCTCCGCGACCGCACGAGCGTCGTCGCCCCCCACGGCGGCCAGGTCGTCGAGTGGCTCGTCGAGGACGGCGACCTCGTCTCCCCCGGTCAACCGCTGCTCCGGCTGCACCCGGAAGGGGCCTCCTGATGGGCATCACGGCCAGCCAGGGAGCGACCAATGCCGCCATCCTCGGCATCGGCGCCTACCGGCCCTCCCGCGTCGTCCCGAACGCCGAGGTGGTCGAGGCGATCGAGTCCAGCGACGAGTGGATCCAGCAGCGCTCCGGCATCAAGCAGCGGCGCTGGGCTGCTCCCGACGAGACGATCCAGGTGATGAGCGTCGCGGCCGCCCGCGGCGCGCTCGACAAGGCCGGCATCTCCGCCGAGCAGGTCGACTGCGTCATCGTCGCCACGGTCAGCCACCTGCTGCAGACGCCGGCGATCGCCACCGCGATCGCCCACGAGCTCGGCACCAACAAGGCCGCCGCGTTCGACATCTCCGCCGCGTGCGCCGGCTTCTGCCACGGCGTGGCGATGGCCGCCGACATGGTCCGCGGCGGCAGCGCCGGCCACGTGCTGGTCATCGGCGTCGAGCGGCTGAGCGACCTGACCGACCTCTACGACCGCGGCACCGCCTTCATCTTCGCCGACGGCGCGGGCGCCGCCGTGGTCGGTCCCAGCGACGCGCCGGGCATCGGCCCGGTCGTCTGGGGCTCCGACGGCGAGCAGTTCGACCTGATCCGGCAGAAGGAGGACTGGCGCGACGTCGTCGGCACCCCCGCGGTCCCGGGCAGCGGCGTCATGCCGCACCTGGTCATGCAGGGCAACCCCGTCTTCCGCTGGGCGTCGTTCGCGATGGCGAAGATCGGCCAGCAGGCCCTCGACCGCGCCGGCGTCCCCATCGACGAGCTCGACGTCTTCGTCCCCCACCAGGCCAACATGCGGATCATCGACGCGATGGCACGCTCGATGAAGCTGCCCGAGCGCGTGAAGATCGCGCGCGACATCGCCGAGCAGGGCAACACGTCGGCCGCGTCGATCCCCCTCGCGCTCGAGCGGATGCTCGCGGAGGGCGAGGCCAAGAGCGGGGACACCGCGCTCCTCATCGCCTTCGGTGCCGGCCTGGCGTACGCCGCCCAGGTCGTCACCGTCCCCTGATCGCTCCACCGTCCGACCCACCCACCGAAAGAGAAGGAAGCCACATGGCCACCACCGAAGAGATCCGCTCCGACCTCGCCGAGATCGTCAACGAGGTCGCCGGCATCGACGCCGACGACGTGCAGCTCGACAAGTCGTTCGTGGACGACCTCGACGTCGACTCGCTGTCCATGGTCGAGGTCGTCGTCGCCGCGGAGGAGAAGTTCGGCGTCTCCATCCCCGACGACGAGGTCAAGAACCTCAAGACCGTCGGCGACGCCGTCGCGTTCATCGAGCGCGCCCAGGGCTGACCTCCCGGCCGGTGCACGTCACCGGCCGAGTCCCTCGAGATCATCCGACGTACGTAAGGAACCGAAATGTCCGCGAAGCGAGTCGTCGTCACCGGCCTGGGCGCCACGTCGCCGGTCGGGGGTGACGTGCCCACCACCTGGTCCGCCCTCCTCGAGGGCCGGAGCGGGGTCAGTGCGCTCACCGAGGAGTGGGCCGAGCCGCTCGGTGCGAGGATCGCGGCGACCGTCGCGGTCGATCCGTCCGAGGTGCTCGACCGGGTCAAGGCCCGTCGGCTGGACCGTTCGGGCCAGCTGGCGATGGTCGCCGCCCAGGAGGCGTGGTCCGACAGCGGTCTCGCCGACGGAGGGGTCGACCCGGAACGGCTCGCTGTGGCCATGGCCTCGGGCATCGGCGGTGTGCAGACCCTGCTCGCCAACTACGACGCGCTCAAGGAGAAAGGCCCCCGCCGGGTGTCGCCGCTGGCGATCCCGATGCTGATGCCCAACTCCCCCGCGGCCAACGTCGGTCTCGCCATCGGCGCCAAGGCCGGCGTGCACACCCCGGTCTCGGCGTGTGCCTCCGGCAACGAGGCGATCGCGCTCGGGATCGACCTGATCCGGCTCGGTCGCGCCGACGTCGTGGTCTGCGGTGGCACCGAGGCAGCGGTCCACCCGCTGCCGATGGCCGCCTTCGGCCAGATGATGGCCCTGTCCAAGCGCAACGACGACCCCGAGGCCGCCTCGCGACCCTGGGACAAGGGGCGCGACGGGTTCGTCCTCGGCGAGGGCGCCGCCTGCGTCGTCCTCGAGTCGGCCGAGCACGCCGAGGCGCGCGGTGCGACCGTCTACGCCGAGGCGGCAGGTGCCGGCATCACCTCCGACTCCCACGACATCGCCCAGCCCGACCCGGCCGGGCTCGGCGCGACGCGGGCCATGAAGATCGCGCTGCACGAGGCCGACCTGACGGCCGGCGACATCAAGCACATCAACGCCCACGCCACGTCGACCCCGCAGGGCGACGTGGCCGAGGCCGGGGCGATCCGCTCCGCGCTCGGCGACGCCGCGGACGGCGTGGTCGTCACCTCGACCAAGTCGATGACCGGACACCTTCTGGGTGCTGCGGGCGCTCTCGAGTCCGTGGCCACCATCCTCGCCCTGCGCGACCGGATGGTGCCCCCGACCATCAACCTCGAGGACCCCGAGGACGTCGGACTCGACCTGGCCGACAAGCGCCGCGACCTGCCGGCCGGCGACGTCGCCGCCATCAACAACTCCTTCGGCTTCGGCGGGCACAACGTCGCCCTCGCCTTCAGGAGCGTCTGATGACGAGCACGGCGTCGACCACCGACCGGGCCGCCCAGGCCGCTGCCAAACCGGCGAAGCTGCCCCGCGACCAGGACCCCCGCAACCCGGTCCACCGGCTCCGCGCCCTGCTCGACGAGGACTCGCTCGAGCTGCTGACGCCCGACGACGACTCCGGCATGCTGGCCGCCGTCGGCCTGGTCAACGGCGCCCGCGTGGTCGCCTTCTGCTCCGACGCCACCGTCATGGGTGGCGCCATGGGTGACGTCGGCTGTCGCGTCGTCGTCGACGCGTACCACCGCGCGATGACCGAAGGCATCCCGATCATCGGGCTCTGGCACTCCGGCGGCGCCCGGCTGGCCGAGGGCGTGCTCTCACTGCACGCCGTGGGCCGGATCTTCCAGGTGATGACCCAGGCCTCGGGCAAGATCCCCCAGATCTCGGTCGTGCTCGGCCCGGCCGCCGGCGGTGCGGCGTACGGCCCGGCGCTCACCGACGTCGTCATCCTCGGCCCCGAAGGACGGATCTTCGTGACCGGCCCGGACGTGGTCCGCTCCGTCACCGGCGAGGACGTCGACATGCTGCGCCTCGGCGGACCGGAACCGCACGGCCGCCGGTCCGGTGTCGTCCACATCCTCACCGAGTCCGAGCGGGAGGCGCTCGACCGGGCCCGGATCGTGGCCACGCTGCTCGGCTCCCAGGGCAGCCTCACCCTCGCCCACGTCGAGGACCGCGACCTGGCCGCCCTCCTACCCGAGTCCAAGAAGCGCGCCTACGACGTCCACCCGCTCGTCGAGTCCGTCCTCGACGAAGGGACCACCCAGGAGCTCCACGCCCGCTGGGCGCCCAACATCGTGACCGCGCTCGGCCGTTTCGGTGGCCGCACCGTCGGCGTCGTCGCCAACAACCCGCTGCGCCTCGGCGGTTGCCTCGACTCCGCCTCGGCCGAGAAGGCCTCCCGGTTCGTCCGCATGTGCGACGCGTTCGGCGTCCCGCTGATCGTCCTCGTCGACGTGCCGGGCTACCTGCCCGGTGTCGGCCAGGAGTGGGACGGCGTGGTCCGCCGCGGCGCCAAGCTCCTGCACGCCTTCGGGGAGTGCGTGGTCCCCCGGGTCACGCTGGTGACCCGCAAGACGTACGGCGGCGCCTACCTCGCCATGAACGCACGATCGCTGGGCGCGACCCGAGTCTTCGCGTGGCCCGGAGCCGAGGTCGCCGTGATGGGCGCGGTGGCCGCGATCCGGATCCTGCACCGCCGCAAGCTCGCGGAGGTCTCCCCGGAGATCAGGCCGCGGGTCGAGGCCGAGCTCGCTGCCGAGCACGAGCTGCTGGCCGGCGGCGTCGACAAGGCCGTCGAGATCGGCGTGGTCGACGAGGTCGTCGAGCCCGCAGCCACCCGCTCCGCCCTCGCCCGGGCGATCACCGACGCCGTCCAGACGGGTGGCGTACGCCGCGGCAACCACGGCAACATCCCGCTCTGACACGCCGTTTTCCCCCGCACTGCAGCTCGGGGCGTAACGCTCGTCACATCCGTGCGTTGACCTCACAGCAGGAACGTGAGGGGATGGATCGATGCGAAACGCAATTGCCAGCGTCATCACGGGCGCACTCCTGGTCGTCGGCATGCCCACGGCCACTGCCGGCGACCCCGACTTCGGGAGGATGTGGCGCGACGACGGCGTGCTGCGCTCCGGCTGCCACAACTACAAGTACCACTACCGGGTGAAGTCGCCGAAGCCCGACTGGGCGCTGGAGACCTTCCTGGTCGACGAGAACAAGGAGACGATCGCCTCCGGCGGGGTCATCTCTGACGTCGACCCGAACAAGGGCACCAAGACGTTCCGGTTCTGCAGGTACAACACCAGTCCCGGCAAGTTCAGGGTCCGCGGCAAGCTGACCTACCGCGACGGATACGATCAGTGGGTCGTCTGGGTCAAGCCGGGTATCTTCAGGTTGCGCAAGGCATCCTGAGCCCGCTCTCAAAGGGGAACCCGTGGTGCGAACCGTGGTCGTGTCCGTGCTGTCTGCCGCGCTGCTGTTCGTGGGCCAGCCGGCCGCGCTGGCCGGGCAGGAGGAGTTCGGTCGCACCTGGGCCAAGGACCGCAAGCTCCAGCCCCGCTGTCACGACTACCGCTACCAGTACGTCGTGAAGTCGCCGGAGCAGGACTGGAACCTCGAGACCTTCCTGATCAACCCGAACAAGAAGCCGGTGGGGGCGGGCCAGTTGCAGTTCAACTCCCATCCCGAGCGGGGGTCGAGCACCTTCCGGTTGTGTCGCAACGTGGCCGTCACCGGCAAGTACAAGATCAGGGGCAAGCTCACGTACGGCCCCGACGACACCGTGGTCTGGATCAAGCCGGGCTACTTCCGCCTGCGTCCGGCCTCCTGACGGGCCGTTCCCCTAGACGACCTGGTGCAGCCAGCGCACCGGGGCGCCCTCGCCGGCGTGCCGGAAGGTCTCCAGCTCGTCGTCCCAGGGCTTGCCGAGCAGCTTGTCGATCTCGAGCAGCAGCGTCGTGTCGCCCAGCGCCGCCTTCACCACGGCGGCCTTGAGCCGGTCCTCCGGGATCATGATGTCGCCGTGCTGCCCGGTGACGGCGTGGAAGACGCCGAGCTCGGGGGTGTAGGAGTAGCGCGAGCCCTCCGACGACGCCGTGGGCTCCTCGGTGATCTCGAAACGGAGGTGGTTCCAGCCACGGAGCGCGGAGGCCACCGCCGCGGCGGAGCCGGCGCTGCCGGTCCAGGAGAGCTCGGAGCGGTAGGCACCCGACTGGGCCGGCTGCGGGGTCCAGTCGAGGCTCACCGCGACGCCGAGGACGCCACCGACGGCCCACTCGATGTGCGGGCACAGTGCGGACGGCGCCGAGTGCACGAAGAGAATTCCCCTCGTCCCAGAGCCGTCCGTGCGGTTAGCAGTGCGTGCGGTCACCGTGACCTCCTTCATCTCCGGCGTGAGTTACGCCTTCCCCAGCGGACTCGCGGAGATGAGAGGTGCGAAGTGACAGCCATGTAGTTGTGAACCCATTGTGACCCATGGGGCCACTGAATTCCAGTGGTACGGCGTGTTTCAGCGTCGCGCCGTCCGCGCGCCGCCGGCGCGGCGCGGGCCGAGATCCATGAGCGTGCGGATCACCTGCTCCGCGATTCCCAGCCCGCCGAGGTGGCTCTCCCCGTCGATGACGGTCATCGTCGCGTCCGGGAGCCGGTCGACGACGTGCCGACCGTGCCGGAACGGCACGATGTGGTCGTCGTCGCCGTGCCACCACCGCACGGGCACGGTCACGTCGGCCGGGTCGAAGCCCCAGTGCCGGGTGAACAGGACGAGATCGTTGATCGGCGCCGAGGTCTGGAACCGGCTGCCGTTGAGCAGGTCGTCGAGGAACATCGCCTTGAACTCCGGGCGCGAGAGCAGGTTCTTGTCCCCCGGCGGCTGGACCGCGGCGTACAGGTCGAGTCCGGGCCCGGCCAGGGGCCTGACCAGCCGGATCGCTTGGGTCAGGGCGATGCCCAGGGGCACGCGCCCGATGGTCAGCAGTGGCGCGAGCCGGACCGCGAGCTGGATGATGCCCCCGTCGGCGGCGTCCGCTCCCTGCGTCGGCGCCACCCCGCCGAGCACGCCGATGCCGTGCACCCGATCCGGCAGCCCGACGCCAGCGGCGAGCGCGTACGGGCCGCCCCCGGAGAGCCCGATCACGCGCACGGTGTCGATGGCCAGGGTGTCCAGGAGGATCTCGAGGTCACGCGTCCAGTCGAGGACGTTCGGGTAGAGGTGGGGGGTCGAGGAGCCGATGCCCGGCCGGTCGATGCCGATGATCCTCAGCCCGGCCTTCTGGGCGTAGGCGCGAGCCTCGAGCGGGATCTGGCGGCGGGAGCCGGGTGTCCCGTGCATCCAGACGATGGCGGGTCCACGGGGGACGCCGAACTCGGCGAAGCTGAGCCGGCGGTCGTCCCGCACGGCCACCGTGCCTTCCAGCGCCGGGCGCTTGACGTTGCTCATGGGCGCAGTCTCGCAGGGCAGGGGACGGTGTGGATGTGACGTACGTCGCGTGGACGCGTCAGCCGCTGCGGACGCACGCAGGGTCGACCACGTTGCGGAAGTCCCAGAACGCGCCGAGCAGCTGGCCGTCGCCGTTGACCCGCGGACCGTCGACGACGTCGAGCACCACGCACGTGACGTTGTCGCGGCCGCCCGCGCGCAGCGCCGACTGCACCAGCATGGTGGCGGCGGCCTGCGGGTCGCGCAGACGGAGCAGGTCACGGATCCGTCCCGAGGGGACGAAGTCGGTGAGCCCGTCGCTGCAGAGCAGGATCCGGTCGCCGGGCACCGCGTCGAGTGGGGCGAGGTCGAGGTCCGCCAGCTCGCTGTCGGCGCCGGCGTGGAGGGATCGCAGCACGACGTTGCGCCACTGGTGGCCCGGCACGTCCTCGGGACGCAGCTGCCCGGAGTCGACCAGCAGCTGGACGTAGGTGTGGTCGCGCGAGACCTGGGTCATCACGCCCGCGCGGTAGGTGAAAGCCCGCGAGTCCCCCAGGTGGGCGAGCAGGACCCGGTCGCCGTCGACGACGACCGCGGTCAGCGTGGTGGCCATGCCCTCGCGGGCCGGATCCTCGCGGACGCCGTCGGCGAGGCTCAGCCGGGTGGCGGCGACGGCCTCGCGCAGCACGGGCTCCATCGGCTCTCCGAAGTGCGTCAGGGCCATCGCAGAGACGACGTACGCCGCGGTCGCGGAGGCGACCTCGCCCGCAGCCGCGCCACCGACACCGTCGGCCACCAGCGCCACGTAGGGCGCGACGAACGCCGAGTCCTCGTTGTGCTCGCGCACCCGACCGACGTCGCTCACGCCTGCGCCCGAGAAACGCATCATGGGCAAACCTCCTCGCGGATGCACGAAGTAGACCCTGCCCGCGCCGGAGGGGTCAAGCCTGTCCGGCGACGAGCGGGTGGCGGGGTGCCCTACTCTCAGGCATGGCCCATCCCGCCGGCTCCGGCGACCTCCAGGTACGACGACACCGTTACTCGAAGTTGGTGTGGCTGGTGCTGGTCGTGGCCGTGGGCGCCGTGGCTGCGTGGTACGCCACCCATCCGAGCCCCCTCCCGACGTCGACCACCCCGGTCACCGTCTCGACACCGGCGGGTGATCCGGTCTACGTGGGCGTCCTGACGCCCTCGGCCGACTCCGATCGCACCGTGACCGTGCGCGGCATCGACGTGGACCCGCTCGGAGACCTGCCGGTCAACGTGGACGGCAAGGTCTGCAAGGGCGGTGCGCTCGCCGTCACCTCGGAGCCGGAGACCTTCTGCACGAGCCTGGTCGACGCCGAGGGAGCCTCCCTCGGCCCGGGCGACACGCTTGTGCTCGAGATCTACGGCGAGACCACGGGTGAGGTCGACCTCGGACGTGTCCGCGTCACCTACCGGGAGGGTCTCCAGTGGGGCAGCCACGTGGCCGGACCACCGGTGACGGTGACCTTCCTCAGCCGTTGACCCGCTTCTCCAGGACCTCGGCCCGCTCGGCGGCGTCGGTGACCTGCTCGCTGTCGATCGCGAAGGTGCGGTGGAACCAGGTCAGGGCGTCGTTGTCGCGGCCCGCGGCCTCGAGCGTGTCGGCGTACGCGTACCGGAGACGCACCACCCAGACCGCACGACTCTTGGACAGGAGCGGCGCGAGCTCGAGGGTGCGCAGGGCGGCGTCGAGCTGCCCCATGTCCCGGCGGGCGCCGGCCTCGACGATGGTCATCTCGGCCTTGGCATCCGGAGAGAAGTTGGCCACCGACGGGCTCTTGGCGAGCTTGAGCGCCTGCTCGGGCTGCTTCAGGGCGCGGTGGCAGTCGGCCATCATCGGCAGGTACTCCGTGGCACCGTTCATCCGCTTCGCGGCCCGCAGCTCGGCGAGCGCCTCGGCGAAGTGGCCAGCGGCGTACGCCGCCTCCCCGGTCGCTTCACGCACCACTGCGATCCGCGAGGCGCGGGAGCGGGCGGCCAGCGTGTGCTGGTAGGCGGTCTCCGGGTCCTCGTCGACGAGCATGCCGGCCGCGGCCAGGTGCCGGGCGACACGGGCCGCCAGCTTCTCGGGCAGGCCCTTGAGCTGCTGGGTGATCGACCGGTCGAGCTCGCGGCCGGTGATCTCCTCAGGCAGCTCCGGTCCGTCGTAGCGGGCCTGGTCGGCCGTGCGCGGGTGCTGCTCGGAGCCGGGACGCTTCCAGTCACCCTTGCGGCCCGGGCGGTCCCGGTCGCCGCCGCGTTCGCGCGGCTTGCCGCCGCCGGTCGACGGTCGTCCCTTGCCGTCCCCCGTGGACGGACGGCCGCGCGACGTGGACGGACGGCCGCTGCCGCCCGTCGTGGGACGGCCCTTGCCTGCGGGACGCTGGCTGCGACGGTCCTCGGCCACGATTGCTCACTCCTCGATCGAATTTTAAGTCTGAAATGGCGTGGAGGCCACCCGAAACGGGTGGCCTCCACGGAGTGTATGTCCGGCGGCGTCCTACTCTCCCACAACCTCTCGGGTGCAGTACCATCGGCGCTGAACGGCTTAACTTCCGGGTTCGGGATGGGACCGGGTGTTTCCCGTTCGCTATGGCCGCCG
>JBKJUE010000105.1:0-11309 GCA_046590395.1 Nocardioides sp.
GGTCAAGGTCACCCGCTCCGCGCTTGTCAACGCCACCTCGATCGCGGGCATGCTGCTCACGACCGAGACGCTGATCGTGGAGAAGCCCGCAGACGAGGACGAATCCGGCGCTGGCGCCGGTCACGGTCACGGCCACTGACCCGATCCTCAACCAGCAACTGACGCTGACCCGCCCAGACTTTCGGGCGGGTCAGCGTCAGTTAGGTCAAGGGAAGCGGGCGACGACCTGGCGGGCCGGGAGGTCCGAGACCGACCTCGGTAGACTGCGCGAGTGGAGCTCCCCGACAAGTTCGCCGCCCTCGGCCTGACCTACGACGACGTCCTGCTGCTGCCGGGCCAGTCCGACCTCGCCCCTGCAGACATCGACACGACGTCGCGGCTCACCCGCGAGATCTCGATCCGGGTTCCGCTCATCAGTGCCGCCATGGACACCGTGACCGAGTCGCGGATGGCCATCGCGATGGCCCGCGAGGGTGGCCTCGGCGTGCTCCACCGCAACCTGTCGATCGAGGACCAGGCCTACCAGGTCGACCTCGTGAAGCGGACCCAGACCGGGATCATCTCCAACCCCGTGACCATCGGTCCCGACGCGACCCTCGAGGACCTCGACCGGATCTGCGGTGAGTACAGGGTCTCCGGGCTCCCCGTCGTCGACACCGACGACCGCCTCCTCGGCATCATCACCAACCGCGACCTGCGGTTCACCCCCGTCGCGGAGTGGGCCAGCACCAAGGTCGACGAGGTGATGACCCCGATGCCGCTCATCACCGGCCAGCTCGGGATCTCCCGCGACGAGGCCACCCTCCTGCTGCGCAAGCACAAGCGCGAGCGGCTACCGCTGGTCGACGACCAGGGTCGCCTCGGCGGGCTGATCACCGTCAAGGACTTCGTCAAGGGCGAGCAGTTCCCCAACGCGTCGTACGACGCCGACGGCAGGCTGCTCGTCGGTGCCGCGATCGGCTACTTCGGCGACGCCTGGGAGCGGGCCACCACGCTCGTCGATGCGGGGGTCGACGTCCTGGTCGCTGACACCGCCCACGGCAACGTCCGGATGCTGCTCGAGATGGTGGAGCGGCTCAAGACCGATCCGGCCACCCGGCACGTCCAGGTCATCGGCGGCAACGTCGCGACCCGCGACGGCGCCCAGGCCTTCGTAGACGCCGGCGCGGACGCGGTCAAGGTCGGCGTGGGTCCGGGCTCCATCTGTACGACGCGCGTCGTCACCGGAGTCGGCGTACCCCAGATCACCGCCGTCTACGAAGCCTCCCTGGCTACCAAGCCGGCCGGCGTCCCGCTCATCGCCGACGGCGGCATGAAGTACTCCGGCGAGATCGCGAAGGCGATCGTGGCCGGGGCCGACACCGTCATGCTCGGTTCCCTGCTCGCGGGCTGCGAGGAGTCGCCGGGTGAGCTGGTCTTCGTCAACGGCAAGCAGTACAAGTCCTACCGCGGCATGGGCTCGCTCGGGGCGATGTCGAGCCGCGGCAAGAAGTCCTACTCCAAGGACCGCTACTTCCAGGCCGAGGTGACCAGCGACGACAAGATCGTCCCCGAGGGCATCGAGGGCCAGGTGGCCTACCGCGGCCCGCTCTCCGCGGTCTCCCACCAGCTGATCGGTGGCCTCAACCAGTCGATGTTCTACGTCGGCGCCCGCACCGTCCCGGAGCTGCAGGAGAAGGGTAAGTTCGTCCGGATCACGTCCGCGTCCCTGACCGAGAGCCACCCGCACGGCGTCCAGATGACCGTCGAGGCGCCCAACTACACCGGTCGCTGAGCGACTACGGCAGCGTGTAGCCCACCTGGTCGATCCGCAGCCGTGCCCCGGTCGACAGCTGGACCCTCAGCCGGGTGTCCGGTGCGACCGGCACCTCGAGCTGCCGGGTGACCGTGCGCTGCCGGGGGACCCGGATCTCCACCGTGCCGCGCCCGGCGGCGAGTCGCAGCGTGCCTCCGTGCGCCGCGCCCGAGACCTTGACGTCGACCAGCACGGACTGGGTGGAATCGGGAAGTCCGAGGTCGATCCTCCGGCTGCCCTTGAAGGTGGCAGTGAGCAGAGAGGCGTGCTCCGGCCGCAGGCAGTCGGACACCCGGGCCTCGATGGCGCGCAGGCCGATGTCGGTGACGGAGGCGTCGAGGATCATCCCCCCGGCGACGGCGCACTGGTAGCGCCCGCTGATGCTGCCGGCCTCGAGCACGACCACGCGTCGGCCCACGGCGAACGTGGTGTCGCCGAGCGGCGCGAGGCGTCCTGTGAGCGCCGCGTTGCCGGTGACGACCAACCGCGCGGGAGCGATCGTGCCCGTGCGGTTGACGGGCAGTGTGGGCCTGTAGACACCGGCCATGTTGCCGGTGAGGTCGCCGTCGACCGTGAGGATGCCGCTCGGACGGACCTGGGCCGCGCCCGCCGGCAGGTCGCCTGTGATGGTGCCGTCGCCGGTGATCCGGGCGCCGCTGGTGAAGGCGGTCGGCGGCAGGTCCCACGTCGAGGACCCGGAGTGCGCGACGGTGCCCTGACCGCCGAGCTCGACCCAGCGCAGCACGGCGGGGTCGCCCGAGCCCTCTCCGATCTCCATGATGGAGCCGCGCTGGAGGGTGACTCGGCCGGTGTCGGAGCAGCAGCCGCCCGAGTCCAGGACGGCGCCGGCCGGGAGCTCGAGCGTGGCGTCCTGCGGCACGACCAGACGGCCGCCGCCGCCCAGCACCCGGACCGTCGAGCCCGGCTCGACGCGCAGCCCGCCCGCGGGGGTGAGCATCCCGGTCTGCCCGGGCAGGTCGCGGTCCCAGACCGCGACGGTGGTCTGCGTGCCCGCCTCGGTGGTCGCCGGCACGCCCTCGGCGGTGGTCAGTCGCCCTCGGACCGTCGTCCCGGCGAGCTGCACCGAGCCGTTCCCGTCGATGCTGCCGACGCCGGACACCTCGCTGGCCGGGCCGAGTCGCAGGACCGTGTCGTCCCTGAGGGTCAGCTCTTCGCCGTCCTCGAGGAACTTGAGGGTCCCGTCGGGCAGCAGCGGGTGCTCGGGGTCGAAGCTGTCGCCGTCGGTCTCCTCGATGTCCACGGTGCCGCCGCCGCCGATCGAGGCATCGCCCACCGTCCCGCTGATCGCGTGACCGCCGACCCGGACAGGGCCCCCCGTGACCTTCAGCGTGTTGCCTGTCGGGACGACCACGTCACCAGCGAGGTCGACGCCGAGCTGGTCCAGGTGCGCCGTGAAGCCCGTCGCGCCGGTGGCCGAGAACACCTCGAGGGTTCCGTCGACGATGATCGTCGACGTGTCGTTGGTGCAGCAGCGGCTGCCCAGCACCTTGGCCGCGGGGTCGACCAGCAGCTTGCCGGTGCTGGCGATGCGCATGCCGCTGTCGAACATGAACGTCAGCCAGGCGTCGTCGCCGGCCGCGAGCCCGGTCATCAACGACAGCGTGCTGTTGATGGTGAGTGTCTGCTCTCCGCCGCTGCCGAAGTGCATCGGGGTCTGGCCCATCATGATGAACGAGGGGGTCGGGTCCAGAGGCGGCGCCGAGACCATCAGGCTGGTGTTGATGTCGCCGCCGTTCCACCGCAGGCTCCCGGTGATGACCTCGCCCGGGCCGGACATCGACACCAGTCCGTCCGTCGAGCCGGTCACACTCAGGCTGGTGAGGCTCACGTCGGGGACCTCGGTGATGGTCGGCCGTGGTCCCGGCCCGAGCTCCACGGCGTCGCCGTCCTTCGGCACGCCCTCGGGATTCCAGTTCTTCTTGTTGCCCCAGACGGTGCTCTCGGCCCCGCTCCAGGTGTACGTCGTCGCGGCAGTCGCGGGCGGGACCGGGACCAGGATGACGGACAGCAGCATCGCGACCGCGGCACCGAGCAGCGTGACCAGACGCATGAGAGACCTCCGAGGGTGGTGCGCTCGATCCTCCTCCCTCGCCGCCGACCCGGGAATGACCCGGCGGGACCATTGACCACCCCCACCGACCGGGTCAGTCGGCAGGCTGCCGCGCGCCTCGATAGAGTTCCTCGGTGACCGAAATCGAGATCGGCCGGGCCAAGCGCGCACGCCGTGCCTACTCCTTCGACGACATCGCGATCGTGCCGTCCCGGCGCACGCGCGATCCCGAAGAGGTCAGCATCGCGTGGCAGATCGACGCCTACCGCTTCGAGCTGCCCGTGCTGGCGGCGCCGATGGACTCCGTGATGTCGCCCGCGACCGCGATCGAGTTCGGTCGCTTCGGAGGCCTCGGCGTGCTCAACCTCGAGGGACTCTGGACCCGGTACGACGACCCGTCCGACCTGCTGGCGGAGGTGGCCGGCCTGGAGGGGGTCGAGGCGACTCGCCGGATGCAGGAGATCTACAGCGAGCCGATCAAGGCCGAGCTGATCACCGAGCGACTCCACCAGGTGCGCGAGGCCGGGGTGACGGTGGCCGGGTCGCTGTCGCCGCAGCGAACCAAGGAGTTCGCCAAGACCGTCGTGGACGCGGGCGTCGACATGTTCGTCATCCGCGGCACCACGGTGTCCGCCGAGCACGTCTCCAGCCAGGCCGAGCCGCTGAACCTCAAGGAGTTCATCTACGAGCTCGACGTGCCCGTGATCGTGGGTGGCTGTGCCACCTACCAGGCTGCCCTGCACCTCATGCGCACCGGCGCGGCCGGCGTGCTCGTCGGGTTCGGTGGCGGTGCCGCACACACCACCCGCACCGTCCTCGGTGTCGCCGTGCCCATGGCCAGCGCCGTGGCCGACGTGGCCGCTGCCCGTCGGGACTACATGGACGAGTCCGGGGGCCGCTACGTCCACGTCATCGCCGACGGCTCGATCGGCCGGTCCGGCGACATCGCCAAGGCCGTCGCCTGCGGAGCCGACGCGGTCATGGTCGGCTCCCCGTTCGCCCGGGCGTCCGACGCCCCCGGCCATGGCTTCCACTGGGGCACCGAGGCCCACCACGAGCAGCTGCCCCGCGGCCAGCGCGTCCAGTTCGAGACCGTCGGCACCCTGCAGGAGATCCTGTTCGGTCCCTCCCGCGTCGCCGACGGCACCATGAACCTGATCGGTGCCCTGCGGCGCTCGATGGCGACGACCGGCTACACAGACCTCAAGGAGTTCCAGCGGGTCGAGGTCGTCGTCGAGTGACCGGCCCGGTCATTCGTCCTGGGTGAACACGCGCAGCAGGCTCCGACGGTCCCTGGCCGGCCACAGCAGGTCACGGAGCTGGTCGACCGGTCCGACCGGCCACCGTTCCGCGATGGCCAGCACGGCGGGATCGGTGATCTTCTCGGCCAGCAGGTCGGAGAAGTCTCCCCAGAGGACCCTGAACGGCCGGTCCCACATCTGCGCGACCTCCGTGGCGACCGGCTCGGTGACGCCGAGCGCGTCGTGCATGGACGCCAGCTTCTCGTACGCCGCCAGCAACGCTTCCTCGCGGCCCTGCCACGTGTCGGCCCGGACGACGCTCCAGAGAACCGGAGTCAGGTCGGGTCCGCACGTCAGCCGGGAGAACGCCGTACCGAACCACTTCGAGTACGGCGCGTACTGGCGCTCCATCAGGAAGCACAGTCGCATCAGGTCCGACACGAGCCGGGAGCCGATCAGCGCCGACCCCAGCTCGTCTCCCGCGGAGCCCGCCCTGCCCACCAGGTTGGCCTCGGGGCTGACGCGCCACCAGCCCGTCATCATCAGGTAGAGCCACACGTCGTGGGGGTAGTAGGCGAGGCGGTCGCGAGCGGCTTGCAGGCCGACCTCGTCGTGGTAGACCGAGCCGGCCGTGAACGTCCGGAGCCCGTGCTCCGGGAGGGTGAGCCAGTCGCGCGCCTCGATCTCACCGTCGACGTCGACCGCCAGCTGCTCGAGGAAGTAGCCGCGGACCGTGTGGATCGTGTGGTCGACCTGGCGGTCCCGGAAGGTGGCCGGCAGCTCGCGCCTCAAGGTCGCACCGACGTCCGCGCCGTGGTGAGCCTGGTCGTCGGACCCGAGGAAGAGGGTCACGCGCGGTCGCCAGTCGTGGTCCGTCGACATCTCGTCGTCGAACCCGAGAACCTCCGAACCGCGACCGAGCAGGGCGGCGCCGTGGGGGAGCCCGGGGAACCTGGTGTCCAGGATCGGTCGGACGAGCTCCACGTAGAACTGCCGGCTCTGCTCGAGCCCGGGAACGAACTCGGCCACGGGGCCACCACCTTCCGGACGGGGCTCGAGCCAAGCATCCGTCGCTGCCGGCCGTGACCGTTTCGTGCGTAACGTCGCGCGACTAGAACGCGTTACATCTGCATGGCGAGAACCCTGCTCCGCGCACTGACGCTTGTCCTGGCCTTTCCCCTGCTGTACGCCGGGAGCGGGCCGGCGACCTCGCTCGACCGGGACCTGGAGGGTGCCTCCGTCTCCCCGGCGCCGACGCTGTCCAAGCCTCCGGCCGGCGCGCACGGGCACGCACTGTGGGACTCCTGGCACCAGCTCAAGCCCTTCGGCTACCGCCAGCAGGAATACCTCGTCTCGGGGACCGCCCGTGCCGACGACGGCACGACCGCGCCGTACACCACCCGGATCGTCGTCTTCCGCCCTGCCGAGCAGGCCAGGTTCAACGGCACCGTCATGCTCGACTGGGTCAACGTCACCGCCCAGTTCGAGAACGCCGTCGACACCCTCGAGGCGCGCGAGATGCTGCTGCGCGAGGGATATGCCTTCGTCCACGTGAGCGCCCAGTCGGCCGGGTTGTGCTGCACGCCGCTGACGCCGAAAGTCTGGGACCCCGTCCGGTACGCCGCCATCTCCCACCCCGGAGATGCCTACGCCGACGACATGTTCGCCCAGATCGCCTCCGCCGTGCGAGGCAGCGGCGAGGGGCTCGACCCGCTGCCGGGGCTGCGCGTCCGCCACGTCCTGGCCGCCGGCCAGTCGCAGTCGGCGAACCGGCTGCACGACTTCGTCGAGAGTCGCCAGGGTGGCGGGGTGATCGACGGGTTCCTGATCCACGGCGAGGGCGCGAAGACCTTCGACGTCGACCTCGAGGTCCCGGTGCTCCACCTGCTCAGCGACCGCGAGGCCGACCCGGCCCCACCCAGCAACGACCCGAACTACTCGCTGTGGGAGGTCGCCGCCACCGCCCACTCCGACTACTTCATCGGCTACCAGTCCGTCTTCGGCAACGGTCCGCGCGTCGCCGACCAGCCGGCCATGGACCGGGCCGGCTACCGCGATCTCATGGACGCCGCAGGCAACTACGGCCAGGACCCCGCCCCGCTCCAGGCCACCTGCGCGGTGGCCGGCGCCACGATGCCGATGCGCTACGCGACCTCGTCGGCCATCGTCCAGCTCGACCGCTGGGTCCGCACCGGTGAGAAGCCGCGGGTCCAGCCCCGGTACGCCTTCGACGCCACCGGCGCTCTGGCCAAGGACCAGCACGGGAACACCCTCGGCGGGATCCGGCTGCCTCCCGTCGAGGTGCCGGTCGCGCGCTACGAGAGCACGACCTGCAACCTCGGCGGGGTCACCGTGCCCTTCACCGATGCGCAGGTCCAGGCGCTCCACCCGACGTTTGCCGCCTACCAGCGGCGGATGCGGGCGGCGACCGACCGTGCCGTCCGGCACGGCTGGGTGCTGCCGGCCGACGCCGTCGACCAGATGCGCCGGGTCTGCGTCGTCCGGGGCCGGTACGTCGGTGAGCAGGCCCGCTGCCGGCCCTACGATCCGCCGGCCTTCGACTCCGCTCCGACCGGGGACGGATCCAACTGACAGACTGACCGCCATGAGCCAGGCGAGCGCCCTCAGCCCCCGCGCCCGGGAGACCGCTCTCGACGCGCTCGCGCGCACCGCCGCGACGGGTGAGCTCGACGTCCTGGTCGTCGGCGCCGGCATCGTCGGCGCCGGGACCGCCCTCGACGCGGTCACCCGTGGCCTCTCCACCGGCCTGATCGAGCAGCGTGACCTTGCCTCCGGCACCAGCAGCCGTAGCAGCAAGCTGATCCACGGAGGCCTGCGCTACCTGGAGATGCTCGACTTCGGTCTGGTCCGGGAGGCGCTCGAGGAGCGTGGCCTCCTGCTCACGCGGCTCGCACCCCACCTGGTCCGCCCGGTCCCGTTCCTGTACCCCCTCCACAAGACCTGGGAGCGCCCGTACGTCGGTGCGGGGCTGATGCTCTACGACGCCATGGCGATGGTCGGCAAGTACGACATGGGCGTCCCGCGGCACCGGCACCTCTTCCGCCGCCAGGTCGCCCGGATGGCCCCCGACCTGCGCACCGAGAACCTGACCGGTGCGATCCGCTACTACGACTGCCAGGTCGACGACGCCCGCCTCGTGATGGCGGTGGCGCGCACCGCGGCCGGCCACGGCGCGCACGTCGCCACCCGCACCAAGGTGACCGGCTTCCTGCGCGAGGGGGAGCGCGTGGTCGGTGTCCGTGCGCAGGACCTCGAGACCGGTCGCGAGTTCTCCGTCCGCGCCCGCGTCGTGGTCAACGCCGCCGGCGTCTGGACCGACGAGATCCAGGAGCTCGTCGGTGGCCGGGGCAGCCTCAACGTGCAGGCCAGCAAGGGCATCCACCTGGTCGTCCCGCGCGACCGGATCCGCTCCGAGACGGGGTTCATCACCAAGACCGAGAAGTCGGTTCTCTTCGTCATCCCGTGGGGGAGGCACTGGATCATCGGCACCACCGACACCGACTGGAACCTCGACAAGGCGCACCCCGCCGCCAGCCGGGCCGACATCGACTACCTGCTCGCGCACGTCAACACGATCCTGCGTGAGCCGCTCGACCACGACGACGTCGAGGGCGTCTACGCCGGGCTCCGACCGCTCCTCACCGGGGAGTCCGAGCCCACCTCCAAGATCTCCCGCGAGCACACCGTCGTCACCCCGGTCCCGGGCCTGGTGATGATCGCCGGTGGCAAGCTCACGACGTACCGCGTGATGGGCCGCGACGCGATCGACGCCGCTGCCCACTCGCTCAAGACCACCATCAACACCACCGTGCGCGACTCGATCACCGACCGGGTGCCGCTGGTCGGCGCGGCCGACTTCGAGACGCGGTCCAACCAGCGGGTGCTGCTGTCCCGGCGGGCCGGCCTGCACGTCGCCCGGATCGACCACCTCCTGGGGCGCTACGGCGGGCTGGTCGACGACCTGCTGACGCTGTGCAGCGAGCGGCCGGACCTGTCCGTGCCGCTGGAGGGCGCCGAGGACTACCTTTCCGCCGAGGTCGTCTATGCCGTCACCCACGAGGGCGCGCGGCACCTCGACGACGTCCTCACCCGGCGGACGCGGATCTCGATCGAGACGTTCGACCGCGGCGTGCACGCGGCAACCCCGGCCGCCCGGCTGATGGCGGCCGAGCTCGGCTGGGACGAGGCGCGCACCGCCGACGAGGTCGACCACTACCTGCGCCGGGTCGAGGCGGAGCGGCAGAGCCAGCTCAAGCTGACCGACCAGGAAGCCGACGAGGCCCGCGTCAAAGCACCTGACATCGTCTGAGTGGCGGGGCGTGGGTCCTCGTGGGGGCAGTTCGTGACTGGGCTGACGCATCCACGCTCGGGGGCGAGCAGGCCGGAGACGAACTGCCCCCACGGCGGACCGGCACTTGACAAAGCAAAGCCATGTGTCAACGGTCTCAGTTGTCCGCAGCAGGGTAGGCAGCGAGACAGCGGGCACATACTCTCGGTACATGAGTGCCCAGAACCCCGCAGGTGGCCCCCTCGTCGACGGTCCGGCCGACCCCGAGCACGACCCGACCGCGTCGTACGCACTCGAACCCGAGGACGTCGCCTCACTGACGCGGCGCATCGTCTCGACCACGGGGGAGAGCGTCGAGGTGCGCTCGCCGCTCAACGGGCAGCCGCTGGCGCACATCCCGCAGTCCAGCGACGCGGACGTGGCGCAGGCGTTCGCGCGCGCCGAACGCGCACAGGTGGCCTGGGCCCGCACCTCCCTCGAGGAGCGGTCCGCCATGCTGCTGCGGCTCCACGACATCGTCCTGGACCGCCAGGACGAGATCATCGACCTGATCGTGCTGGAGTCGGGCAAGGCCCGGAAGCACGCCTTCGACGAGCCGCTGCACATCGCGCTCACCGCCCGCTACTACGCGCGCACCGCTCACGACCACCTCGACACGCAGCGCAAGCTCGGGGTCGTGCCGGGCCTCACCCGGGTGGAGGTCAACCGGGTGCCCAAGGGCATCGTCGGCATCATCTCGCCCTGGAACTACCCGTTCACCATGGCGCTCTGCGACGGTCTCCCGGCCCTGCTCGCGGGCAACGCCGTCGTGGCCAAGCCCGACGCACAGACCATGCTCTCGGCGCTGCTCGCGGCCGAGCTGCTCGAGCAGGCCGGATTCCCGAAGGATCTCTGGCAGGTCGTCGCCGGCCCCGGCTCCAAGGTCGGTACGTCGATCATCGCCCGCGCCGACTACGTCTGCTTCACGGGCTCGACAGCCACCGGCAAGATCGTCGCGAAGCAGTGCGCCGACCGGTTGATCGGGTGCTCGCTGGAGCTCGGCGGCAAGAACCCCCTGCTCGTGCTGCGCGACGCCGACCTCGAGAAGGCCGCCGAGGGCGCCGTCCGGGCCTCGTTCTCCAACGCCGGCCAGCTCTGCGTCTCGATGGAGCGGATGTTCGTCGCCGACCAGATCTACGACCGGTTCGTCGAGCGCTTCGTCGCCCGCACCCAAGCGATGACCCTCGGCGCCACCCTCGACTGGGGCAACGACATGGGCTCGCTCATCTCGCAGGACCAGCTCGACACGGTCGTCGCCCACGTGGACGACGCGGTCGCCAAGGGTGCCCGGGTCCTCACCGGCGGCAAGGCCCGCCCGGACCTCGGGCCGTTCTTCTTCGAGCCGACGATCCTCGAGGGCGTCACGCCCGACATGACCTGCTTCGGCGACGAGACGTTCGGGCCGGTCATCTCCCTCTACCGCTTTCACGACGAGGCCGACGCCGTCGCCCGCGCCAACGCCGGCGACTACGGCCTCAATGCCTCGATCTACAGCCAGGACGGCGCCCGCGCGCGGGCGATCGCCCGGCAGATCAAGTGCGGCACGGTCAACATCAACGAGGCGTTCGGCGCCACCTTCGCCTCCATCGACTCCCCGATGGGAGGCATGCGCGAGTCCGGCATGGGTCGACGTCAGGGCAGCGAGGGCGTGCTGCGCTACACGGAGTCGCAGTCGGTGGCGACGCAGCGGCTGATCCGCTTCGCGCCGATGCTCGGGATGTCCGACGAGACCTACGCCAAGGTCATGACCGCCAACCTGCGGCTCATGAAGAAGCTGGGGAGGGCCTGACCGGTGACCCACCACGACGTCCTGGTCGTCGGGTCCGGGTTCGGGGGATCGGTCACCGCTCTGAG
>JBKJUE010000066.1:0-53046 GCA_046590395.1 Nocardioides sp.
GAGGCCGCCCTGTTCATCCCGCTCAACGATGACCAGTACGCCGACACGCAGTCGGCCCTCGAAGGCATCTCGGGCTGATCAGGAGCTCTCGCAGTCACATGAGTCAGACAACTGACACGAGGTCAGGCCCGCCCCCACCCGGGGCGGGCCTGCCCGCTGCCCCCCTCGACCTGAGGGCGAGGCCCCGTCGGGGCGAGGCGGTCGTCAAGACGGTGCTCCTGGCGTCGGCACTCCTGTCCATCGCCATCTCCTTCGGAATCGTGATCGCGCTGATCCGGCCGGTGATCGAATTCTTCCGTGAGGTCCCTTTCGGCGACTTCTTCGCCACCGAGGGCGAGTACGCCGTGCTGCCCCTGGTGGCCGCGACCATGATGGTCACGCTGATCGCCCTGCTGGTTGCCGTCCCGCTCGGGCTCGGCGCCGCGATGTACCTCTCGGAGTACGCGTCGCCGCGGGTGCGGAAGTGGCTCAAGCCCACGGTGGAGCTCCTGGCCGGCGTCCCGTCGGTCGTCTACGGGTTCTTCGCCCTGGCGTTCGTCACCCCGACCCTGCTGCAGGACATCCTGAACGTCGACGTGGGCTTCACCAACGCCCTGGCCGCCGGGCTGGTCCTCGGCGTGATGATCGTGCCGACCGTGGCGTCACTGTCCGAGGACGCGCTCCGGGCGGTGCCGCTCGCGATGCGACAGGGTTCGCTGGCGATGGGCGCGAACCGCCGGCAGACCACGCTGCGGGTCGTCGTACCGGCGGCCCTCTCCGGCATCGCCGCCGCGGTGGTCCTGGGCATGTCGCGGGCGATCGGCGAGACCATGATCGTCGCGCTCGCCGCGGGTGGTCAGAAGAACCTCTCGCTCGACCCCCGCGAGGGCATGCAGACGATGACGGGCTTCATGGCGCAGACCGCCGGTGGCGAGAACGCCGTCGGGTCGACGTCGTACAACACGCTCTTCGCCGTCGGCCTGCTGCTGTTCGTGATCACCCTGCTGATCAACATCATCAGCATCTCGTTCGTCCGACGCTTCAGGCAGGTCTACTGATGAGCATCTCCACGCGTACGGCGCGCGAGGTCACCGCCTCGACGATCGCCACGGGGCGAAGCCGGGACAAGACGCCGGGCTCGCTCCTCTTCCTCGTCGCCCTGTGGTTCTCGCTGTTCTTCGGCGTGATGGTGCTGGTCGTGCTGATCGTGAGCACCGCGCTCGAGGGCGCGCCCCGCTTCGACTCCAACCTGATCACCCAGTACGGCTCGATCCTGCGCCCCGAGGAGACCGGCTTCCGGGCCGGCATCCTGGGCACGGTCTGGCTGATGCTGACCACGGCGGCCCTGGCGATCCCGCTGGGCATCGCCGCGGCGATCTACCTGGAGGAGTTCGCGGACCCGCGCACCTGGTACAACCGCTTCATCGAGGTGAACATCCAGAACCTCGCGGCAGTCCCGTCCATCGTCTACGGCCTGCTCGCCGTCGCAGCGCTCGCGCTCGTCGGCTTCAACGAGACCGGCGTCGTCATCGGCGGGGCCGTGGCCCTCGCGCTCCTGATCCTGCCGGTCATCATCATCACCACCCGTGAGTCGCTCCGGGCGGTGCCGCGTGACATCCGTTTCGGGTCCCTGGCGCTCGGCGCCACGATCTGGCAGACCACCTGGCGGCAGACCCTGCCGTCCGCGGTCCCCGGCATCGCGACCGGCACGATCCTCGGGCTCTCCCGGGCGATCGGTGAGGCTGCGCCGCTGTTGATCATCGGGATCGCGGGCTCGGTCCTGTTCGACCCGGATGGTCTCGTCAGTCCGGTGACGGCCCTCCCGATCCAGATCTACGACCTGACGTCCCGGTCGCAGGAGGAGTTCCAGCAGGCCGCATCGGCGGCGATCATCCTGCTGCTGGTGATGATCCTCGGCCTCAACGCACTCGCGATCTTCATTCGAAACAAGTTCCAGAAATCCTGGTGAGGACACTCATGACACACCCCACGACCGTCAGCACCGCTCGGAACGCCAAGGCGGACTCGTCGATGTCCATCGGCAGTCTGGCGGATGCGCATGGCGACGCCGACCGGCAGATCCCGGACGTCCCGCCGGACCCGGTGATGGAGGCGTTCGGGTTGAACGTCTTCTACGGCGACTTCCACGCCGTGCACGACGTCAACCTGTCGTTCGGACGCAACGAGATCACCGCGCTGATCGGCCCGTCCGGCTGCGGCAAGTCGACGGTGCTGCGCTGCCTGAACCGGATGAACGACCTCGTCCCCGGCGCCCGCGTCGAGGGCCAGGTGACGTTCCACGGCCAGAACATCTACGCGAAGGCCGTCGACCCGATCGCCGTCCGCACCCACGTCGGCATGGTGTTCCAGAAGCCGAACCCGTTCCCCAAGTCGATCTACGACAACATCGCCTACGGTCCCCGGGTCATCGGCATGAAGGTCGACGACATGGACGACCTGGTCGAGGAGGCGCTGCGCGGCGCCGCCCTCTGGGACGAGGTGAAGGACAAGCTCAAGCAGTCGGCGTACGGGCTCTCCGGTGGTCAGCAGCAGCGGCTCTGCATCGCCCGCACCATCGCCACCCGGCCCGAGGTGATCCTCATGGACGAGCCCTGCTCCTCCCTCGACCCGATCGCCACGTCGCGCGTGGAGGACCTGATGGTCGAGCTGCGCGACGACTACACGATCATCATCGTCACCCACAACATGCAGCAGGCCGCCCGCGTCTCCGACCGGACCGCGTTCTTCACCGCCCGCCCCGACGAGACCACCGGCAACCGCACCGGCCTCCTGGTCGAGTACGACCTCACCTCCCGCATCTTCGCCAACCCCGTCGACAAGCGCACCGAGGACTACATCTCCGGCCGCTTCGGCTGAGGGTTCTGGCTGACGTCATACGGTCCGAGCGCTATAGCGCTCGGACCGTATGACGTTGTGGGGCCTGCGGGTGCGTTGTCCACAGGCGGCCGAGCTCGTGGGACGACCGCTCCCATCGAGGGAACCCTCCAGACATGGACAGCGCGAGCTCAGACCCTCGTACGGCGCGACGTCGGCGCGCGCGTCGGCGCGCGGTCGAACGCCTCGCCGGCACGCAGGCCGGCGTCGTCTCCCGGCCGCAGGTCTATGCGCTCGACACCACCCGATGGGAGGTGCGGGCCAACCTGTCCGCGGGTCGCTGGCAACGCCTCGGGCGGCAGACGATCGCCGCTCACGCCGGGCCGATCACGGCGGAGGCGCTGCGGTGGGCTGCCGTCCTCGAGGGTGGCCCGCGGGCGTTCCTCGACGGCGTCTCCTTCCTCCAGGCGGGCGGGCTGACGAAGTTCGAGACCGAGGTGGTGCGGGTCTCGGTGCCGCGGGGCGCGAGAGTTCGACGGGTCAAGCGGGTCGACATCCGCCAGACCCGTCGGTGGGCAGCGGACGACCTGGCGCCCGGCTCCGGGGTGCCCCGGTCGCGCAACGAGGTCGCGGCGATCCGGGCGGCGCTCTGGGCGCGTTCCAACAAGCAGGCTGCGCTGATCTTGACGATGGTGGTGCAGCAAGGCCTGGCCACATCCGAGGACCTCGGCGTCCAGATGCTGCGGGTCCGGCGGGACCGCCGGAGGTCGTTCATCCACGAGCTGCTGCTCGACCTGATCGGCGGTGTGCGCTCCCTGGGGGAGCGGGAGTTCGCGACGCAGTGTCGGCGACGAGGACTGCCGGAGCCTTCGCGTCAGGTGGTCCGTCGCGGACGCAACGGGACGTACTACCTCGACGTCATCTGGGACGAGTGGAACGTCGTGGTCGAGATCGACGGGATCCACCACCTGTGGGCCCAGAACGTCGTGTCCGACGCCCTCCGGCAGAACGACGTCACGCTCCAGCATGCCGTCGTACTCCGCTTGCCGCTGCTCGGCTTCCGGGTGGCGACCGACGAGTTCTTCGAGCAGATCGAGCGGGCCCTGGTGGCCGCGGGCTGGTTGCCCCCCGCCGGACGTCATACGGTCCGAGCGCTATAGCGCTCGGACCGTATGACGTTGCGGCAGAGCTAGACGACCTCGATGAAGAAGTGGGCGATCCAGTAGCAGATCGCGGCGGCCAGGCCGGCCATCGGGAACGTGAGCACCCACGCGGTCAGGATCGAACGGGCGACGCCCCAGCGGACCGCCGAGAAGCGCTTGGTGGCGCCGACGCCCATCACCGCGGAGGTGATGGTGTGGGTGGTGGAGATCGGCGCTTCGAACACGTACGCCGTGGTGTACAGCACCGATGCCGCCACCGACTCGGCGGCGAAACCGCGGGGCGGGTCGAGATGGATGATCCTGCGCCCGAGCGTCCGCATGATCCGCCATCCACCGGACCAGGTGCCGAGCGAGATCGCTGCCGCGGCGGAGAAGATCACCCAGAGCGGCAGGCTGTCACCCGGCTCGACGTACTCGCCCGCGAGCAGCGCGAGGAAGATGACGCCCATCGTCTTCTGGGCGTCCTGGAGGCCGTGGCCGAGCGCCATGGCGGCGGCGGAGACGGTCTGGGCGAGCTTGAAACCCCGGTTGGCCTTGGCCGGGTTGGCCTTCCGGAAGGCCCACATGATCCCCACCATCAGCAGGAACGCGAAGGAGAACGCGACGACCGGCGAGAGGATCATCGGGATGACCACCTTGGAGATCACCACGTCCCAGTTGGCGCTGACCCCGGCTGCCAGCGCGGCTCCGACGAGTCCGCCGATGAGCGCGTGCGACGACGAGGACGGGAGGCCGTAGTACCAGGTGATCAGGTTCCAGCTGATCGCGCCGAGCAGGCCGGACATGACGATCACCAGGGCATGGGAGCCCACGCCGGGATCGATCGTGTCGGAGACCGTGGTGGCGACCTTCTGACCGAGGAAGGCGCCGACGAAGTTCATCACCGCCGCCATGGCCAGGGCGACCCGCGGGGTCAGTGCCCGCGTGGACACCGACGTGGCGATCGCGTTGGCGGCGTCGTGGAAGCCGTTGGTGTAGTCGAAGACCAGCGCGACGACGACGACCGCGGCAATGAGCGCGATTTCCACGCTCAGGACTCCTTGACGGCGATCTGCTCCACCGTGTTGGCGACCTTCTCGAAGGCGTCGATGGCGCCCTCGAGGGACTCGACGATGTCCTTGAGCTTGAGCACCTCGAGCGCCTCGTACTGGCCACTGAAGAGATTGGCGAGCGTTCGGCGGTAGTTCTTGTCGCCGGCGTTCTCGAGGCGGTTGATCTCGATCCAGTACTCGTCAAGGTTCTTCATCGCCTGCAGCCCGGGCATCGCGTTGGCGGTGACCTCGGCGCACCGCTGGATGACCTCGACCTGGTCGGAGAACTCTGCAGGGAGCTCGCCGACCTCGTAGAGGAGGACCAGGTCGACGACCTCGTCCATCATGTCCATCACGTCGTCGAGGTTGGAGGCCAGGGCGTAGATGTCCTCGCGGTCGAACGGCGTGATGAACGTGCTGTTCACCCTCCGCACGATGGCGTGGGTGGTCTCGTCGGCGGCGTGCTCGGCCTCGCGCATGCGGCGCGCGACGTCCTCACGATCAGCACCGCTGGAAAGCATCTCCGCGAGCAGCTCGGCCCCCAGGACCAAGTGCTGTGCGGCTTCGCTGAAGAGGCCGTAGAACGACGTCTCGACCGGGCGGAAATTGAAACCCACGGATAGCTCCTGATGAGGAGAAACAGAACCGTGCCTCATGCTAGGGGGTGGCCGCTTCGACAGCGCAAGTCAGGGGCTGCCCCGGCGCCGCTTCTGCCGCTCGATGAGGCTGGCCTGGAGGTCGTCGGTGCCGGCGTTCCGGACCCACTCACCGCTCGGCTCGAGCACCCATGCGGCCGTCTCGTCGGCGAGGGCGAGGTCCAGCAGGTGCCGGATCTCACGGACGTCGTCGGCCCCCGGCAGCAGCACCAGCACCTCGACCCGGCGGTCCAGGTTGCGGTGCATCAGGTCCGCGGAGCCGAGCCAGGCATTGGGCTCGCCGCCGTTCTCGAACCAGTAGACGCGACTGTGCTCCAGGAACCGGCCGAGGATCGAGCGCACCTCGATGGTCTCCGACAGGCCGGGTACGCCGGGCCGCAGCGAGCAGATGCCCCGGATCAGGAGCTGGACCGACACCCCCTCCTGGGAGGCCAGGTAGAGGGCGTCGATCACCGCCTCGTCGACGATGGAGTTCGCCTTGAACCGTATGCCCGCGGGGCGGCCGGCGCGGTGGTGCTCGATCTCCCGGTGGATCTGGTCGACCAGCCCGCTGCGCACCGAGTCGGGCGCGACGAGCAGCTGGTCGTAGGAGGCGTTGCGGGAGTAGCCGCTCAGGTTGTTGAACAGGTGGGCGACGTCCTCACCGATCGTCTCGTCGGTGGTGATCAGCCCGAGGTCCTCGTACATCCGGGCGGTCTTGGAGTTGTAGTTGCCGGTGCCGATGTGGGTGTAGCGCCGGATTCCCTCAGGCTCGTCGCGCACCACCATCGCCAGCTTGCAATGGGTCTTGAGCCCGACCAGCCCGTAGACCACGTGGCAGCCGGCCTGCTCGAGCTGGCGCGCCCAGCGGATGTTGGCCTGCTCGTCGAACCGCGCCTTGATCTCCACGATCACCAGCACCTGCTTGCCCGACTCGGCCGCGTCGACCAGGGCGTCGATCACGGGCGAGTCGCCGGAGGTCCGGTAGAGCGTCTGCTTGATCGCCAGCACGTGCGGGTCCGCGGCGGCCTGCTCGATGAACCGCTGGACGCTGGTGGCGAACGAGTCGTACGGGTGATGGAGCAGTACGTCGTGCCTCTGGGTCGCCTTGAACACGTCGACGGGCGCCGCGGACTCGACCTCCGCGAGGTGTGGGTGCGTGGCGGGGATGAAGGCGGGGTAGCGCAGGTCCTCGCGAGCGAGGTCGGCGATGTCGTGGAGCCCGGTGAGGTCGAGCGGGCCGGGCAACTGGAAGACCTCGTCCAGGGTGACGCCCAGCTCGGAGATCAGCAGCTCGAGCACGGCAGGGGAGATCGACTCCTCGACCTCGAGCCGCACCGACGGGCCGAACCGTCGCCGCAGGAGCTCCTTCTCGAGCGCCGCGAGCAGGTTTTCGGCGTCGTCCTCCTCGACGTCGAGGTCCTCGTTGCGGGTGACCCGGAACGTGTGGACCTCGAGCACCTCCATGCCGGGGAACAGCTTCTTGAGGTGCTCGCCGATGACGTCCTCGAGCGGCACGAACCGCTGGAAGCCGACCGGCACGAACCGGTTGAAGATCGGCGGCACCTTCACCCGCGCGAAGTGCTCCTTGCCGGTCTTGGGGTTGCGGACGAGGACGGCCAGGTTGAGCGATAGCCCGGAGATGTAGGGGAACGGGTGGGCGGGGTCGACGGCCAGCGGCGTCAGCACCGGGAACACCCGGTCCCGGAACAGCCGCTTGCAGTGCTTCTGCTCCTCCTTGTCGAGCTCGTCCCACCGGACCAGCTCGATGTGCTCCCGTTCGAGCGCCGGCACGATCTCGTCTCGGAAGAGGGCGGCGTGCCGCTCCATGAGCTCGCGGGTCCTGGTCCAGATCGCCTCGAGCACGTCCCGCGGCAGCATCCCGGACGCCGCCCGCACGGCCACACCGGCCGCGATCCGCCGCTTCAGGCCGGCCACGCGGACCATGAAGAACTCGTCCAGGTTGCTCGCGAAGATCGCGAGGAAACGGGTCCGCTCCAGCAGCGGCAGACGCGGGTCCTCGGCCAGCTCGAGCACCCGCTGGTTGAACCTCAGCCACGAGAGCTCCCGGTCGAGGAAGCGGTCGTCGTACTTCTCCACGGCGGCGAGCGCGTCCCCGTCGGGGACGTACGGCGGGTCCACGTCGAAGGAGTCGCCGACGGCGGGATCCTCGAGGGGCTCGGTCTCCGGGGGCATGGTCGAAAGTGTGGCACCGCAGGGTGAACAGCAGGTGGCCAAAACCGTTGGTTGAGGTGCGAGGAGCGCCAGCGACGAGCCTCGAAACCCCCGCACTGGAGCAGGGCGGTGCTTGCGGCCCCGGCTCACCTCACCGGGTTTCGAGACGCGTCGCGCACGGCGTCGCTTCGCTCCGCTGTGCGCCGACGCTCCTCAACCTTCGCCGCTCTCCACGGGTTCGCGGGCTCACCCGCGGCGGCTCACCGAGCTCCCCGCCGACGACCGTGAAGTAGCCGAGGCCGTGCGCCCGGAACCGCTCCTCACGGCCGAGGTCGCGGCGCCGCTGGCCGACCGCGAGGTGGTGGTCGCCGTCGTACTCTCCTGCCGTCCCCGACTCGGGATCGAACAGGTCGGGCCGACCGAGGAAGCGGCCGTCCAGGGAGAACACCTCCGGGTTGCACAGGGGGCGTGCGAAGCCGGCGTCGATCCTCCAGGCAAGGTGCATCCGGGCCTCGGGCGGCGACTCGGTGCCCTCGATCGCCAGACCGGTGGCCTCCCACACCAGCCCGATCTCCGGCCGCCCGCGCTGGGCGGAGAGGTACGTCGTGAAGCGCGCGAGTGACGTCAGCTCGGCGTGACAGGCCATCTCGAGGACCACCACGGCGTCGCGGACCGAATGCGTACGACGCATCTCGTCGAGGACCGCTCGCTCGGGGACCAGGCACGCCACCCCGTGGTGGACGGTCGTGTCGTCCGGCTCGATCGTCTGTCGGTGGAAGGTGACCCCGTCCCGCTCGCGGCGCTGCCCGCGCGGCCCGAGGGCCAGGGGGACGGGCAGACGTGTCCCGCCGGCCGTCGTGCCGTCGAACCAGCGAGCGCCGGCGAGGTGCAGGGCAGCCCAGCCGGTCACCCGCTCCTGCCGGTCGGATCGATGGGGACCGGTGCCACGAGGGTCGGGGCAGGGATCCGTGGCGGCGGCCGGAGGCACCGGATCCGGTCGGCCACCTCGGCGTAAGCCTCCGGAGGCAGCCACAGGTCCGCAGCAGACTCCGACAGCCCACACAGCTCGGCGATCATCATGCAGACGAGCCTTCCCACCGGTGTGAGGCGCCCGCACGCTTTCCACAGGCACAGGATGTGACCGGAGGGCTCTCGGTCGGCCCCCAGAGAGCCCCCAGGTCACATCCTTCGCCTGCTCACGGCGGGGTATCTTGCGAGCGTGACCGACTCGCCGCGCCACGTCGCGCTGAAGAACCGCCTCGAAGCGCTGACCCTCAAGGCCGCGCTCGGCCTGCCCGAGCCGGTGCAGCGCCGGCTCGCCGGCAAGCGCATCGTCAAGGACGGCCAGACGCTGGCCACCGACACCCAGCTGATGCTGCGGCTCCAGCGACTGGTGCGTGAGCCCGGCGCGGAGACGCTGCCCCTCCTCGAGGGCCGGCAAGCCATCCTGCGTCACTCCGCTGCCGCCGGCGGCGCCCAGCGGATCGGCGCGGTCCGGGACCTCCCCGTGGGCGACCTGGAGGGTCGCCTCTACGTCCCCACCGACGCGCCGCCGAGCGGTCCGCTGCTGGTCTTCTTCCACGGTGGCGGCTGGGTGTACGGCGACCTCGACTCCCACGACGCTCCCTGCCGGTTCCTGGCGGAACGGTCGGGGGTCCGGGTCCTGGCCGTCGACTACCGACTGGCGCCGGAGCACCCGTTCCCGGCGGCCGTCGAGGACGCGCTGCAGGCCTACCAGTGGGTGGTGAAGAACGCCGCCTCCATCGGCGCCGACCCGGACCGGCTGGCCGTCGGTGGCGACTCGGCCGGCGGGAACCTGGCCGCGGTGACCGCGATCGCTGCGGCCGAGGACGGGCTGCCGCTGGCCTTCCAGCTGCTCGTCTACCCCGGCACCGACATGCGCGGGGGTGCCGAGAGCAGGTCCATGTTCGGGGAGGGCTTCTACCTGACGAAGCAGTTCATGGACGTTGCCAAGGACCACTACACCCCGGAGACGGCGCTCCACGAGGACCCGCGGGTCTCGCCGCTCCTGGCCGAGATCCCGTCCGGTCTCGCCCCGGCGTACGTCGTGACGGCGGGCTTCGACCCGCTCCGTGACGAGGGGGAGGCCTACGCGCGCAAGCTGGCCGAGGCCGGCGTGACCGTGGAGCTGCACCGGTTCCCCGACCAGGTCCACGGTTTCTTCAACGTCGTGGGCGTGGGCCGCACCTCGCGTGCCGCCAACGCCGAGATCGCCGCCAAGCTGCGGGCCGCGTTCGCTTGACCAGGCGCTCGGGCCTGGTCGTGTCCCTCGGGCTCCTGCTCGGGGTGGTCGCGGCCTGCGGTGAGCCCGGCGACGACGCCGTCGTCCCCGAGCCGACGGTCCTCGGGCCGGTGGAGACGGTCTTCGTCGGTGACTCGATCACAGCCGGGGTCAATCCGACGACGTTCGCGGCGGACGGCGTCTACTCCTGGGTGACCTACGCGCTGCTCGACGACCGCACCCCCTGGGAGATCAAGCTCAACGCCGCCCTCTTCGGCCGGACCCTGGCCGAGATGCAGCAGCGGTTCGGGGACGAGGTCCTGAGCCAGGACCCCGAGGGCGTCGTGATCATGGGCGGCACCAACGACGTGCTGCGGCAGCTGCCGGTCGAGGACTCGGTCGAGGCGCTCCGCACGATGATCACCACCGCGCAGGACGAGGGCATGGAGGTCTGGGTCGTCGCGCCACCGCCGCTCGACCCGTCGTACGACCGCGACCTGGGACCGCTCGTCGACGCCGAGGCGGACCTGGCCGCCGAGCTGGACGTGCCGTACGTCGACGTCCGCGACGAGCTGGACCAGCCGGACAGCAACTGGGCGCCCGGCCTGTCCTCCGACGGCGTCCACCCCTCCGAGGAGGGCGCGAAGCGGCTCGCCGACGCGATCCTGGATTCGTTGGTTGAGGTCTCCGTTGGTTGAGGTGCGAGCGAAGCGAGCCTCGAAACCCCGTAAGGGAAGGCAGGGCTAGTAAACGATCGCCTGCGCGTCAGGCGCCAGGATCTCCTCGGCGAACAGCGCGGCCCCGGCCACCCGCACCCCGGGGATCACGTCGCCCTCACCGATCCCACGACGTACGGCGCACTGGCTGCAGACCGTGACCGAGCCGTCGGCCAGGAGGGCGGCGAGCAGGTCGGCGAGCGGTGCGGCGTGGGGGAGCGAGAACTCCTCGGCCCGTCCCGGCACCGCGAACCAGGCAGCCTCGCCGGTGAGCCAGAGCGAGACCGCGGCCCCGGAGGTGAGGGCGGTGGCGGCGACGGTGAACGCCTGGTTGCAGCGTTCGGGATCCTCGCCACCGCAGGTGACCTTGACGACCAGTGAGCGTGCCATCCCCCCAGACTAGAGTGAGTGCATGCCTTTCGAGCTCCCCGACAACCTCCATCCCAACTGCGGCCCGGTCGCGTGGATGCTGGGCACCTGGCGCGGCAACGGCAAGGGTGACTACCCCACGATCGACGCGTTCGAGTTCGGCCAGGAGCTGATCTTCACCCACGACGGTCGACCGTTCTTCCACTACATGGCGCGGGCCTGGATCGTCGACGAGAGCGGCGAGAAAGTCCGCGACGCGGCGATCGAGACGGGCTTCCTGCGATGCCTGCCCGACGGGCAGGTGGAGTTCCTGCTGAGCCACAACACCGGGTTCGTGGAGACCTGGCACGGCACGGCCGAGGGCGCCAAGCTCGACATCACCACCGACGCCGTCGTGCGCACCGAGTCGGCCAAGGAGTACACCGCCGGCAAGCGTCTCTACGGCAACGTCGAGGGCGACCTCCTCTACGCCTACGACATGGCGGCCATGGGCCAGGAGCTCCAGCCCCACCTCTGGGCCCGCCTCCAGCGGGCGTGATCGTTGGTTGAGGTGCGAGCGAAGCGAGCCTCGAAACCCCAGCCGTTGGTTGAGGTGCGAGCGAAGCGAGCCTCGAAACCCCAGAAGGGAGGCAGGGCCTGATGACCGACTGGCGCGAGACCCTGCGCGAGAAGGGCTACCGGCTCACCCCGCAGCGTGAGCTCGTCCTCGCTGCGGTGCAGCGGCTCGGCCACGCGACGCCGGACGAGGTGCTCGCGGAGGTCCGCACCCAGTCGTCGGCGGTCAACGTCTCGACGGTCTACCGCAACCTCGAGGTGCTCGAGGAGCTCGGCCTGGTCCGCCACACCCATCTCAGCGACCGCGCCCCCACGTACCACTCCGTCGGCGGCCACGAGCACTTCCACCTGGTCTGCCGGAATTGCGGACGGGTCGTCTCGGTTGACCCTGATGTGCTGCTTCCCCTTGTCGAGACCTTGCGCGCCGAGCACGGCTTCTCGGTCGACGTCGGCCACCTGACCGTGTTCGGGACCTGCGCCGATGACGCTGGTCGGGCCTGCGAGGCGCAGAGTGAGTGACATGACCAGCCCCCTCCTCGACCTTCCCGGCGCCGTCGGCGGCAACGGCATCGACGCCGGTGTGGCCGCGCACTACGGCTCGTTCAACTCCGAGCAGCGCACCCTGGAGTCCGGCGAGGGCTTCGTCGACCTCTCGCACCGCGACGTGATCCGGGTCGCGGGACCGGACCGCCTGACCTGGCTGCACTCGCTGACCACCCAGCACCTGGTGAACCTCCAGCCGAAGCAGTGGACCGCCGCCCTGGTGCTCAGCCCCAACGGCCACGTCGAGCACGCCTTCGAGGGGTACGACGACGGCGAGGCGCTGGTCGCCCACACCGAGCCGGGTCACGGCGCCGCGCTGATCGAGTTCCTCGCGCGGATGAAGTTCATGATGCGGGTCGAGGTCTCCGACGTGACCGACGAGCTCGCCGTCACCTGGCGCCCGGCCGCCGAAGGCTATGAGTTCATCCCCCGCGACAAGCTCACGACGTACGCCGAGGCCGCCGGCCCGGCGTGCGGCCTGTGGGCGTTCGAGGCGCTGCGCATCGCCCGCGGCGAGCCACGCCTCGGCCTCGACACCGACCACCGCACGATCCCCAACGAGGTCGGCTGGATCGGTCCGGCGGTGCACCTCGACAAGGGCTGCTACCGCGGCCAGGAGACGGTCGCCCGGGTCCACACCCTCGGCCGCCCACCCCGCCGGCTCACCCTGCTCCACCTGGACGGCTCGGAGAACCGGCTGCCCGCCGTCGGCGCCGAGCTCCGCCACGGAGACAAGGTGGTCGGCTTCGTCGGCACCTCGGCCCGCCACCACGAGCTCGGTCCGATCGCGCTCGCGCTGGTGAAGCGCAACGTCCCCCTCGACGTCACCCTCGAGGTCGACGGCATGCCGGCCGCTCAGGAGACCGTGGTCGACCCGGAGGTCGGGCTGCACGTCCGGCCGAAGCTGCGCTGATCTCCGGCTACGGTTCCGGCATTGAGCGTCGGCCTGCTGTGATCGCGCTCGCGCTGATCCTGAGCGTGCTGACGCTGCTCCTGCTCGCCGGGCACGGACCGTGGTCGGGTGACGTGATCCTGCAGCTGGACGACGCCCGCGGTGTGAACAGCGGTGACCTGGTCGTCGTCCCGCTCTGGCTCGCAGGCATGGCCTGCTGCGCCTGGCTCTGGCGCCGGTGACGCCAAGCCCCGCGTAGGGTCCCGACCGTGTACGAGACCGGGAAGCGCCTGACGAGGATCGCGCTGGCGATCATCGTGGTCGGGCTGCTGGTCAGCATGTTCCTGGGCTTCTCCGAGCAGGACTCCGTGGCCCGGGTGGGGACCGCCATCTTCTTTCTCGTGTTCATGCCGGGTGTGCTGCTCCTGTTCGTGAGCGGTGCCCTCAGGGTCGTGGGTCGGCTCACACGCGCTCGTACATGACGTGCGTGTCCGACGCTGCGTGAGTGAAACCGAGCTTGTCCCGGTAGATCGTGACCGCGGGGGCATTGTCGGACTCGACGTAGAGGATCACCTCGGTCACCCCGAGTCCGGCCAGGTGCTGGAGCCCGGCGAGCGTGACCAGGCGGCCCAGGCCGATCCCCTGCACGGTGGGGTCGACTCCCACGACGTACACCTCTCCGAGGTCGGGGGAGTGCTGCTTGGTCCAGTGGAAGCCCAGGATCCGCCCGGTGCCGTCCTCCGCGACGAGCAGCCCGGCCGGGTCGAACCACGGCTCGGAGGTGCGCTCCGCAAAGTTCGCCTCGTCCATCCCGCCCTGCTCGGGGTGCGCGGCGAACGACGCGGCGTTGACGCGCAGCAGCTCTGCCGTGTCCGAGGCCCGGAAGGAACGGATGGCCACGCCCTCCGGCAGCACCAGCTCGGGCAGCGCCAGCGAGGTGGGCCTCCGCATCACCCACAGCTCGCGCACCCGCTCGAAGCCGTACGCCGACGCGAGCCGCGCCGCTGCCGGGTGGTCGATGTGCGACCACGCCCGCAATGGAAGGTCGGGCACCGCCTCGAGCACGCCGGCGAGCAGCGACGAACCCACGCCGCCCCCACGCGCGTCCGGGTGAACGACCAGGTTCAGCTCCGAGCCGGCCAGCAGCGCGACACCGTCGCCCTCGACCCAGGTCCGGACGCCGCGGTCGTGCCGCAGTGCCAGCCAGGTCGCCTCGTCGAGCGGCGCGGCGCCGTCGGCGGCCTCGGCCGCAGAGGCGATGGTGGCGATCAGCTCGAGCGCAGTCACGGGGTCACCCTAGACGGGTCACCAGGGGTGACGGCCTCTCGACGTCAGAGGCATGTGCTACGAAACGCTACACTCGTCGGGTGAAGACGATCAGTCAGCGGGAGCTGCGCAACGACAACGCCGAGGTGATGCGGGGTGTCGAGGAGGGCGAGACCTACCTCGTCACGCGGCGTGGCGTGCCGGTCGCGCAGCTGGTCCCGCTGACGGGCGAACCTGATCTGCGCTGCGAGCGTCCAGCGAAGCAGCGCCCCCTCTACGCGACAAGGTCACGGATCCGGACCGGGACCGCCACCAGTGACGTGCTCGACGAGCTGCGGGGCGATCGGTGAGGCGCTGGTACCTCGACACGTCCGCTGCCCTCAAGCTGCTCGTCGAAGAGGACGAGTCCGACGCCCTGGCCAGGGCGATCGATGCCGAACAGTCCGACCTCGTGGCCTGTTGGCTCCTCGAGACCGAGCTGCGGCGCGCTGCCGGACGCACCGGGGCCTTCACCCAGGAGCTGGTCACCGACCTCCTCGAGGGGGTCGCGCTGTACGAGGTGCCGGGATCCCTCCTCCGGGAGGCAGGGCTTCTGCCGGGTGCGAATCTGCGCTCGCTGGATGCCCTGCACCTGGCCGCGGCCGTCCGCATCGGCGTGGACCACCTCATCACCTACGACGCCCGGATGCGCGACTCCGCTCGCGAGCTGGGTGTCAGCGTTCTCGCTCCGGTCTGAGCGCGCGCTCAGGCGGAGGGCTCGCGCTCGAGGATCAGCGTGATCGGGCCGTCGTTGACCGATGTGACCTGCATGTCGGCACCGAACACCCCGCGTGCCACCGATGCGCCGAGCCGCTCCAGCTCGTCACACACGGCCGAGTAGAGCGGCGAGCTGACCTCGCCCGGCGCCGCGGCCTGCCAGGTTGGGCGCCGCCCCTTGCGGGCGTCGCCGTACAGCGTGAACTGGCTGACGACCAGCACCGGGGCTCCGACCTCGGAGGCTGACTGCTCCTCGCGCAGCAGCCGCAGGTCCCAGATCTTGCGCGCCATCCACGCCACCTCGGCATCGCTGTCCCGGTGCGTGACGCCCAGGTAGACCAGAAGTCCGGGTCCTTCGATCGAGGAGACGAGTTCCCCGTCCACGGTGACGGAGGCGGACAGCACCCGCTGGATCACCGCGCGCATGAGGTCCTGAGACTCAGGCGTCCTGCTGCTCGGAGGCCGGCGCGGAGGCGGGCTGGGAGTCCTTCGTCTTGTCCTTGGCCGGCAGCACGAAGCGGTAGCCGACGTTGCGGACGGTCCCGATCAGGGTCTCGTTCTCCGGGCCGAGCTTGGCGCGCAGGCGCCGGACGTGGACATCGACGGTGCGGGTGCCGCCGAAGTAGTCGTAGCCCCACACCTCCTGGAGGAGCTGTTGGCGGCTGAAGACCCGGCCCGGGTGCTGGGCGAGGTACTTCAACAGCTCGAACTCCTTGAACGTCAGGTCCAGGGAGCGGCCACTGAGCTTCGCGGTGTACGTCGCGTCGTCGACGACGACCTCGCCGCTCCGGATGACGTGGGACTCGGGGTCGTCGGCCTCGCGCTGGGCGTTCAGCCGGCCGATCGCCAGCTTGATCCGGGCCTCGAGCTCGGCGGGGCCGCAGGTGTGGAGGACGACGTCGTCCATGCCCCAGTCGTGGGCGACGACGGCGAGGCCGCCCTCGGTGACGACGAGGAGCACGGGTACGCCGGTGCCGGTGGTGCGGATCAGCCGGCAGAGGTCACGGGCGTGGGCGAGCTCCTGGCGGCCGTCGACGAGGACGAGGTCGGAGTCGGGGGCATCGATCAGCGCGCTGCCCTCGGAGGGCAGGATCTTGACCTGGTGGTTGAGAAGCGCCAACCCCGGAAGGACCTCGGCGCTGGCCTGAAGTGCGCTCGTGAGCAGCAGCAGAGTGCTCATGGCGGCGTCTCCTCCGGTGTGGGGCCGATAAGGAAGGATATCCGAGCATGAGCACCGATCCGGATCCTTCGACCGCCAGTGAGACGCAGGTCATCACGGTCCGCTACTGGGCGGCGGCCCGCTCGGCGGCCGGTGTGGACTCCGACCGACTCGCGGTGCGGGGCCCGGTGTCGCTCGCCGAGGTGATGTCGCAGGCCAAGGCGCTGCACCGTGGTTCGCGCTTGAGCGAGGTCCTCGACATCTGCTCCGTGCTCGTCGGCGACCGGCCCTCCTCCACCGAGGACCCGGCCGACGTGGAGGTGGCTCCGGGCGCGACGGTGGAGTTCCTGCCGCCGTTCGCCGGCGGCTGACGGAGCCTGGATCCAGGTCTGGACCAACCAGCGGAGGTAAAGCGATTCGCTGCGTTTCGCCGCGGAGCGGGTCCGGGCGGTGGTGGAATGGGTCGCTCGGCCGACCGTGTCCGAGCCCCCCGACAGAAGGACTCACACCATGCGTTCGTCCGCACTTGCCGCTCTCGTCCTCGTCGCGGGAGCGACCCTCGCAGGCTGCTCCAGTGCCGCGAGCCAGGCCGACGTCGAGGCTCAGATCTCCACCCAGCTCGAGGGCCAGCTCGGCGCCGAGCCCGACGACGTGTCCTGCCCCGGCGACCTCGACGCCGAGAAGGGCAAGACGATGACCTGCACGATCACCGTCGATGAGGTCGAGTACGACGTCAAGGTGGAGGTCACCAGCGTCAAGGACGGCACCGTCAACTTCGACATCGAGGTCCTCGACCCCGCCGCCTGATTCGCCCGTTGGTTGAGGTGTGAGGGCGCCCTCGGCGCCCGAGCCTCGAAACCCCTGAACCACGAAGGGCGCCCCGGGACACCAGGGGCGGCCTTCGTCTCGGTTCAGGCGTTGATCGCCTGTCGGTCCGAGCCGGACGTCTTGAGCTCGATCTTCCGGGGCTTGGCCTTCTCGGCGACGGGTACGCGCAGACGCAGCACGCCGCCGTCGTACCCGGCCTCGATCTTGTCCAGATCGAGGTTGTCGCCGAGCACGAGCTGGCGGCTGAAGACGCCGCGCGGCCGCTCGGAGGCGAGCATCTCCCAGTCCCCGTTGCGGGCCACCCGCTCGGCCCGCACGGTCAGCACGTTGCGCTCGACATCGAGGTCGATGCTCTCCGGAGAGACGCCGGGCAGGTCGAACTCGATGACGAAGCTGTCGCCCTCGCGCCAGGCGTCCATGGGCATCACCGCGGGGCGGTTGGTGGTGCCGAAGATCTGCTGGGTCAGGCGGTCGAAGTCACGGAACGGGTCGGTCGTACGCAGCAGCATCACTGTCCTCCTCAGTCGAATCGATGATTACCTGTATCGTCTGATACAGGTTTTTTATACCCAAAGGTCCATGAGATTTTCAAGCAGTTCGGTGGTCGAGGTGCGAGGAGCGCCAGCGACGAGCCTCGAGACCCCGGAAGAGGAGGCAGGGCATGGACCGGACCCGAGGCGTGTACGCCATCTCGGTCGCCGCCGACATGGTCTCGATGCAGATCCAGAACCTCCGCGTCTACGAGCGCCGCGGCCTGGTCGAACCCGACCGCACGCCGGGCGGCACCCGCCTCTACAGCTCGCAGGACGTCGACCGCCTGCACCGTGTCCGCGAGCTCCTCGCCGAGGGGTTGAACCTGGCCGGCATCGCCAGGGTCTTTGCCCTGGAGGCGGAGATCACGCGGCTCCAGGCGGAATGTGACCGCCTCCGTCGTCGTTGACCCCGACATGACCACAGGGGCCTGGGTGCTGATCGCCGCCGTCGCGCTGGCGCTCGCCTTCGGCATCTATCGGGCCCTGGTCGACGGCCGCTTCCGCGGCACCCACCCCGTCCGCGGTGCCCAGCCCGAGTCCGTCGAAACCCCGGTCGAGACGGTCGAGACCCCGTGGGCCGACCTCGGCGTCACCCTTGGCCATCGCGCCACCTTCGTCCAGTTCTCCTCGGCCTTCTGCGCCCCCTGCCGCGCCACCCGCCGCATCCTCTCCGACGTTGCCGGCACGGTGCCGGGCGTGGTGCACCACGACATCGACGCCGAGCACCACCTCGACGTCGTACGCCGCCTCGGCATCCTGCGCACGCCCACGACCCTGGTCCTCGACGCCAGGGGACTGGAGGTCGCTCGGGCGGCCGGTGCGCCGACCAAGGAACAGGTCCTCGCGCAGGTGGGGGCGCTGCCGTGATGTCCAACATCTGGATGGTCGTCTCGCCGAATGAGACGTTGAGTACCCCGCCCCGGGTCGGCACGCCTACTCTTCTCAGCATGTCCTCGACCATGCTCACCAAGCGCCGCGCAGTGGATCACTGCCGCACGCGCTCGGCGCTGTGTCGAATGTCCTGACGGGTCGCATCCCCCTGTCGCCGTCCAGCTGAGCCACCGGCTCGCTGCTCCGCGAACTGCTGCGCCACTTGGTTGGCTGCCGCCTGATGCGCCCGTGCTGCACGGAATCCTTCCCCGTCCACCGCTCAGGAGCGACATGTCCACCCTCAACCCCACCCGGCCGACCTCGGCCGAGGCGACACCGCAGATCGACCCCCGTGGTCAGCAGTTCGCGGCGGCCGTGACGGCCGTCGTGCTCGCCGCGGTCCTGCTGCTGGCGCCCGGCCCCATCGGCATCGCCCTCCTCGCCGTGCAGACCGTCGTGTTCGCCATCGGTGCCGGTCTCGGCGTCCAGCGCACGCCCCACGCGCTCGTCTTCCGGACGCTGGTCCGTCCCCGGCTGGGCGCTCCGGCCGAGCTCGAGGACGCCGCCCCGCCGCGCTTCGCGCAGGCCGTCGGCCTGACCTTCGCCGTCGTGGCCCTGGTCGCCTTCCTGGCCGGCGCCACCGTCGTCGGCCTGGTCGCCACCGGCTTCGCGCTGGCCGCCGCCCTGCTCAACGCGGTCTTCGGGTTCTGCCTGGGCTGCGAGATGTACCTGCTCCTCAAGCGCGCCGTTGGTTGAGGTGTGAGGCGCGCCAGCGCCGAGCCTCGAAACCCCGCAACTGAACAGCCCACTCAAGCCCCGCGCTGATCCAGCGCAACAGAAAGGTAAGTACATGAGCCGCGAGAACTCGCTCGTCACCACCCAGTGGGTCGAGGACAACCTCGACACGGAGGGCATCGTCCTCATCGAGGTCGACGAGGACACCACGTCCTACGACAAGGGCCACATCAAGGGCGCCATCAAGCTCGACTGGACGACCGATCTCCAGGACCAGGTCCGCCGCGACTTCGTCAACAAGCAGCAGTTCGAGGCTCTCCTGTCCGAGCGCGGCGTCTCCAACGACGACACCGTGGTGCTCTACGGAGGCAACAACAACTGGTTCGCCGCCTACGCCTACTGGTACTTCACCCTCTACGGCCACAACGACGTCAAGCTGATGGACGGCGGCCGCAAGAAGTGGGAGCTCGACTCCCGCGAGCTGACCGACGAGCTCCCGGAGCGCGCGGCCACGTCGTACACCGCCCAGGAGCAGGACTCCAGCATCCGTGCCTTCCGCGACGAGACCGTCGCCGCGATCGGTGTGAAGAACCTGGTCGACGTCCGCAGCCCCGACGAGTACGCCGGTCGCCTCCTGGCCCCGGCCCACCTCCCGCAGGAGCAGGCCCAGCGCGCCGGTCACGTCCCGACCTCGATCAACGTGCCGTGGAGCAAGAACTGCAACGACGACGGCACCTTCAAGAGCGAGGACGACCTCAAGGCGCTCTACGCCGAGGCGGGCATCGACAACGGCAAGGAGACCATCGCCCTGTGCCGGATCGGTGAGCGCTCCTCCCTGACCTGGTTCGTGCTCAAGGAGCTCCTCGGCCACCAGAGCGTCAAGAACTACGACGGCTCCTGGACCGAGTACGGCTCCCTCGTCGGCGTTCCCGTCGCCCTCGGCGACGAGCCCGGTGTCGCCTGATGTGCGGCGCGATTGAAGGCGGCCTTTCCTTGGACGGCGTGAACGTCGCGAAGGAAGCCGTCATCCAGGGCCAGGTCACCCGCAACAGCGAGCCGGTGGGCAACGCCTACGTGCGCCTGCTGGACCGCACCGGCGAGTTCACTGCCGAGGTCCCGACCTCGGCCACCGGGCACTTCCGGTTCTTCGCCGGCGAGGGGGAGTGGACGCTGCGCACCCTGGCCCCGAAGGCCGACGTCGTCGACAAGCGGGTAGTCGCGGCCATCGGCTCCATCGCCGAGGTCAACATCCCCATCTGACTCCGCCTACGTAGAAGGGTCCCCTCCGCATCGGAGGGGACCCTTCTACGTAGGCGGAGTCGGTGAGTTACGAGGCGGAGTTGATCATCCCTGCACCCACGGTGACGCCGGTTGCCTCATCGATCAGGATGAACGATCCCGTGGTCCGATTCTTCGAGTATGGGTCACACAACAGCGGCACGGTGGCGCGCAGCTGGACGCGGCCGATCTCGTTGCGGCCGAGTTCCTTGGTCTCCTGGTCGCGGTGCAGCGTGTTGATGTCGAGGCGGTACTGGATGTCCTTCACCAGAGCGCGCGCCGTGCGCGTGGTGTGCTTGATCGCCAGCTTCTGACGCGGCTTGAGCGGTGCGTCGGTCATCCAGCAGATCATGGCGTCGATGTCCTGCGACGGCTTCGGCGCGTTCTGCGGGCGGGCGATCATGTCCCCGCGCGAGACGTCCACGTCGTCTTCAAGACGGACCGTCACCGACATCGGCGGGAAGGCTGCGTCGAGCTCCTTGTCGTGGAGGTCGATGCCGGCAATCTTCGACGTCATGCCGCTGGGCAGCACGACGACCTCGTCCCCGGGCTTGAGCACGCCACCGGCCACCATGCCGCCGTAGCCGCGGTAGTCGTGGTGCTCGTCGGACTTCGGTCGCACGACGTACTGCACCGGGAAGCGGACGTCGACCAGATCGCGGTCGGAGGCCACGTGGATGTGCTCGAGGTGGTGCATCAGCGTGGGCCCGGAGTACCAGCTCATGGACTCAGACCGAGTCACCACGTTGTCGCCCTGGAGGGCCGAGATCGGGATGACCTCGAGGTCCGGGATGTTCAACTTGGTCGCGAACGCGGTGAACTCCGCGTGGATCTTGTTGTAGACGTCCTCGGAGAAGTCCACGAGGTCCATCTTGTTCACGCACAGCACCAGGTGGGGGACCCGCAGCAGCGACAGGATCACCGCATGCCGGCGGGACTGCTCGGTGAGGCCCTGGCGGGCATCCACGAGGACGAGGCCGAGGTCGGCGGTCGAGGCGCCGGTCACCATGTTGCGGGTGTACTGCACGTGGCCCGGGGTGTCGGCGATGATGAACTTGCGGTTGGGCGTGGCGAAGTAGCGGTAGGCCACGTCGATGGTGATGCCCTGCTCGCGCTCCGAGCGGAGACCGTCGGTCAGCAGGGCGAGGTCGGTGTAGTCGTAGCCCTTGCCCTTGCTGGTCGTCTCAACCGCCTCGAGCTGGTCCTCGAAGATCGACTTGGAGTCGAGCAGCAGGCGCCCGATCAGGGTCGACTTGCCGTCGTCAACTGAGCCGGCCGTGGCGAACCTGAGAAGGTCCATGGGCTTCTGCTCTTCGGTCGGGGCCATCAGAAGTAGCCTTCCTTCTTGCGGTCTTCCATGGCTGCCTCAGAGAAGCGGTCGTCGCCACGGGTGGCGCCTCGCTCGGTGACCCGGGCAATGGCGATCTCGTCGATGATCTCGGCGGTGGTCGACGCGGAACTCTCGACACAGCCGGTCAGCGTCATGTCCCCGACGGTGCGGAACCGGACCGTCTTGGTCTCGATCTTCTCGTTGCCCTTGGGCTGCACGGCGTCCGAGGCCGAGAGCAGCATGCCGTCGCGCTCGATGACGTCGCGCTGGTGGGAGAAGTAGATCGACGGGATCTCGATCTGCTCGTGGTCGATGTAGTGCCAGATGTCGAGCTCAGTCCAGTTGGAGAGCGGGAAGATCCGCATGTGCTCGCCCTGGTGGATGCGGCCGTTGTAGAGGCTCCACAGTTCGGGGCGCTGCATCTTGGGGTCCCACTGGCCGAACTCGTCGCGGTGGGAGTAGACGCGCTCCTTGGCGCGGGCCTTCTCCTCGTCGCGCCGGCCGCCACCGAAGGCGGCGGTGAAGCCCTCTTCCTCGATGGCGTGCAGGAGCGTGCCGATCTGCATCCGGTTGCGGCTGGTCTTACCGTCGTCGACGATCACGCCGTTGGCGATCGCGTCGTCGACGCTGGCGACGATCATCCGAACGCCGAGGCGGTTGACCCAACTGTCGCGAGTCGCCAACACCTCGGGGAAGTCGAAGCCGGTGTCGACCTGCAGCATCGGGAACGGGATCTTGGCCGGGTAGAAGGCCTTCTCCGCGAGCCGAAGCATGACGATGGAGTCCTTGCCGCCCGAGAACATCAGGACCGGCTTCTCGAACTCGGCCGCGACCTCGCGGAAGATGTGGATCGACTCCGCCTCCAACTGGTCGAGCTGGCTCAACTGGTAGTCGACATGGGTCGGGGGTGCACTCATCAGATCTGGGGCCTCTCCTCGGGACAGCGGCTCCATGCTAGCGGCCGGGTGGGGCGCGAACTCAATCCGGTGGCCGGGGATGCGGCGTGGCTCACAGGCTGCTCTGGCATGGTGCTCCCGTGAACGCATCAACTTTTGATCCTCTCCTGATCACCGTCGCTCCGACCGGTGCCGAGACCAGCAAGCAGGAATGTCCCCACCTGCCGACGACGCTCGACGAACTGGTCGCAACGGCTGGTGAGTGCGAGGCGGCCGGCGCGGCCATGATCCATCTCCACATCCGCGACGACGACCATCAGCCGACCCTGGACCTGGGGCGTCTGAAGGAGACAGTGTCGGCGATGAGGGAGAACACCTCGCTCATCGTCCAGCTCTCGACCGGCGGCTCGGTGCGCGACCCGCTCGTGGACCGACTGCGTGTCCTCGACGCCGAGCCTGACTCCTGCAGCCTGACGCTGGGGACGACGAACTTCGGCGACGACGTCTTCTCGAACCCGTGGCCGTTCGTCTGCGAGCTCTACCAGCTGAGCCAGGAGCGCCGGATCGTCCCGGAGTTCGAGCTCTTCGATCTGGGGCAGGTGCACGCCCTCCGGCGCCTGCTCGACATGTACGGACTGCCCCACGGCGGCAAGGTCCATTGCGATCTGGTGATGGGGGTGCCCGGTGGCATGGATGGCACGGCCGATGCCTTGGTGGCCTCAGTGGCGGCCATGCCGGCGGAGGTGACCAGTTGGTCGGCGACCGGGATCGGGCGATCCACCCTCCCCGTCGCGCTCGCTGCTCTGTCGAAGGGTGGCCACTTGCGGGTGGGGATGGAGGACGTGCTCACCCTCAGCCGCGGGGTGTCGGTCGAGAGCAACGCTCAGCTCGTCCAGCGCGCAGTCGGCCTGGGAGAGTCGGCCCAGCGCAGCATCATGAGCGCCAGCGAAGCGCGGATGCTGCTCGGCCTCGTGAGTTGAACGTTTCGAGCTCAAATGTCTCGCTTCATGCCGACGATGCCGGGTCGCCATGACGGGTCCTCGAGCTGGGCGACCGTAGGCGCCCCAAACATCGGAAGGCCCTGCGTCCGCCGGATGAGGCCCCAGATAAGGGGAACCAAGACGAGCGTCGCAACACCTACGCCGACGATCAACACGGGGTAGGTCTCGTCCTCTCCCGCCCCGAGCGGCGCCCAGCCGGCCTTGTCGAGAAGGGCGACGCCGGACATGGTGAGCACCACGACGATGCCGCGGCGGATGAAGGACTGCGGAACCCTCGGGGCGATTTTGCTGCCGATCAGCGTCCCGGGCACCGAGCCGAGGATGAGCGGGATCAGGATGCCCCAGTCCAGGCCGTGGATGGCGATGTTCGAGATGGCCGCAGCGAGCACCAGGGGCACCGCTTGCACGAGGTCGGTGCCGACCAGCTTCACGGCGGCGAGACCGGGGTAGAGCATCAGCAGCGAGATCATGATCACCGACCCCGAGCCGACGCTGGTGATGCCAACGAGAAGGCCGCCTAGTGCCCCGACCAGCAAGGTCGGGACAGGACGGATGACCGGGTTCTCCGAGCCGGTCGGTCCCCCTCCGCGCACCCGTAGCAGGTTGACGTACAGGCGCAGGGCGTAGGTCAAGGCAGCGAAGAGGAGGGCGAAACCGATGCAGAGCTTCAGCACGTTGTCGAGCTCGTCGGCATCCGTGAACCCGGCTAGCAGGTAAGGCCCGAGCAGCGCCATGGGCACCGAACCGATGATCAGCCACTTGGCGAGCTGCAGATTGGGGGAGCCTTCCCGCTGATGCACGATCGCACCGCCGGTCTTGTAGACAGCGGCGGCCGTCAGGTCGGCGGTCACGACCGTGGCGGCGTCCCCCACGCCCAGGAAGATCAGGGCCGGCGTCATCAGGGCGCCGCCGCCCATGCCGGTGAGACCGACCACGATCCCGACGATGAAGCCGGCCGCCAGGATGGCGAAGAAGGTGGTGGTGATCAGGTCATCCATGGGTGCTGTTTCCCTCGGCGGAGGTGAGGACGGGCAGGAACTGGTCCAGCATGGCAGTGATCTGCTCGGCTGCCGCAGCCGCCGCGGCGGGGCCACGCCGGAAAGGGTCGGCGACATCGTCGGCCGGACCGGCGACTCCTCGACGCTGTGCGAGCACGGGCAGCGAGTCGTGGCCCCGGGTCGAAGATGGAACGGCATGGGACCCGCGGAAGGCTTGGCCGAGGGTCAAGACCTTCCGGAACGCCTCTGGGTGCTCGTCAAGGATGAACTGGCGGTGGACCTGCTCGGCTGTGATGACCAGGTCAGATGCTTCAACGACGGCAGCCGTGATCGGGCGGCTACGGAAGCTTCCCGGCGCGAGTCCGCGTTGTTCGAGCGCCGCCACCATCTCAGCGCTCATGGGCTGGCTGTCGAGGCCGTACGTCCCGGCACTGGACACCTGCACACCCTCGTCCACAACGCTGCGCGCGTACATCTCCATGAACGGGGATCGGCAGATGTTCGCCGTGCACACGAACAGGACGCTGACGGGCCCGGTCACCGCAGGGCCAGGTAACCCGCGTCGGCGAGAGCGGCGACGACATCGTCGAGAGCGTCCTCGATCGAGCGGCCGGTCGTGTCGACGCGGACATCCGCGTCGTCCGGCTCCTCGTACGGGGAGGAGATGCCGGTGAACTCGGGAATCTCCCCTCGACGCGCCTTGGCGTACAAACCCTTCCGGTCGCGTCGCTCGCACTCCTCCAGAGGGGTGGCCACGTGGACCAGGAAGAACGCGCCGCCGGCTTCGTCGACCATGGTCCTGACTTGCTGCCGCGTCTCGTCGAACGGTGCGATGGGGCTGCAGACCGCGACGCCTCCGTGACGAGAGATCTCTGCCGCTACCCAGCCGATCCGGCGGATGTTGGTCTCGCGGTCGGCCTTCGAGAAGGAGAGACCGGCGGAGAGGTTGCGGCGGACGACGTCACCGTCCAGTGAGGTGACGGTGCGGGCACCTTGCTCGAGGATCTGGTCCATCAGGGCGCGGGCCAGGGTGGACTTTCCGCTGCCCGACAGGCCGGTGAAGAAGAGGACGAGCCCCTGCTCGTCGACAGGCGGGCGGTCGAAGCCGATGATCGCCTGGATCTCGGGGGAGTAGGTGCCCTCCGACTCGGAGAGCGCCAGAACCGGATCACCGCCGGCGTAGTTGGTGACGACCTGGAGCCCGAGGGCGTGATCTGCCTCGGCATCCCCGTGGGCGGCCAGGGGTACGGCGACGACAGCCGCGTCAAGTGCTTGTGCGGCGGCGATTGTCACCCTCATGAGCCCGACGGGACTGAGGTCCGGGGTCCCGTGTCCGACCAGCGCCAGAAAGGCGACTCGACCGGCGCCGCGGAGCTGGGAGATCTGAGTCTCGGTCAGTGCGTCGGTCACCGGGACGAAAGTGCGGCCGGCGAACTCCTCGCGTGCCTGGCTCGGCGTCAGGTAGTGCTCGCGGAAGGGTCCATACTGCGTGTGGGTCAGCGGCTCGACCGCTCCGGTGTGTGGCGAGATCCTCGCGAGGGGGAGACCTTCGGGGTCGACAAGGTCCACGTGCTCGGCCTCGAGGAGTTCTTCCGGCAACGAGAGCCTGACCGGGCTGCCAGGCTCGTTGAACGCTGTGATCGGGGCGAGTGCGCCGGTCACCAGCAGCTCGAGATCGTCGAGCTCCCGAGGTGTCGGACAGTACTGAGGCACAGGAGGGGCGGGCACAGAGGCAATCCTGCCATTGGGTAGCGAGTGGACTACGCCAGCCGCACATTTGCCCGACGGGATGTGCTTTGCTTGACCGCGCGTTTGTCATTTGTCTCAGGAGGTCGCAGTGCTCGAGTACTCGCAGAACCGGCCCTGGGGCTCGTGGCACGTCCTGGACGAGGGGCCGGGCTACAAGGTCAAGCGCATCGAGGTGCACGCCGGTGAGCGCTTGTCCTACCAGACGCACGAGTACCGCTCGGAGCACTGGCTCGTCATCTTCGGTGTCGCCACCTGTGTGGTCGACGGCTCCACGAAAGTGATCGGTCCCGGAGACTGCCTCGAGGTCGACCACAGGGTGCCCCACCGGATCTCGAACGAGCACTCCCAGGACCTCGTGATCATCGAGATCCAGCGCGGTGCCTACACCGGCGAGGACGACATCCACCGGCTCGAGGACGACTACGGACGGCACACGCCCCCCGTCTGATCCAGCACCGGTGTCGCCGTAGCCTTCGGGGCATGCCAGCACCTGTCGTCGCCGAGATCGTCCGCTCAGGGTTCGTCGAGGGGCACCACTACGGGTCGGTGCTGGCTCTGGCGGCCGACGGTTCTCTCGACTGGAGCGTGGGCGACGTCGAGGCCGCGATCCTGCCGAGGTCCTGCAACAAGCCGATCCAGGCGCTCGCGATGGTCCGGCTGGGGCTCGACCTTCCCGCCGAGCTGCTCGCGCTCACCTGTGCGTCGCACTCGGGGGAGCCGTTCCACGTCGACGGTGCCCGGCGGATCCTGGCGTCTGCCGGTCTCGATGAGAGCGCTCTCAAGACGCCGCCTGACTTCCCGCTTGACGATGAAGCGCGGGAACAGGTCGTGCGGGAGGGCGGAACGAAAGAGCCGGTGCTGATGAACTGTTCCGGCAAGCACGCGTCGATGCTGGCGACGTGTGTGATCAACGGCTGGGACCTCGAGACCTACCGGCGGCCGGACCACCCGCTCCAGGTCTCCATCCTCGACGCGTTCGCCGAGATGACGGGTGAAGCGGTGACGGTGATCGCTGTCGACGGGTGCGGGGCGCCCCTCTATTCGACGTCGCTCGTGGGTCTGGCCCGTGCCTTCCGGCGACTCGCGCTCGGTGTCGACGGCCGGGACCAGCCGGATGAGTTCGCGGTGCGGGTTGCCGAGGCGATCCGGGCGAACCCCGTGTACGTCTCCGGGACCAAGCGCGACGAGTTCGCGCTGCTGACAGCGCTCCCGGGTGCGATCGGCAAGGCCGGGGCTGAGTCCTGTTACGCGGTGGCGCTGCCCGATGGTCGGGCGTTCGCGCTCAAGACGGACGACGGTGCCCCGCGGGTGCGGCCGGTGCTGATGGCCGAGGCGTTGCGGCGCTCAGGCGTGGATGTCGAGCCTGGAGTGGACACCGATGCTGTCCGTGCCACTGGGTATGTGCCGTTGCTTGGTGGCGGGGAGCCGGTCGGGGAGATCCGGGCCTGTTTCTGAGGCCCTGCCTTGCCTTCCGGGGTTTCGAGGCTCAGGCGCCCAGGGCGCCTTCGCACCTCAACCAGCGGTGTGTTGTGACTCGGCTCACGCTAGCTGAGTTTGCATTTTGCTAACTGTTGCTAGCAAAGTGGGGGCATGGCCAAGGGCAAGGTAGGCAAGACCGTCGAGTCTCTCGGCGACTACCTCAAGGAACAGCGCGTTGCGGCGCGGCTCTCCTTGCGGCAGCTCGCAGAGCAGGCCGGCGTGTCGAACCCGTACCTCAGCCAGATCGAACGTGGTCTGCGCAAGCCCTCGGCAGAAGTCCTGCAGCAGATCGCCCGGGCGCTCCGGATCTCCGCGGAACAGCTCTACATCCGCGCCGGGATCATCAGCCCGGAGGACGGCGTCGGTGGATCGGTCGAACTGGCCGTGCTCAACGACACCGACCTCACCGAGCGCCAGAAGCAGTCACTGCTGGACGTCTACTCGTCGTTCCTCGCCCTCAACACGGCGACGACGATCACCAACCAACCGAAGGAGTGAACATGGCCAAGGCCAAGTTCGACATCAAGACCGAAGCCACTCGTCCGTTCTACGCCGGCGTCGGTGTCACCGACCTCGCCGTCGAGGCCGTCCGTGACTACGTCACCGACGTGCAGAAGAAGTTCGCTGGTGTCCAGAAGGACGTTCAGGACTTCGACTTCGAGCCCAAGGCCCTGCGCGACCAGGCCGTCACCGTCGTGAACGCCCGCGTCGACGCCCTGAGCAAGGACGCCAAGGCTCGTCGTGCGGCCATCGAGGCCCGCGTGGCCGAGCTCCAGGCCGAGGCCAAGAGCCTGGTCGACGACAGTGTCGACACCGCCTCGAGCGTGTACGGCGACCTCGTGAAGCGCGGCGAGACCCTCGTCGAGCGGATCCGTCGCCAGGAGTCGACCAAGGCGACCAAGAAGTCCGCCAAGACCACCGCGTCGAAGGCCAAGACCACCAAGACGCAGGCCACCAAGGCGACCAAGTCGACGGCCAAGAAGACGGCCAAGACCGCCAAGTCGACGGCGTCGAAGACCGCTGCCGCCCCCAAGAGCAGCGCCAAGGCGACCACCACCGCGGCGAAGAAGACCGCCATCTCTGCCGTGTCGGCCACCACCGACGCCGCGGCCAAGGTCGGCGACTGAAGAGAACCCGACGAACAGCTGACGCTGTTCTGACCTGAAACGAAACCCCCCGGCGGTATGAGCGCCGGGGGTTTCGTGTGTCTGGAGGTCTGATACGAAGATTCCCTGTGCCGGAGCGGGTGCTAGCTCGCTTTGGTCAGGGTGACGTCGAAACCGAGGGCTTGGAGCTGGTGGATCGCGCGGCTCTTGGCGCGGTCTGGTCGCAGCCGGGTGACGAAGTCGCCGCCCGGGTCGTTGTAGAGCTCGCCGGTCTGGGCCATGTGCCAGATTGTGGTGAGCATGTCGTGTTCAAGGGCGACGATCGCCTCCTTGTAGCCGCGGCGGCTGGTGATCCGGCGATGCTTGGCAGCCAGGTAGGTGTCCTTGGTTCGGGCCGCTGACATCGCAGCGATCCTGGGAGCGCCTTTGGGGAAAGCGTTGCCGGGACGGGTCTTCGTCGATCCGATCACGCCGGCTGATTCGTTGGTCCCGCGCAATGCTCGACCCGGTTGCTGCGCAACCTACTCGACCAGCGAACTCCGGGGGTTTCGTGTGTCCAGTTACGCTGGCCGTGTGCCGAATGTTTTCGAGATCGAGAGCATCTTCATGCTGGCGGTGACGTTTGCGCTGCTGGGCGTGAAGATCTATGCGCTGGTCAGTGCCGTGCGCTACTCCGGCGAGGCCTACGAGGTGGCCGGGAAGCTGACCAAGCCGGCTTGGTGCGCGATCCTCGGGCTTGGACTGGTCGTGGCCCTGATCTTCCCGGGGTCGCCGATCGGGCTGATCAACCTAGGGTTCACGATCGCAGCCTTCGTCTATCTCGCCGACGTCCGACCCGCCCTCGCCTCCCTGACCCGTCGCTGATCCCACGCTGGTCTAGGCAATCTCTCGAGGCATTCGACGAACCGGCTGACGGCCCGTCTCGGCTGCCCTAGGGTTTGACTCAGCGACGAAGTCCGGGGGGGCTTTGCGAATGAGGGGGGACATCATGGCGCATTCTTTTGAGGAACGTCCGTGGGGCTCGTGGCACGTGCTTGACGAGGGCGAGGGCTACAAGGTCAAGCGACTTGAGGTCAAGCCACACCAGCGGCTGTCCTACCAGACGCACACGTTCCGCGCAGAGCTGTGGATCGTCGTCTCCGGAACCGCCACGTGTGTGGTCGAGCACCGGACGATCGTGGCCCACGCCGGCGACATCGTGGAGATCGGCGTGGGCGTCGCCCACCGGATCACGAACATGCACGACGAGGGTTTGGTGATTGTCGAGGTCCAGCGCGGCTCCTACACCGGTGAGGACGACATCCTGCGCCTCGAGGATGACTACGGTCGCGTGGGTCAGCTGATCGAGGGCTGAGCCAAGTAGTGCTCCAGAGCTTCTGAGGCGCGGCGCGATGCGAAACCCGTCGCCCGCAGCTTGCTGAGATCCAGCACGCTGTGCGACGGACGAGGTGCCGCATCGCGTTGCGACTTGGCGTACTCGGCCGCGCTGAGCGGCCGTACGTCGGCCGGGTCTCGTCCGAGGATTTCGAACACAGCCCTGGCGATGTCGGCCCAACTCATGACCGGCCCGGAGCCCGTTACGTTGTAGGTGCCGAACGCTGCCCGGGTGGTGAGCAGGTGGCGCACCGCGCGGGCGAGGTCGTCGGTGAAGCTGAGATGGCCCCACTGGTCATCGACGACCGACGGGTTGGCGCCGTCTGCGGCGAGGCGCTGCATGGTGCGCACGAAGTTGGGTCCGTCGCCGATCACCCAGCTCGTCCGGAGGAGGTAGTGCCGGGGACCGGCCGCAACGGCCAGGTCGCCGGCGGCCTTCGACTGGCCGTAGACCCCGAGCGGCGAGAGCGACTCGGTCTCGACGTGCTCCTCGACCGAGCCGTCGAAGACGTAGTCAGTGGAGAAGTGGACCAGCGTCAGCCCGTGTCGCTGGACGGCGCGCGCGAGGTGGGCGGGTCCCGTGGCGTTGACCGCCCAGGCCTGACGCCGACCGGGGTCGGTCTCGGCGGCATCAACGTCGGTGTAGGCCGCGGCGTTCACGATCACGTCGTACTCGATCCAGGGCCAGGCCTCGACGGCTGCGGCGTCGGTGATGTCCAGCCCGGACCGGGAGACTGCGTGCGCTTCGGGGAACTCGGCGGCGAGCGCCCGCCCGAGCTGGCCATTGGCGCCGGTGATCAGCATCCGTCGCGGCGCGACCGGGGTGATCGCGTCCAGCCGTGGCTGCTGCCGGTCCTTGCGGGAGATGGTCACGTCGGCGAGCGGCATTGGCCAGGGGATCGCCAGCCCCGAGTCAGCGAGGGCGACCGCGGGATAGGAGTCGGTGGCACGCCAGTGTTCGTTGACGAGATAGCTGTAGGCAGTGTCGGGTTCCAGGGTCTGGTAGCTGTTGCCGACGCCGCGTGGCACGAAGACCGCGGTCGCCGGGTCGAGCTCCAGGTGGACGACCACCCCGAAGGTCTCGCCGGCCCGCAGGTCGACCCAGGCGCCGAACGCCCGTCCGGAGGCGACCGAGACCAGCTTGTCCCACGGCTCGGCATGGATCCCGCGGGTCGTGCCGCGCGCCTGGTTGAAGGCGACGTTGTGTTGGACCGGCGCGAAGTCGGGCAGCCCGGCGGCGGTCATCGCCTCGCGGTGCCAGCTCACCTTGAACCAGCCGCGGTCGTCCTCGTGGACGTCGAGTCGCAGCACGACCAGCCCCGGGATCGGAGTCTCTTCGAGCTCCACGCTCACTGACCCCTTGCGGCGTACGCCGACTCGGTCCGCGCCTTGTGCGTCCGCCACCAGTTCTCGTGGGTCTGGTACCACTCGATGGTCTCGGCCAGACCGCTGGCGAAGTCGGCATGCCGCGGCCGCCAGCCGAGCTCGGTGCGCAGCTTCGTGGGGTCGATGGCGTAGCGCAGGTCGTGGCCGGCACGTTCGGCGACCAGGTCGAGCTCGTCGCCGGGGCGGCCGAAGTGCTCCAGGATCATCCGAGCCACGGCGAGGTTGTCCAGCTCGCCGTCGGCGCCCACGAGGTAGGTCTCACCGCTCCGTCCGTGGTTGAGGATCGTCCACACGGCTCCAGCGTGGTCGTCGACGTGGATCCAGTCCCGGACGTTGTGACCGCGCCCGTAGATCCGCGGACGGACCCCGTCGATCACGCTCGTGATCTGGCGCGGGATGAACTTCTCCACGTGCTGCCACGGCCCGTAGTTGTTTGAGCAGTTCGAGATCGTCGCCCGCACCCCGAAGCTGCGGACCCAGGCGCGCACGAGGTGGTCGGAGCCCGCCTTGGTTGCGGAGTAGGGGCTGCTGGGGTTATAGGCGCTGGCCTCGTCGAAGCGGGTCGGGTCGTCGAGCTCCAGGTCGCCGTAGACCTCGTCGGTCGAGACGTGGTGGAGTCGGGTACCGGCCCGGCGGACCGCCTCCAGGATCGTGAACGTCCCCAGCAGGTTGGTGCGGACGAACGGCGCCGGGTCGTCCAGCGAGTTGTCGTTGTGCGACTCCGCCGCGAAGTGGACGACGGCATCGTGCTCGGCCACGAGCCTCACCACGACCGACTCGTCGGCGACGTCGCCGACCACGAGCTGCACCCGGTCGGGGGGAAGGCCCTCCAGCGCCTCGCGGCTGGCGGCGTACGTCAGCTTGTCGAGGACGGTGATCGTGACCTCGGTGTGCGTGATGAGGTGACGAACGAAGTTGGCGCCGACGAAGCCGGCGCCACCGGTGACGAGGATGCGGTCCACGCAGGCAGTGTAGGTCTGCAAGGATCGGCGCATGCGCGGCATCATCCTGGCGGGCGGCACGGGCACCCGACTCCATCCGATCACGCGCGCCGTGAGCAAGCAGCTGGTCCCGGTCTACGACAAGCCGATGATCTACTACCCGCTCAGCACCCTGATGCTCGCCGGAATCCGCGACATCCTGGTGATCACCACTCCTCACGAGCAGGACCAGTTCGAAGGCCTGCTCGGGGACGGGTCGGCGTGGGGGGTGCGGATCACCTATGCGACCCAACCCAGCCCCGACGGGCTGGCCCAGGCGTTCCTGATCGGCGAGGAGCACATCGGCGACGACGCGGTCGCCCTCATCCTCGGCGACAACATCTTCTACGGCGCGGGTCTCGGTGAGCAGCTGGCTCGCTTCCACGACGTCGACGGTGCGGCTGTCTTCGGCTACCGGGTCGCGAACCCCACGGCGTACGGCGTCGTGGAGGTTGACGACCGCGGCCGCGCCCTGTCGCTCGAGGAAAAGCCGGTCGAGCCGCGAAGCAACTATGCCGTGCCCGGCCTCTACTTCTACTCCAACGACGTGGTGGCTCGGGCCAGTGAGCTCCGGCCCTCCGCTCGGGGTGAACTGGAGATCACCGATCTCAACCGTCTCTATCTAGACGAGGGCCGCCTCCACGTCGAGGTCATGCCGCGCGGTTCCGCTTGGCTCGACACGGGCACCTTCGACGACCTGAACGACGCCAGCAACTTCGTGCGAACGATCGAGCGCCGCCAGGGGACCAAGATTGGGTCCCCCGAGGAGGTTGCCTGGCGGATGGGGTACATCGACGATCCGCAACTGATCAAGCAAGCTCAGGGACTCGTCAAGAGCGGGTACGGCGCGTACCTGCTGGGCCTTCTCAGCGACGGCTGAGGTCGGCGTCGACCATCCGGCCGACCAGCTCCTCGAAGTCCACGGTCGGCTCCCAGCCGAGGGCCGCGCGGGCGCGGGTGGCGTCGCCGGTCAGGTCGGTGGCGTCGGCGGGTCGGACCAGGGACGGGTCGGTGCTGACGTACTGCTCCCAGTCCTCGATCGCGGCCCTGCGGAAGGCGGCCTCGACGAAGTCCCGGACCGAGCGGCCCACTCCCGTGGCCACCACGTAGTCGTCGGGGCTCCCGGCTCGCGCCGCCCGCACCATGGCGTCGACGTAGTCAGGCGCCCAGCCCCAGTCGCGTCGGGCGTCCAGGTTGCCGAGTGTCAGTCGGTCGGCGCGACCCTGGGCGATCGCGGCCACCGTGCTGGTGATCTTGCGGGTCACGAACTGCTCGGGCCGGCGGGGGGACTCGTGGTTGTAGAGGATCGCGCTCACGGCGTGCAGGTCCCGCTTGCGGTAGACGTCGACCATGAGGTGCGCGTAGGCCTTCGCGGCGCCGTACGGGTTCACCGGCCGGATCGGGGTCGACTCGTCCTGCGGGCTGGCGGCGGGCTGGCCGAAGATCTCCGCGCTCGACGCCTGGACGAACCGGACCTGCTTGCCGCTCTTCTCCTGTGCCTGCAGAGCAGACTCCAGAAGTGCTACCGCAGCCATGCCGTTGACGCTCGCGGTCAGGTCGGGCTCGGCCCACGACTGCGCGACCGAGCTCAGCGCGGCCAGGTTGTAGACCTCGTCGGGCGCGAGGTCGAGCACCAGCCGGCGCACCTCGTCGGCACGCCTGAGGTCACCGCTGTGGAGCACGACGTCGGGGAGGTCCGGCGCGGGCTCCAGGTCGTGCGTCAGCGCGTGGACCTCGACGCCGTCCGCGACCAGGCGCTCGGCGAGGTAGCTGCCGTCCTGCCCGCCGATCCCGGTGACGAACGCGCGGGTCATCGTCACCAGCCCTGCTGGGTCGCCCGGAGGTCCGTCTCGACCATGAGTGCCACCAGATCGGGGAAGGAGACCTTGGGCTTCCAGCCGAGGACGTCGCGGGCCTTGGTCGCGTCGCCGATCAGCCGGTCCACCTCGGCGGGCCGCATGAACCGCTTGTCCTGGCGGACGTACGGCGTCCAGTCGTCGATGCCGACGTGCTGGAAGGCCAGGTCGAGGAAGTCGCGGATCGAGTGGGTCTCGCCGGTGGCGATCACGAAGTCGTCGCCCACCGGCTGCTGCAGCATCAGCCACATCGCCTCGACGTAGTCACCGGCGAAGCCCCAGTCGCGCTCGGCGTCGAGGTTGCCGAGCACCAGCTTGTCCTGGAGCCCGAGCTTGATCCGGGCGACCGCCTGGCTCACCTTGCGGGTCACGAACTCCGGCCCCCGCCGCGGCGACTCGTGGTTGAAGAGGATTCCCGACGACGCGTGCATGCCGTAGGACTCGCGGTAGTTGATCGTCATGTGGTGACCGAACACCTTGCTCACGCCGTACGGCGACCGCGGCCACAGCAGGGTGCGCTCGTGCTGGGGCGACTCGGCGACCTTCCCGAACATCTCCGAGCTGGACGCCTGGTAGAACCGCACCCCGGCCGGGTCGTCACCGGTGTGGAGACGGATCGCCTCGAGGATGTTGAGGACGCCCTTGGCGGTGACGTCGGTGGTGAGCTGGGCGTTCTCCCAGGAGTAGGCGACGAACGAGACCGCGCCGAGGTTGTAGACCTCGGACGGGTCGGAGTCCCGCAGTGCCCGGATCAGGCTCGACATGTCTGTCAGATCGCCGTTGTGCAGCGTCAGGTCGGGCAGCAGCTCGTTGACCAGGTCGCGCTTCGGGTTGTTCTGCCCGCGGATCAGGCCGTGGACGTCGTAGCCCTTCTGCAGCAGCAGCTCGGCCAGGTAGAGACCGTCCTGTCCGGTGATACCGGTGATCAGCGCGGTGGGCATGGGAGCCAGTCTTTCATCTCAGCCTGCCAGTCGGTCGTCCAGCGCCAGCCTCCAGCGTCTCCCGGGTCGCGGACGTCGGCGCCGCTCTCGGCTTGCCGGAGTTCCTGCTCAGCGGTTCCCGTGTCGGGTTCATGCTCATCGCGGCGATGTTCGCACCGTCTCCCTGCTCGGGTCGATGGTGTGGAACGAGTCGACCCCGCGGTCGGCAGCGTTCGACGACGTCGTGGCGAACACCCTCGGCGCGATGATCGGCGGTCTGGCGATGTGGCTGGTCCGGCGCGCCGGGGCCTGACTCAGGTCAGTGCCGGAAGCGGAGGCGGAAGCCGGCCAGCGGGGCCAGCAGTCCGCGCCGACGAGCGGGCCGCACCCTCGGCGCCGGCGGGTCGCACGACGCGACCGGCTCCATGCCCATCCAGTCCGACACGTCGGACGGCGATGGCTCCCACAATGTCGCACCCCATTGCGACGGCGCAACATGGCGCTGATCTGGACGAACGTGGGGTGGAATGCTCCCACGAACCGTCTGACCGACCTGTCTCTCGAGGACGCCGCCCTGTTCCTGGGCGCACCCCTGCTCGGCATCGCGACCTCGGTGTCAGCGCTCTTCGCGAGCTGACGACCAGCCGACTCTTCGCTGTCCCGCCGGGCTAGGCTCCCCGGCATGAAGGTTCTGGTCACCGGCGGTGCCGGCTACATCGGTTCGATCACGGCGAAGGCTCTCGAGGAGGCCGGGCACACACCCGTCATCCTCGACTCCCTCCTGACCGGACCCCGCGTGTTCGTGAAGGACCGGATCTTCTACGAGGGCGACATCGCCGACCGGTCCGTGCTGCGCCGGATCATGGACGAGCACCCCGAGATCGAGGCCACCATCCACATGGCCGCGCGGATCGTCGTACCGGAATCCGTCGAGCAGCCCTACGAGTACTACCGCGACAACGTCGCCAAGTCCCTCGAGCTCTTCGACGAGCTGGTCGCCCTGGGCAAGCCGCGGGTGCTCTTCTCCTCCTCGGCGTCGCTCTATGCGCTGAAGGACGAGTTCGAGGTGGTCGAGTCGGACGCCCTCGATCCCGGCTCGCCGTACGCCCGCACCAAGCGGATGATGGAGATGGCGTTGGAGGACATCGCCGCCGCGACCACGCTGCGGGCGATCATCCTGCGCTACTTCAACCCGATCGGCTCCGACCCCGACCTCGAGTCCGGGATCTACGCCAAGGAGCCGTCGCACGTGCTCGGCCAGCTCGTGATGGCAGCCCGCGGGCTCAAGGACTCCTTCACCATCACCGGCACCGAGCACCCCACCCGGGACGGCACCGGCATCCGCGACTACATCCATGTCTGGGATCTCGCGCAGGCGCACGTCCGCGCCGTCGAGAAGTTCGACGACGTCCTGGCCGCCGTGTCCGCGCCGTCGACCGTGATCAACATCGGCACCGGCTCCGGCGTGACCGTCCGCGAGCTGGTCGCGTCCTTCGAGAAGGTCTTCGGCTCCTCGGTCCCGATCACCGAGGCGCCGCCGCGGCCCGGCGACGCCGTCGGTGCCTACGCGAACGTCGACCGCTCCGCCGAGCTGCTCGGCTGGACAGCCGACCACACGCTCGACGACGCCATCGCCTCCGCACTCGCCTGGGGCGGGAAGCGCAAGGAGGTCCTGGGCTACGAATGAGGCGCCAGGTCGTGCTCCACGTGGTCGCTCTCCTCCTGCTGGTCGCGGGAGCGGGCCCGGCGACCGCGGAGGTCGACTCACCGGACGCCGCGGCGGCCTCTGAACTCCTGTCGGGCCGCGTCATCGTGATCGACGCCGGCCACCAGCTCGGCAACCACAACTACCCGAAGAAGATCAACCGGCTGGTCCCCGCCGGCGGCTTCAAGAAGGCCTGCAACACGACCGGGACCGCCACCAACGGCGGGTACGCCGAGGCGTCGTTCGTCTGGCGGGTGGCGCGCCTGTTGCGGGCCAGGCTGGAGAAGCAGGGCGCGCGGGTCCTGTTCACCCGGCACAGCAACCGGCAGGACCGCTGGGGGCCGTGCGTGGACGACCGCGGCCGCAAGGGCAACCGGGCCGATGCGGACCTCAAGATCAGCCTCCACGGTGACGGGTCCTACACGTCCGGCGCCCGCGGCTTCCACGTCATCGCCCCGACCGATCGGAAGCGGTGGACGCACGACATCTACAAGCCGTCCCGGCGGCTGGCGCGGGAGACCCGGGCCGCCCTGCGTGGGGTCGGGCTGCGCGTGGCCAACTACACCGCCGGCGGGGACGGGATCGACTTCCGCTCCGACCTCGGCACGCTCAACCTGTCCGACGTCCCGACCGTGATGGTCGAGCTCGGCAACATGCGGAACCCGCGGGACGCCAGGCGGATGACGTCCCGCAAGGGGCGGGCGACGTACGCGCGCGGACTGGCTCACGCCGTACGCCGCTTCGTGGGCTGAGGGAGCGAGCCGCCCGCAATAGATCCGTATCAGCTCGAACCCGAACGCGGACGGCTCGCCGGGGAGGGAGCCTAGAGCCGCTGCCCAGGGAAGGCACGGGTGGTGGCGAGAAATCACCCGTCTGGGTGGTCCGCCCCCAGGGTGGAACGACTCGCTACATTCGGCGCATGCCACTCGACCCGCAGATCGCAGCCTTCCTGACGTTCGTCGCCGACGCGGGCTACCCGCCCATGTGGGAGGGGACGCCCGAGGTGGCGCGCAAGGCGTTCCGCGCGCTGGCCGTCGACATGGTCAAGCCCGAGGACGTCGTCCCCGTCGGCTCGACGGAGGACATCACGGTCGCGGACCGCCCGGTGCGGGTCTACCGGCCGGCCGGGGACGCCCGCGGCACCCTGCTCTACCTGCACGGCGGCGGGTTCGTCATCGGCGACCTCGACACCCACGACCAGACCTGCCGGCGGCTCTGCCGCGGCGCCGGGGTGGTCGTGGTCTCGCTGGACTACCGGCTCGCGCCCGAGCATCCCTTCCCCGCGGGGCTCGAGGACGCCTGTGCTGCGCTCGAGGCGGTCGACCTGTCCCTCGACAAGCTCGGGGGCGCACCGCTTGCGGTGGGTGGCGACAGCGCCGGCGGCAACCTCGCCGCCGTACTCGCCCAGCAGTGCCGCGACTTCGTCGACGCGCAGCTGCTGATCTACCCCGCCACCGACGCCACCGGGGTCTACCCCTCGCAGGAGGAGAACGGCCACGGCTACATGCTCGACACCGAGGTGCGGCGGTGGTTCCGCGACCACTACGCCGGGCCGAACCCCGTGGCCGAGCCCGACGACCCGCGGGTGTCCCCGATCCACGGCGCGGTCGAGGGCATCGCGCCGGCGCTGGTGGTGACCGCCGAGTTCGACCCGCTGCGCGACGAGGGGGAGGCGTATGCCGAGAAGCTCGCCGCCGCCGGCGTTCCGGTCAACCGGATCCGGTACGACGGCATGATCCACGGCTTCCTCGAGATGCCGGCGTTCAGCACGGCCGCTGCGGTGGCGGTCGAGGACCTGATCGGGCGGTTCCGCACGCTGCTCGGGTAGGCGGCGCCGGTCGAGGTTGCTTCGCCCCACACCTGACCGCCGTGGGGGCAGTTCGTCCCCATTCGCGCTCGCTGAGGCGGGGAACTGGACACCCGGCGTCCGAACTGCCCCCACGGCGACCCGACTGGTGCCTGTGGAAACCAGAATTCGGGTGGTCGGCAGCGGGGCACAGTCCTGGGCATGGACCCGGCGGAGCTGCTCACGCGTCTCGGCGGGCTCGCCACCACCCAGGAGCTCCGAGCGGCGTGTGCCAGTCACGCCATCGCTGCGGCTGTGACCGCGGGCAGCGTCGTGCGGGTCGCCCGCGGACACTACGGCCTGCCCGGGCCGCTCGAGGCGCGAGCCGCCGCCAGGCGCTCGAGTGGAGTGGTGTCACACCTCAGCGCCGCCCAGCACTGGGGCTGGAAGATCAAGCTGCCACCGGAGCTGCCGGTGATCACCGTGCCTCGCAACCGTGAGCTGACCCCGGAGCAGCGCAACGGCGTCGACGTGCGGTGGTTCAACCTCCATCCCGATGACATCCGCGATGGCGTCACCTCCCGCGTGCGCACGATCATCGACTGTGCCCGGAGCGAACCCTTCGATGCGGCCCTGGCCGTCGCCGACTCCGCAGTGCGGGCGGGCGACGTGACACCGAGCCAGATCCTCGCCGAGGCGCTGTCGTCGCCGCGCACCGGCCGGCCGGCGGCGCTTCGGGTGGCCCACGCGGTCGACGGCCGGGCGGCAAACCCGTTCGAGTCCTCCCTCCGGGGGATCGCCGACGACGTGCCCGGTCTCGAGGTGGAGCCACAGCAGTGGATCGAAAGGATCGGCCGCGTCGACCTGCTCTGTCGTCGCAACAGCCTGATCATCGAGGCCGAGTCGTGGGAGTTCCACGGGGACCGGGCCGGCTTCGTCCGCGACGTCCGGCGCTACACGGCGTTCGTCAGGCTCGGGTACGCCGTCGTCAGGTTCACGTGGGAGGACGTGATGTTCAGGCCGGACTACGTGCGCGAGGTGCTGACCGCGATGGTCGCCCTGGGACCGCCCTGGGTCCGGGGGCGTGCGGCCTGACCAAGGCCGTGGCCTAGTGTCGACCGCGTGCGAGGACACGTCGGGTGAGCTGGTTCGACCGCAACACCCACCACTGGGACGACTGGACCCTCGAGGCGCTGCTCGCCGCGAAGGGCGCCTCCACCGTCAGCCTCGTGGTCCCGGCCCGCAACGAGGCGGCCACCGTCGGTGACGTGGTCACCCGGGTCCGGTCCGCGCTCATGGACACCGTCGCCCTGCTCGACGAGATCGTCGTCATCGACTCCGACTCCACCGACGCGACGTACGCCGTCGCCGAGGACGCCGGGGCGACCGTGCACCGCTCCGCGGAGATCCGACCCGATCTGGGCACCGTGCCCGGCAAGGGCGAGGCGATGTGGAAGTCGCTCTTCGTCACCTCCGGTGACGTGCTCGTCTTCATGGACGCCGACCTTCTCGACTGGGACACCCACTTCGTGCCCGGGCTGCTCGGACCGCTGCTCACCCGTGCCGACGTCTCGCTGGTGAAGGGCTTCTACGAACGGCCCTCCCTCGGTGAGGCCCACGACGGCGTCGACGCGGCGTACGAAGGTGGTCGGGTCACCGAGCTCGTGGCCCGGCCGCTCGTGGCGCTCCAGCACCCGAAGCTCGGCGGACTCGTCCAGCCGCTGGCGGGGGAGTGGGCGGTCCGCCGGTCGCTGTTCGAGAGCCTTCACGTGCCGACCGGGTACGCCGTCGAGCTCGCCGCGCTCGTCGACACCGCCCGGCTGCTCGGCGTGGACGCGATCGCCCAGGTCGACCTCGGTCGCCGAGCACACCGGCACCAGGCGCTGCGCGACCTCGGGGCGATGGCGACACAGCTGATGGCCGCGATGGACGCGCGGCGTGGCGGCGCCGGCACGCGCGAGAGCGTCACCCTGCGGCAGTACCACCCTGAGGAGGGCCGGATCGTGGCCGCCGACCGGCACGTCGCCATCGGTGAGCGGCCCCCGGCGAGGCTGGCATGACGCTCCGTCTGGGGCGCCACGAGTTCGCCGACGACGCCACCCTGATGATGGCGATCGTCAACCGGACCCCCGACTCGTTCTACGACCAGGGCGCCACCTGGTCGGAGGACAAGGCGTTCGAGCGGATCGCCCACGTCGTGGGGCAGGGCGCCGAGATCGTCGACATCGGCGGCGTGAAGGCGGCGCCAGGGGAGGCCATCGACGCGGCCGAGGAGAAGGGCCGCGTCGTCGACTTCGTGGCGCGCGTCCGGGCTGCGTACCCCTCCCTCGTCATCTCCGTCGACACCTGGCGCGCCGAGGTCGGCGACGCCGCCTGTGCCGCCGGCGCCGACGTGCTGAACGACGCGTGGGGCGGCGCCGACCCCGAGCTGGTCGACGTCGCGGCCGCGCACGGCGCCGCGATCGTCTGCACCCACACCGGCGGGGTGACGCCGCGGACGCGACCCTTCCGGATCGAGTACGACGACGTGGTCGCCGCCGCGATCGCCGACACCGTGGCGTACGCCGAGCGTGCCGTCGCCGCCGGAGTCGCCCGCGAGTCGGTCGTGATCGACCCGGCCCACGACTTCGGCAAGAACACCTTCCACTCCCTCGAGCTCACGCGCCGCCTCGGCGAGATGGTCGACACCGGCTGGCCGGTACTGGTCTCCCTGTCCAACAAGGACTTCGTGGGCGAGACCCTCGACCTGCCCGTCGGCTCGCGGCTCACCGGGACGCTCGCCGCGACCGCCGTGTGCGCGCTGGCGGGCGCACGCATCTACCGCGTCCACGAAGTCGTCGAGACCCGGCAGACCGTCGACATGGTGTGGACGATCGCCGGCCGGCGCCCGCCGCAGCGCGCGGTCCGGGGGCTCCAGTGACGCGGGTCGTGCTGGTGCCGGGCGTGCTCGCGCTGCGGCCGGAGTACGCCGGCCTCGAGGACCCGGTAGCCGACCTGCGGGCCGCCTGCGTCGAGGCGGTGTCGTGGCTGGACGGCCTCGTCATGGTGCTGGCTGACGAGCAGGGGACGCGGGTGGCGGAGGCCCTGCTGGCAGCATCCAGGGTCGCGGGGCGCCCGCTGGAGCTCGCGACCGCCCGCACCAGCTACCTCGTGGTCGGGAACGGCAGCGCCTGCCGCACCGAGAAGGCGCCGGGCCACCTCGACGAGCGGGCGGCGGCCTTCGACGACGCGCTCCGCGCCGCGCTGACCCGTCCCGACCTGGGGGCGCTGGCCGCCATCGACCAAGATCTCGCGCGCGAGCTGTGGGCAAGCACGAGTGCCCTCCCCAAGCTGGCTGAGCTGCTCACGTCCGACGCCGAGGTGACGGTCGACTACGAGGACGACCCGTACGGCGTGCAGTACTGGGTGATCCGCTGGGTCACGCCGTCCGACAGGGGCCCGGCTGGCTGAGCTTGCCCCGGAACCGGGCGATCCAGCGGCTGGTCCGGATCGTGTTGACAGCCATCACCACGTCGCAGTCAACCAGGGTCCCAGTCTCGGAGCTCGTCCGGCGATCGACGCAGGCGACCTCGCCCCGCGGGACCCGCCCACCCCTGCCGCAGTCGTCGAGCACGCGGTAGCCCTGCCCGTCACCCTTGCGGGCCACGTCGAGCTTCCTCGCGCCGTACCCGTTGAGCAGCGAGCCGTCGTAGCGCAGCAGCAGGCGGGCCGGAGAACGGCGCCCCGCCTGGAGATCTGTGGCGTGGGCGCGGACGGCCGTGCCGATCGCAGGCGCCGGGCCGCCGGCGAGCTCCACCACCCGCACCCGGGCGCCGTCGTCGTCGCCCCGGGGGACCCGGAAGGCGGCGTTCTGCTGGTCGGACGTCGAGGTGTCGGGCTCGCAGCCGTAGAGCTCGTCCGTGGGCATCGACGCGCACGCGCCCGAGCCGTAGCTGAGCCCGGAGCCGACCTCGACCGCCTCCTGGGTGTCGTCGGGCAGGACGAGCGTGCCCGACTCGACGACGCTGCTGCCGCCGGCATTGGTGTACGCCGCGGTGACGACGCTCGTGCCGCTGCCGCCGGCCTTGCGGATCGTGCCCTCGTTGACGAACGTGCTCAGCGTGGGCAGGTCGAGACGGCCCTGGTGGTAACCGCCGTCGTTCTGGATCACCAGCTCGCCGGCGCCGACGCCCTCGCTGTGGGGGCGCAGCTCGAAGCCGGTGCCGTGGTCGGCGGCGATGTAGCCCTCGCCGCTGAGCGTGACCGTGCCGCGGACCTCGATGACGTACTTGTGGGCGAGGTTGACGCCGCGGTCCGCGATCTCGATCGAGCCGGTGTCGTCGACGACCAGGCGGCCGCCCGGACCGCCGTACGCCGGAGCGCCGTCGGCCAGCACGACCGAGGCGAGGGTGGCGCCGCCGGTCTCGAGCGCCTTCCACGAGAGCGTGCCCTGCAGCAGGATCCGTCCGGTGCCGCCGAGCGTCGACTTCTCGTTGACGATCAGCGAGTCCTGCCGCGCGACCGAGGTGACCGACGCCGGGTCACCGACCGCGAGCAGCTTGGAGTTGTTCAGCATCACCACGGTCGACCCGACGCCGAGGTCGAAGCCCTGCACGTGCACGTCCACGGCGTCCGGCATCGTCACCGTCACCCCGGAGGGGATGCACGCGAACCCGGTCGCGCCGTCGTTGTTGCCCGGGGGCCGGCCGAGCGACCAGTGCTCGTCGATGTCCCAGTCGCCGGCGGCGGGGCCGATCCACGAGTTCACGACCAGCCCGTCGGGCGGGTCGCAGAACGCTCCTGCCGGTTCCGAGGAGGCGGGCGCGGCGTACAGGAAAGCCCCCAGCAGCAGGAGGGTGATCGAGACGGACAGGCAGCGGAGTCGAGTACTCATGAGGTTTCCTCGCGGTGGTGTTCGTCGAGGATAGGTCGAGGACGTCTGCGGCATGCCGGATATCGGTACACGGGCCCGCGGGGAACGCTACGGTCGGACCGCGCCGGGAGGAGGCAGGATGCCTGACGAGAAGGTGTGCGTCGTCGCGGCCTCCGGCGCGTGGCCGTTCTACCGGCTGACCGGCGCCTACGTCAGTCAGGCCCAGCGCGGCTTCCAGGGGGCCAGCCGGCTCGGCTTCTACTCCGGTGGGCAGATCCACGGCCTCGTCCCCCGCATCGAGCACGTCGTCGCCTCCATGCCCGCGGACGCCGCCCACGCCGCCCGCACGGCCCTCAGCGCGGACCCTGTCGAGCGACGGGTCGGGGAGGCGCTGGCGGCCGCGCTGCACCAGGGGCCGGTGCCGCACCCGGTGCAAGTGGTGCTGCTGTCGCGTCCCGGTGACCCGGCAACCCTCACCATCACACCGGTGGCGCATCCCGGCGGGACGGCCTGGACGCTCTTCCAGAGGTACGTCGACCTCACCCGGCTGCAGGCGGCCGCCACCACCGACGACCTCGCCAACGGGGTGGTCTGATGCCGCCCGAGAAGCTGGTCGCCACGCGCGAGAAGGAGATGCGGACCTGGTACGACGCCGAGGTGTTCCGCTTCCGGATGTTCGAGCGCGCCTTCGCCGCCCACCTGGGCCGTGCCCTGCGCAACGCCTACCTCGACGACGCCAAGCTCGAGACCCGGACCAAGACCGTCGACAGCTTCGTCGACAAGGCGCTCACCGCCGGCCCCGGCGGTGACTTCAAGTACGCCGACCCCCGCGCCGAGGTGACCGACTTCGTGGGTGCCCGGATCGTCGTCCCGCTGAGCACCGACGTCGCCCCGGTGGCCCGGCTGCTCGGCGAGACCTATCGGATCGAGGAGCAGTCGGTGCTGCGGCCCGACCAGGAGGAGGACGTCCCCGGCTACCAGAGCCTGCACGTCCTGCTGCGGCTGCACGACGAGGACCGGGCCGACGTGGAGTTCCGCGACCTGGGGGACCCGGTGATCGAGGTCCAGGTCCGGACGATCCTGCAGCATGCGTGGGCGGGGCTCCAGCACGACCTGATGTACAAGACGGAGCGCACCCCCACGTCGTCGGTCCGCCGTCGGCTGATCTCGCTCGCCGGGCTGCTCGAGCTCGCCGACCGGGAGTTCGTGGCTGTCCGGCAGGCGCACGGCGAGGGCACACCCACCGGGGAGGTGGCCGACCCGGATCACGCCGTCGGCCAGGCCGTGGTCCGGGAAGCGGTCGAGGCGGTGTTCGGCGAGGAGGACGAAGCCGGGGACGCCTGGTTCGCCGAGCTCGCCGTCGTCCTGGGCGAGCTCGGTGCCGCCTCCGTCGACGACGCCCGCTCGCGGCTCGGGCCCTGGGGGGACCGGGCGGCCTCGGTCGCGCAGACGGTGCGGGTCACGCGGCCGTGGGCCGGGACGGCGTACCTCTTCGACCTGCTGCTGCGCCTCGCGCTCGACGAGGACTACCTGACCGCCCGGCTGGGCCCCAACCCGCCCGCGGAGGCGCGGGCTGCGTTCGCCGCCGAACGGGCCGAGCTGTTGCAAGCACTGGAGGCACGCTGATGCTGATGTACCTGGCCATCGTCCCCGTGGTGCTGGCGACCGGGCTGATCGCCTGGGTCGTCTACCTGGCCAAGCAGCAACGGATCGGCCCCGACACGGTCCGGGCGTTGGCCATCCTCTGCTCGGCGGGGCTGCTGGCGATGCTGGTCAGCGACTTCCCGACGACCTGGGCGTCGGAGTTCTGGGCCGACCACGGCGTGCTGAGCTCGGTCATGAGCACGGTGCTGTTCGTGGGCATCGGCTTCCTGGTCTACGAGGACGGCGAGCTGCGCGCGCAGGCCCGGCTCGACTCGAGCCTGACCGCCGCAGGCCTCGGCGGCATCGTCGACCACGTCGTCGACGTCGAGGTGGCGCTCAGCCTGCTCTCGGCGCCGACGCCGCCCGACACGCAGGGCTGGCCGGACTGGCAGGAAGACGGCCAGCCGCTGCGGTGGCTCCGGGAGCACCGCGACCGGCTGCACCGTGACCAGGACGAGCCCGCCCGGGACCCGCGCCGGCGGCCGGTGGAGCTGCCCGACGAGGCTGTGGGCGCGGCGTGGCGGCACGAGCTCGTCGACCAGTGCGTACGCCGGCTGCTCGCCGCGATCCGGGACTGGGCGCCGGTGATCAGCAGCTCCCGCAACGGCACCCGGGTGCTGATCGCGCTCGCCGAGCTCCGCAAGGACCTGATGGAGCTCAGCGCCATGCTCCACGTCGACGACCCCGCGGCCGCACCTCTGCTGGCGAGCCTGCGGCAGCGGACCCGGCTGCTCGCCTACTTCCTGGAGAGCATGAGCGGGGCGCATCCGCTGCGGCCCGAGGTGCTGACCACGTTCGAACCGCTCTCGCGCACCGACGCCGCCCTCGACTGGGCCGCGGACCCGTCGGGCAAGGACATGTTCGGGCGCGAGTGGACCCTGGCGCTCGAGACCGCGCAGGCTGCGCTGCGGTCGGGCGAGGGGGCCGGTCTCGGTCAGTGAGCCGACAGGACCTGCTCGAGCAGCCGGCGTACTGACGCCAGCGGCAGCGCCGCGCCGATCCGCCACTCGCGGTCCGCGGCCGGCCCGCCAAGGCTCTGCCGGGCCTCGCCCAGACCGGTGGCGAGGTCCTGCTCGACGGGCTCGCCGGTGCCGCTCGGGGACGGGGAGAGCGTCTCAGCCGCGCCGAACAGGCGGACGCCGGTCGCGGCGCCACCGCGGGCAGTGGACAGACAACCGGCGACCCGGAGGGTCTGCGCGAGGGCGAGCGCCTGGCCGATCCGGTCGGTGAGCGACAGCGCCCGGGTGAGCAGCGCCGCGGCCTCGTCGGCGTTGCCGTCCACGAGCGCCGCGCGCGCCAGCGTGATCAACGAGTCGCGGGCCTCGAGCGGCAGCCGGACCTCGGCGATCGACAACGACTCAGTGGCGTAGGCGCGGGCGTCCTCCGCGTCGGCCTCGTCGAGTGCGATCTCGGCGAGGGTGTTGAGGGTGTCGGCGGTGCGCGCGAGGTCGCCGTGGCGGCGGACCACGTTGAGCCGGTGCAGGTAGGTCTCCCGTTCGCCGGGGAAGTCGCCCGCGATGGCCCGGGCGATGGCCAGCACCGAGAGGGCGACCGCCGTCAGCGGGTAGAGGTCGAGCCGTTCGGCGTCCTCCAGTGCGCGCCGGGCCAGGGTGGAGCCCGCCTCCGCGTCGCCCGACACGACGAGGGCGGCGCCGAGGTAGCAGCGGGCCTTGGCCGCGGTCGCCTCGTCGGGCCCCGCCTCGGCGACGGCGAGGGCGGCGCGGGCCTCGTCGGCTGCCCTCGCGAAGTCGGAGAGGTGGTAGGAGTACGCCGCGGTCGCCGCGTGGAGGCGCCCGGCCTCGACGCTCCCCGGCGCGACGTACTCCCGGACCCGGTTCGTGCGCTGCCGGGCCTCGTGGAGCCGTCCCGAGGCCACCCAGAGGTCGGCGGCGGCCAGGGTCAGCCCGACGGCGAGGTCGCGACGACCCGCCTCCAGCGCCCAGTCGACCGTGGCCTCGACGTCGGCCGCGTCGTCCTCGAACCGGGCCAGGCTGGTCTGGCCCTCGGGCCCGTCCAGCCCGTCCGCCCAGTCCCGCAGCCGGCCGAGCAGGTGAGTGGCGAGCCGCTCGTGGATCCGCCCGAGGTCCTCGTGGGCACGGAGCCGGGGCCGCAGGAAGGCGCGGACCGTGCCCGGCAGCACGAACCTGACGGCAACCCGGCTCGGCGCGGCCCGGACCAGCCGGGCGTCCTCGATCGCGCCCAGGCTGTCGAGCACCGAGCCCACGTCGTCGCAGACCGCTTCGACGGACTCGGCCGTGAAGGCACCCTCGAAGAGTGCCAGCCGGTCGCACACCCGGCGGGCGTCCGCGTCGAGCCGGTCGTAGCTCCACTGGATCGTCGTCGCCAGCGCCCGTTGCCGCTCCGGGACGTCCGGCGAGACGGTGCTCAACAGGGCGACGTCGGTGCGCAGGCTCTCGACGATCCGGTCCAGGCCGACCAGCCGCAACCGGGCTGCGGCCAGCTCGAGGGCGAGGGGGATCCCGTCCAGCAGGCGGCACAGCTCGGCCACCTTGGGGTCGTCACCGGCCGGGTCGAAGCCGGGCCGCGCGGCCATCGCCCGCTGCCCGAACAGCTCGACCGCGGCCGGCAGCTCCAGCGGCGGGACCGGGACCTCCAGCTCGCCGGGAACGCGGAGCGACACCCGGCTGGTGGCCAGCACGGTGACCCCCGTCGCGGCGTCGACCACCCGGCGTACGACGTCGGCGGCATCGGGGAGCGCCTCCAGGTTGTCCAGCACGAGCAGCACCGAGCGATCGCCGGGCAGGCCGGCGAGGGTCTCCACGGGGTCGTCGCCGGGCGAGCCCCCGAGAGCGACGGCGACGGAGCGGGCCAGGGCGTCGGGCTCCGTGTTCCCGGTGGCTGCCAGGAAGCACACCTGGTCGAAGTCACCCTCCGCCGCGAGCGCGGCCACGGTCGCGACCCGGGACTTGCCGGCCCCCCCGAGGCCGGTGAGCGTGACCAGGCGAGCGTCGCCCAGAACGGCGTCGACCACGTGGGTCCGCAGCGCATCACGGCCGACGGTGACGTTGGGCGGAGCGGGGACCCGGGGCACGCCCACAGGTTAGGCGGCCGGGAACTCCGCGGTCGACGGAATGCCCGGGTCCGTGGTGCTGTTGGGCCCCTCGTGACCCCCGACGACTCCCGCCGCGTCTCCTGGCTGCTCGGGCTGCTCTTCGGGCTGGCCGGCATGGGCTCCTCGTCGGCGGCGATCGCGCTGCCGCTGATGGGCCAGGACCTCGGCGTGGGAGTGGGCGTCGCGACCTGGACGATCAGCCTCTACGCACTGATGCTCGCGGTCACGACCGCCGTCTACGGACGGATCTCCGACCTCGTCGGCGTCCGGATCCCGCTCATGGTCGGCATCGGGCTGATGACAGGCGGGGCGCTGGTCGCCGCGTTCGCGCCGACGTTCGAGACGTTGCTGATCGCGCGGCTCTTCCAGGGCGCCGGCGCGGCCGCCGTACCGACCCTCGGGGTGGCCATGCTGTCGGCGAGGTACGACGGGGCGATCCGTGGCCTCGCGTTCGGCCGGCTGGCCGGGGTGGCGGCGGCGGTGAGCTGCCTCGGACCGTTCATCGGCGGCGCCGTGGAGCACGCGCTGGGCTGGCGGGCCGTGATGGCGCTGCCGATCCTCGGAGTGCTCGTGATCCCGTTCCTGTGGCGCGCGATGACCGGTGCCGGCACCGGTGCGAGCCTCGACCTCCTCGGCGCGGTCCTGGTCGCTGGCACCGCGGGCGGGCTGGTGCTGCTCGTGCAGTCGCCGTCGACCGGCGCGACGATCGCGGTCATCGGCGTCGCGCTGATGGTGGTCGGCACCCCGCTCGTCGCGCTACGCGTCCGGCACCGACCCCATGGATTCCTGCCGCTCTCCGTCATCCGCAACGGCACCGTCGTCCGCTCCGCCCTGGCCGCTTCGGCCGTCCCCGCCTCGTGGTTCGCGATGCTGGTCGGCGTGCCCGCGGTCCTGCTCGCGGAGGGCTGGAAGGCCTGGGAGGTCGGCCTCCTGCTGCTGCCCAGCGCGGTGGTGGCGCTCTTCGTGCCCCGCGTCGCCGGACCACTGCTGATCCGCGTCGGCGCCGCGAGCTCGCTCGCCATCGCCGGCCTGATCGCGTCGGGCGCCCTGGTGCTCGCCTCGCTCGGCACGGCGCTGCTGTCCGTCCCGCTGCTCGCGATCACGGTGATCCTGGTGACGGCGGCCTTCGGCGTCGGCCAGCCGGCCCTCAGCGCCTCCGTCGGCGACGCCGTCGACCCCGAGGTCCGCGGCGTCGCGCTCGGCGTGGCCACGCTGCTGTTCCTCGTCGGCGGCAGCGTCGGCTCGGCCGTCGTGGGCGGTCTCGGGTCGGTCTTCGGGGTCCCCGCCAGCCTCGCCGTGCTCGCCGTACTTCCGCTCCTCGGACTCCTCGCGCTGCTGCCCGAGCTGCGCCGGGTCCGCGCCCTGACCCCAGCCTGAGACGGATGACCGGGCCGCGTCTGCCAGAGTGACCCGCATGCAGGTGGGGATGACGCTGCCGGTGATGGAGCCCGACCTCGACACGGGCACGCTCGAGGCCTGGGCACGGGCCGTCGACGACGGGCCCTTCGCCAGCCTGTGCTTCGGGGAGCGGATGGCCTTCGACAACCCCGAGACCCTGACCCTGCTCGGCGCCGTGGCCGCGTGGACCGAGCGGGTCCGGATCGTCACCACGGTGATCGTCCCGCAGCTGCACGACCCGGTCCTGCTCGCGAAGGCCCTGGCCACCGCCGACCTGCTGAGCGACGGCCGGCTCACCGTCGGGCTCGGCGTCGGTGGGCGCGAGGAGGACTACCGCGCGGTCGGTGTCGACCTCGCCACGAGGACGATGGCCGGCATGGCCGAGCGGGCGGCCGTCATGCGGCGGGTCTGGGCCGGTGAGAAGGTGACCGACGCGGTCCGCCCGGTCGGGCCGCCGCCGGTCCAGCCGCAGGGGCCGCCGCTGCTCGTCGGCACCATGGGGCCGAGGACCACCCGGCACGCTGCCACCTGGGCCGACGGTCTCGCCGGGATCACCCTCGACCTCGACGTCACGGCCGTCGGCGAGCACTTCGACCTCGCCCGCAAGGCCTGGGCCGACGAGGGCCGGCCGCCGCCGCGACTGAACACGTCCTTTTGGTTCGCCCTCGACGAGCGGTCCGACCAGAGCGGCGCCAGGGCACAGGTCCACGCGCACCTCCGCCACTACATGAACTGGCTCCCACCCGACCTCGTCGACGCGATGGCGCCCACCACGGGCTTCGCCGGCACCGGTGACGAGCTCGTGGATCTGCTCCGGCGCCTCGACTCCATCGGCACCGACGAGGTCCACCTGATCCCCACCAGCTCCGACGTCACCCAGGTCGCCCGCGTGGCCGCCCTTCTCGAGAGGATCTGACATGCGCATCCTGACCGGCCCCGACGGCCCACGTGACGACGTCACGGACGCCGACCTGCTGCGCCTGTACGCCGCCCCGTCCACGCCGTGGCTCCGCGCCAACATGGTCTCCACGATCGACGGCGCCGCGACCGGGGAGTCGGGCCGCAGCGGCTCGATCAACAACGAGGTCGACAAGCGGGTCTTCGACACGCTGCGCTCGCTGGCCGACGCGATCCTCGTGGGTGCCGGGACGGCCGAGGCCGAGGGGTACCGCCCCGCCGACCGGCCCCTGGTGCTGATCAGCCGCTCGGGCCGGGTCCCCGAACGCCTCCGCGACGCCGAGCCCGGCCGGGTCCTGCTCGCGACCTGCCAGGCCGCCACCGGACTGGACCGCGCGCGCGAGCAGCTGGGCGCCGACCAGGTCCTGGTGATGGGCGGGCACCGGGTCGACCTCGCCGAGCTCAAGCGGCGGCTCGTGGACCGCGGCTGGCAGCACCTGCTGTGCGAGGGCGGACCCCACGTGTTGCGGGACCTGCTGGACCAGGGCGTCCTCGACGAGCTGGACGCGACCGTCGTACCTCGTCTGGTGGGTGGCCCGCACCCGCGGATCACCGACGGAGCGCCGGTCGACGTACCCCTGCGACTGGCCCTGCTCCTCGAGCAGGAGCACACCCTTCTAGCCCGGTGGTTCGTCCAGAGTTAAGGCTGTCGTTTTCGTCCCCCTGGCCCCACCGGCCCCTAGACTTCCGGCGTCTCGGAACCGATCAGCGACGGAGTTGTTGCATGCGTATCGACTGGGTGCCGTTCTCGGCCTCGGCCCTGGTGGCGGGCGCGACAGCGCTGTCGGTCGGCGCGCTCCTCATGCCCACGAGCGACGATTCCAGCGACTCCTTGCGGATCGTCCAGGAGCAGGGTGGCCAGTGGATTGCCGTCGCGGCGCTCTACTTCTTCGCGTCGGTGGCGCTGACCGTCGGCCTGCCCAGCGTGCTCACGCTCTTCGACAAGCGCGGCGCCAGGACAGGACTGACGGCGCTCGCGGTGTTCACGATCGGGTGTGTGGGCATCGCCGGGTTCGCCATGCTGCTGGCGTTCTTCCGCGCACTGGCGCTCAACGACTCGATCAATCCGGCGTCGGTCGACGAGGTCACCTCGGACCCCGGCCTCGAGGTCTTCCTGTTCGGCTGGATCGGCGCGTTCTACCTCGGTGAGCTCCTGCTCGGCATCGCGCTGCTGATGGCGAAGACGACGCCCACCTGGGTCCCCGTCCTGCTGCTCGTCCACGTCGCGCTGTTCCCCGTGTCGAACCTGTTGCCCGACACGGTGCAGCCGATGACGTCGCTGCTGATCACGGTCGGACTCGCCGGGGTTGGCATCTCGGCCAACCAACGCAACTCCGCCGTCCTCACCTGACCTCGACGGCGGCCGGTGGACCCAGCCGTGAGGACTACTTGGCCTTGCGGGCCGCCGACGCGGTCTTGGCGCGCGCGTTGGCGTCGAGCACCAGCTTGCGGATCCGCACCGAGTCGGGCGTGACCTCCACGCACTCGTCCTCGCGGCAGAACTCCAGGCACTGCTCGAGCGAGAGCTTGCGCGGCGGGATCAGCTTCTCGAAGTTGTCGGAGGTGGCGGACCGGATGTTGGTCTGCTGCTTCTCCTTGGTGATGTTGACGTCCATGTCGTCGGCGCGGGAGTTCTCGCCGATGATCATGCCCTCGTAGACCTCGGTCGTGGGCTCGACGAACATCACGCCGCGCTCCTGCAGCGACGTCATGGCGTACGCCGTGGCGGCACCCTTGCGGTCGGCGACGAGCGAGCCGTTGTTGCGCGAGCGGATCTCGCCGGCCCACGGCTCGTACTTCTCGAAGATGTGGTGCGCGATGCCGGTGCCGCGGGTGTCGGTCAGGAACTCGGTGCGGAAGCCGATCAGGCCGCGCGCCGGGACCAGGAACTCCATGCGGACCCAGCCGGTGCCGTGGTTGGTCATCGACTCCATGCGGCCCTTGCGGGTGGCGAGCAGCTCGGTGATCGTGCCGAGGTATTCCTCGGGGGCGTCGA
>JBKJUE010000074.1:0-42289 GCA_046590395.1 Nocardioides sp.
GCACTCGTCCGGGTGGCGGAATTGGCAGACGCGCTAGCTTGAGGTGCTAGTGCCCGTATTAGGGCGTGGGGGTTCAAGTCCCCCCTCGGACACTGAGAAGGCCCCGGCTCCACGGGGTCTTCTCTTCATTTCGGGCGGTTCATCTCAGGCTGCCACGCTGACGATCCCCTTGGTGATGACGAGCGCGCACCCGCCTTGCTGACACACTGAGCGGCATGAATGCGCCTGCCCGGGCCGATGTCGCTGTCATCGGTGGCACCGGCTTCTACTCGTTCCTCGACAACGCCCGTGACCACCACGTGGAGACACCGTACGGTCCACCGTCCGGCCCCGTCAGCGTCGGCACCGTGGCTGGTCGGGACGTCGCGTTCATCCCGCGCCACGGTCCGGCCCACGAGTTCCCACCGCACCGGATCCCCTACCGCGCCAACCTCTGGGCACTGCGCTCCCTGGGCGTCCGGCAGGTGCTGGCGCCGTGCGCGGTCGGCGGCCTCACGTCAGCCGTGGCACCTGGTGACATGGTCGTGCCGGACCAGCTCGTGGACCGCACCCAGGCCAGGATCCAGACCTTCGTCGAGACCGGCGCCGTCCACGCTCCGCTTGCCGACCCCTACTGCCAGCGGCTGACCACGGCCATCGCGAAGGCGGACGAGGCGGTGCAGCTCGGCGGCACCATGGTCGTCATCGAGGGCCCGCGCTTCTCGACGCGCGCGGAGTCACGCCACTACGCCGCCCAGGGCTGGTCGCTGATCAACATGACCGGTCACCCCGAGGCGGTTCTCGCCCGGGAGCTGCGTCAGTGCTACGCATCCATCGCCCTCGTGACGGACACGGACGCCGGCGTGGACGCGGGTGAAGGGGTCGGCCAGGCCGAGGTGTTCGAGCTGTTCGCCCGCAATCTCGAGCGGCTCAAGGCAGTCCTGACCGCCACCATCCGCGACCTCCCCGACCCGGGGGGCTGCCCCTGTTCGTCCTGGGCCGACGACATCTCGCTGACCTACGACGTCCCCGGGGTCTGGTCGTGAAGGTGCTGGTCACCGGTTCGGCCGGATTCATCGGCAGTGCGGTCTGTGCGGCGCTGGAGGCCGCAGGCGACGAAGTGGTCCGCGTGGACGTGATGTTGGAGCAGGCGCACGGCTCGGACGACGCGCCGACCGGGACGCACGTCCTCGACGTCCGCGACGCCGTCGCCTGGAGCGACCTGCTCCGGGGAGTCGACGCCGTGTGCCACCAGGCCGCGCTGGTCGGCGCCGGCGTACGCGTCGGAGACCTGCCGCACTACGCGGCCCACAACGACCTCGGCACGGCCGCCCTCCTGGCCTCGATGCACGACGCGGGAGTCGACCGCCTCGTGCTCGCCTCGTCCATGGTGGTCTACGGCGAAGGCCGCTACTCCTGCGCCGAGCACGGAGTCCAGCAGCCCCCGCCCCGCTCCCGGTCCGCCCTCGACGCCGGCGACTTCGAGAACGCCTGTCCCCGGTGTGGCACGGCCCTGGGATGGGAGCTCGTCGACGAGGACGCGCGGCTCGAGCCCCGGAGCTCGTACGCCGCCAGCAAGGTCGCGCAGGAGCACTACGCAGCGTCGTGGGTCCGACAGGCGCACGCCGGCGGTGTCGCACTCAGGTACCACAACGTCTACGGTCCCGGGATGCCGCGGGACACGCCCTACTCCGGGGTCGCCGCCATGTTCCGGTCCTCGGTCGAGCGCGGGGAGCCGCCGCAGGTGTTCGAGGACGGCGGCCAGATGCGTGACTTCGTGCACGTCTCGGACGTCGCCGCCGCGAACGTGGCGGCGTTGCGCGCCGCTGTGGCGATGCCGTCGGGTCGCTGGGACGTCTTCAACGTGTGCTCGGGCGAGCCGGTGTCGATCCACCGGGTGGCCGACCTGGTCGCCGCAGGATCGGGAGCCGGTGTCGCCCCGCTCGTCACCGGCGAGTACCGCTCCGGCGACGTCCGACACGTCGTGGCGTCCCCCGAGCGTGCCCGCGCAGGGCTGGGCTTCCACGCTGCCGTGCTTCCCGAGGAAGGACTCCGGGCGTTCGCCACGGTGCCGCTGCGCGGCTGAGCGCCGGTCACCAGCTCGTGTACAGCAGGTGCTGGATCGCCAGCGCCACCCCGATCTGGACCGCCAGGCCCGCCTGCCGCCACCGGTCGGGGAGGAGTGCGGTGCTCAACAGCAGCCAGGGCACGAACGGGAGCCAGATCCGCTCGACCTCGCCCTTGCTCATCCGGGACAGGTCGGCGACCGCGATCGCAACGGAGGCCGCGCCCACCAGCAGGACCACGGCGCGCTCGGCCTCCCGCCAGCCGGCGGCCAGACGAGCGAGGCCGGCCCCCAGGAGCGGCCCGGCGCACAGGACCAGCGCGGCCAGGTTCGCCCACATCCAGTAGGCCGCCGGACGGTCCGCGGCGACGCCCTCCCAGTAGCGGTCCTGCAGGACCGGGAAGGCCTCCCACCACGCGAACCCCCCGATCGCGAAGGCGAGCACGACCGCGCTGGCGCTCAGCGCGGCCACCACGAACGGGTCCCAGGAACGCGCGACGGCCAGCACCGCCAAGGCCAGGAAGCCCAGCAACGGCAGGCCGTAGGACATCATCACGCAGTAGCCGAGCAGGAGCCCGGCGAGCGCCGACCACCCGACCATCACGCCCCGGCGTCCGGTGGTGGCCCCGAGCGCCAGCGCGGCCAACCCCCACGCGGCGACGGCCGCGAAGAGCGCGTCGGCCGACACCGCGGTCCAGACTGCTGCCGGCCCCAGGACCAGGAACGGCGCGGCCCGGCGCGCCGAGACCTCGGCATCGAGCGCCCGGAGCGCCACCAGGACGGCCACGGACGTGCTCGCGGCGATCCCGGTCACGAGCAGCCCCGACGACAGGTCGCCGGCCAGGCCGAGCCGGTCCAGGACGACGAAGAAGAGGAGAGCTCCCGGCGGGTGCCCCGCCACGTGGGTGACCCAGTTGTCGGGCGCGGCGTACGGGATCCGGTCCACGTACTCGCGCAGCATCGCGGGCACGTCACTGGTGGCGCGAGCCGTCTCGAGGTACTCGAAGGGGTTTCCCAGCACCCGTGAGATCCCGGCCGAGCCGTCGACGTACGCGAGCGCCAGCAACCAGGCCAGCCCGACGACGTACGCCACCCCGAGCAGGCGAGGCCACGTCAACCGCTCCGACCAGGCGCGCGCGTACCGCCAGGCGAGCAAGCCGATCACGAGCGCGGGCACGGTCCCCGACCCCAGCTTCGGCTCCCAGAGGGAGTGCAGCGGCGGCACGTCCTCGGGACTCGGGTCCCCGTGGGAGTAGACCTGCCAGTCCACGAGCCGTGGCAGCGCGACGGCGACGACCACGAGCCCGACGGCAGCGACCAGGCCGACCCACGGCGTCAGCCGTAGCCGCCTCTCGGTGCGCGTTTCGTCCGCGCTGGTCTCCATGCAGGGCTCCTCGGCTCGGCTCGGGTTCCGGCGGTATGTCTACCGTAGGGGCATGGAGCCCGTCTGCGACCTGATCCTTCCGTGCCGCGACGAGGCCCCGGCACTCGAGGCCCTCCTCGCGCGGGTGCCGAGCACCTTTGCGGTGATCGTGGTGGACAACGGCTCGCGCGACGACACGGCGGCCACGGCGGCGAGACTGGGAGCCACGGTCGTGCCGGAACCGGTGCCCGGGTACGGAGCGGCGGTGCACGCGGGGCTGGTGTCGGCCACCCGTGACTATGTCGCTTTCATGGACGGGGACGGGTCCTTCGACCCACAGGAGCTCCTTCCGCTGCTGGACGACATCCGGTCCGGTCGGGCGCAGATGGCTGTGGGTCGGCGACGCCCGGTCCACGCCGGTGTCTGGCCGTGGCACGCCCGGGCCGGGAACCGCCTCATCGTCGAGTGGCTGAGGTGGCGGATCAGCATGCCGGCCCATGACATCGCTCCGATGCGCGTCTCCCGGCGGCTCGACCTTCTGGACCTCGCGGTCGCCGACCGGCGCTTCGGCTACCCCGTCGAGCTCTTGCAGAAGGTCACCAACGCCGGATGGATCGTCAGCGAGCACGACGTCACCTACCACCCCCGGGCGACGGGCACCCGCTCCAAGGTGTCCGGGAGCGTGCGTGGCACGGTGCGCACCGCGCGCGACTTCTGGCGCGTGCTGTCGTGAGCACCCGGCCCCGCGTCCTGGTCATGGCCAAGGCACCCGTCGCCGGCCGGGTCAAGACCCGGCTGGGCAAGGACATCGGCATGGGACCCGCTGCTCGCGTCGCGGCCGCGGCGCTGCTCGACACCCTCGACGCCTGCACCGTCGCCTTTGGTGCCGGTCACTGTCACCTCGCCCTGGACGGCGACCTGTCCACTGCCGTCGACGGAGGCCTGATCCACCTGGCCCTCGCCGGGTGGTCGGTGACGGGGCAGCGTGGGGCGGGGTTCGCCGACCGGCTGGTCAACGCGCACGCCGATCTCGCGGCTGCGTCGCGTGGTCCCGTCATACAAATAGGCATGGACACACCGCAGGTGACGCCTCGAATGCTCGCGGCCGTGGCCGCAGCGCTGGGCGGCGACGGTGAGGGGGACGGCGCGTTCGACGCCGTCCTGGGTCCGGCTCCGGACGGCGGGTGGTGGGTCCTCGCGCTCCGCGACGCCGCAGACGCGGCCCCTCTGGCCGCCATTGCCATGTCCACGCCGACCACGTGGGCAGACACCAGAAGCGCCTTGACGAGCTCCGGGTTGCGGGTGTCGGACACCGCATCCCTGCGGGACGTCGACACGGTGGGCGACGCCGTGAGGGTGGCTCACGAGGCACCCGACAGCCGTTTCGCACGAGCCTGGGCCGCCGTCGCCCCCGTGGTGTGACCTGCGTCCCTTTTCCCTGAAAAGACCCTGAGGAGCCAATCCTCCAGCCCCGCAGATCCGAATGGCCCCATGACAGGCACAAACGATCTGCAAAAAAGGGAAGTGTATTTTCATGTCTTACATCAACTCCACACCCAAGCGCATCTTCGCCGGCATCGCCGCCGCCGCCGTCCTCGCGGTTCCGCTGACGGCCTGCGGCTCGGACGAGGGATCGAACTCGTCGAGTTCTGCCTCGGCACCGAAGCCGGTTGCGTCCATCGAGGCGCTGAGCGGCGAGAGCACCGCGATCCTGCTCGACAAGGGCTTCACCGACGCCCTCACCTCGCTCAAGCTGACCCCCGGCGTCGTCGGCACCGCCAAGCTCACCGATGGCTCGCTCGTGTTCCCGATCACCGGCGGCAACGTCTCGGTGTTCGAGCCGGGCTCGGTCCCGAACTACGTGGTCGGCCAGATCCAGCACGAGGGCTCCGGCCTCTCGCTGACCGCCGGTGGCACCACGGTCGAGCTGACGAACTTCAACGTCGACCCGGGCGTGTCCCGTGTCTACGGTGACGTCACCGTCAACGGAGAGGTGGCCGCCACGAGCGCCTACCTGTTTGAGCTCAACGGCAGCACGCTGAAGCCGCTGCAGTCGAAGGGCAACACGGCCATCCTCGAGGGCACCAAGGTCTTGATCTCCGACGTGGCTGCCCCGGTGCTCAACGACGTGTTCAAGACCGACGCCGTCAAGCCCGGCCTCCTCGTGGGCATCGCGAAGATCACCGTCAACACCAAGTGACCGTCGCGGTTCACGAATCTGCATGACAATAGGTCGTCCTGACACTGCGGGCCCCCAGCGAGAGCTGCGGGGCCCGTCGGTGCGGGCGACCACTGACCCCTGGTGTGCGGGTGACCGAACGATGGTGTGCCTGTCCTCGGCCCCGCACACCAGGCCCGAGAGAAGGTGACTGACAGGTGACTGACACCCGGCCGATGACCACGGTGGAGGCGCTCGACGCCGCCTTCGCTGGGCAGCTGTGTGAGCTGGTTCGCTCGGACGGCTTGCGCCGACCCCTGGCCACCCACCGTTGGTCAGGACCGGCCTCCCCGACCGACCTCGCCCTGTTCGTCGACCGGTGCACGGGGTCGACGCTCGACGTCGGCTGCGGGCCGGGTCGGCTGACGGGTGCGCTGTGGGAGCGGGGGGTTGACGTGCTGGGAGTGGACACCTCACCCGAGGCGGTGCGCCTGACCATTGCTCGAGGCGCCCCAGCCCTCTGCCGTGACGTCTTCGATGACCTGCCCAGACCGACCGGCTGGCAGCACGTCCTGCTCGCGGATGGCAACGTCGGCCTGGGTGGCCGCCCTGACCGTCTGCTCAAGCGGGTGGCTGCACTACTGAGCCCACACGGGAGCGTCCTGGTCGAATTGGCCGGCACGGGCGCCGTGTCCATCCACGAGGGTGTGCACCTTCGTGTGGGCGAACGCGACAGCGGCTGCTTCGACTGGGCTACCGTCGGTGTCGACGCCATCGCCGACGTGGCCGCCGGGGCCGGACTGGTCGTCGTCGACCTGGTCAGCGGCGCCGGTCGGCACGTGGCGACCTTGCAGCACACTGCGGGCTCGACCCGCTCGCGATGAGAATCAGGGAGGACACCCCGTGACACCGCCCGGTCTCGATCCCCGATCCTGGCGCAGTCCGTTGCGCGGACCGTGGCTCACGTCCGTCTTCGCGGTCGTCCTCCTCATCACCCTCCCGCTCGTCACGATCACCGGTCTGCTCTCGTACGTCGCGTACGGCTCGCAGGCACGGCCGACCGACGTCGGGTGGCTGCACCTGCCCCTGTTCGACTGGCCGACAGACCCGTCGTGGCTCTTCCGTCTCAACCAGGGTGTGCACGTCGTCCTCGGGCTGGTGCTCGTCCCCATCGTGCTCGCGAAGCTGTGGTCGGTGGTCCCCCGGCTGTTCACCTGGCCGCCGGCCCGCTCGGTGGCCCAGGCGCTGGAACGGCTCTCCCTTCTCATGCTCGTGGGCGGCATCCTGTTCGAGATCGTCACCGGCGTCCTCAACCTGCAGTACGACTACGTCTTCGGGTTCAGCTTCTACACCGCCCACTACTACGGCGCCTGGGTGTTCATCGCGGGTTTCGTGGCTCATGTGATCCTCAAGCTGCCGCGCATGATCGAGTCGCTGCGCAGCCGCTCGTTCGCTGAGGTGCTCCGCACGCGCCTCGCCGACACTCACTCCGAGGCTCGGGACGAGGACGGCCTGGTGGCCGTCGACCCCGCGCCGCCCACCATCAGTCGACGAGGCGCGCTCGCGCTGGTGGGAGGCGGCTCGCTGATGGTCTTCGCACTGACGGCCGGGCAGACCATCGGCGGCTTCACCCGTCCACTCGCCGTGCTGTTGCCCCGCGGCCGCGACAGCGGTGACGGACCCAACGACTTCCCGATCAACCGCACCGCCGACGCCGCCGGGATCAGCCCGGATTCGACCGGAGACCAGTGGCGCCTGGCGTTGTCCGGGGGGACCGAGGACGTGGAGCTGGATCGCGCCGCCCTGCTCGCCCTCCCGCAGCACACGGCGGTGCTGCCGATCGCCTGCGTCGAAGGATGGTCGACGACGCAGACGTGGACCGGCGTCCGGCTGCGGGACCTGGCCGACCTGGCGGGCGCCGGAGCACTGGGAGGAGCCGATGTCACGTCGCTCGAGGAGTCGGGCGCATTCAACACCTCCTCCCTCAACGCCGGGCAGGTTTCCGATGAGGACGCGCTGCTCGCGCTCCGCGTCAACGACACGGACCTGTCCCTCGACCACGGTTTCCCGGCACGGATCATCGTGCCTGCCATGCCCGGCGTGCTCAACACCAAGTGGGTTGCGGCCATCGCGTTCCGGAGCGTGTGAGATGGTCACGGCACGCAGGCGCCTCCAGTCGCTGTACGGCGCGAGCGGACTCCACCTCCTGGTCATGATCGCCGCCCTCACGCTCGGGGCGTACACCGTGCTCGAGCTCGGTCTCGACGAGCTCTGGGACCCCGACGTCTGGTGGCAGTCGATCCTGGTGTGGTTCCTGGGAGCGGTCCTGCTGCACGACCTCGTGCTGTTCCCGCTCTACGCACTGGCCGACCGCATGCTTGGCGGGATCCTGCGCCGTCGCCCGGCACCGACGCGCGTCCCGCACGTGCCGATCGTCAATCACGTCCGGGTCCCGGTGCTCGCGGTCGGGCTCCTGTTCCTGCTGTTCTTCCCCGGGATCATCGAGCAGGGCGCCTCGTCGTACGAGAACGCCACCGGACAGACCCAGGAACCCTTCCTGGACCGTTGGCTGATCCTCTCCGCGGCCATCTTCGGGCTGAGCGCGGTCACGTACGCCGTGCGTCGCCTGCTTCGCCTACGGTGAGCACATGCAGCCGTTCCGCGTCGGGTTCGTGACCGGGGCGACCCCCGACAAGTGGGCGCGGGCCTGGCGGGACCGCCGGCACCGGGAACCCCTCGAGCTGGTGCCGGTCACCGAGGCCGAGCAGGAGACGGGCCTGCGGGACGGGTCGCTCGACATGTGCCTGGTCCGCCTGCCCGTCGACAGGGACGTGCTCCACTGCATCCCGTTGTACGACGAGGTCCCCGTCGTGGTGGTCCCGCTGGAGCACCTGGTGACCGCGGCGGACGAGATCATGCTGGCCGACCTCGCCGGCGAGCAGCTGGTGCTCCCCCACCACTCGGGGTGGACGCCGGACACTCCTCAGCTGGATTTTCCGCCCATGGAGCCCCAGGACGCGATCGAGGTCGTGGCGAGTGGCACCGGCGTGGCGATCGTGCCGATGTCCGTGGCCCGGTTGCACCACCGCAAGGACGTGACGACGCGGCCGGTGGTCGACCTGCCGCCCACGAAGATCGCGCTGGCCTGGCGCCTCGACCGGGACGACGCGCAGGTGCAGGCGTTCATCGGGATCGTGCGGGGGCGGACGGCCAACAGCTCTCGCTCCTGACCCGGGCGTAGGTGCAGGTGGACCGGACCTCGGGCAGGTCTGGTCGATCACGTCGTACGACAGGTCGATTCGGGGCGAGCTGGGTCAGGGCGCCGTCGACAGCAGGCGCTCGAGCGCGGCGCAGGCCGCGTCGAGGGCGTCGAACAGTCCCTGGACCAGCCTCTGGGCGGGGACTGCCCCCGTGGAACGGATCGCTTGTTCCACCTCCGCACAGGCCTCGGCGACATCGGAGGCGCCGACGTTGGCGGCCGCACCCTTGAGGCTGTGCACGACCCGGGCGAGCTCCTCGCTGTCGCCGCTCTTCATGGCCGCCGTCATCGCGACGCGCTGCTCGTCAGCTTCGGAGAGGAACAGCCGGATCACGTCCGGAAGGATGCCCCAGCCGTCGGGCTTGCCAGCGGCCCGCAGCGCGCCGACGCGGGCCTGGTCGAGTGGTGAGACGGTGCCCGAGGGCTCTTCGTCGGCCGGTAACCACCGGCCGAGCGTGCGGCGGAGCTGGACGACGTCGATCGGCTTGGGCACGAAGTCATCCATGCCCGCGGCCAGGCAGCGCTCGCGGTCCTCGTCGAGCACGCCGGCGGTCAGCGCGATGACCGGAGTACGTCGGCCGTCCGCCTCGGCGGCCCGCAGGCGGCGGGTGGCCTCGAACCCGTCCATCCCGGGCATGTGACAGTCCATGAGCACCAGATCGAAGCGCCCCGTCTCCAGCGCTGCCAGCGCCTGGGCGCCGTCGGTCACCAGCTCGCCCTGGTAGCCGAGCGCCTCGAGGAAGCCCAGCGCGACCATCTGGTTGACCGGGTTGTCCTCGGCCACCAGGACCAGGCCGAGCCCGTCCTGAGGGGCTTCGACCCGGTCGCCGGTGCGCACCCCGCCTCCGTTCGGCTGGCCGACCTGAGTCTCGCGGCTGGTCCCGCTGTCGTCGACCACGAGGGCCCGCAGGGGCTCGAGGGCGGTCAGGTCGGAGGAGGGTGCAGGCAGGTCACGCGCCACCGGAAGGCACAGCGTGAACCCGAAGGTGCTGCCCCGGCCGGGCTCGCTCTCGACGCCGAGGTCACCGCCCATGGCTCTGACCAGCCGGCTGGAAATGGCCAACCCGAGGCCGGTTCCGCCGAACAGACGCGTCGTCGACGCGTCTGCCTGGGAGAACGGCTGGAACAGGCGGGCGATCGTGTCGGGGGCGATGCCGACGCCGGTGTCTCGCACCTCGAAGCGCAGGGCCACCGGCTCCCCGACCGCCCGGGCTCCGCAGTCCTCCGAGAAAACGGTCACCAGGACCTGGCCTGCGGGGGTGAACTTGATGGCGTTGCCGGTCAGGTTGATCAGGGCCTGTCGCAGCCGGCCGGGGTCACCGGTGACAGCGGCTGGCACGGATGGGTCGCACTGCACGATGAACGCGAGGCCCTGGCTGCCGGCGGCGTCGGCGAGGAGTACGCCGACCTCCTCGACCAGCTGTCTCGGGGAGAACTCGACGTGCTCCAGGTCGACCTTCCCCGCCTCCAGCTTGGAGAAGTCCAAGATGTCGTCAATGATCCCGAGCAGCGCCTCGCCTGCGCCCCGCACCCCGGCGGCGTACCTGCGCTGCACCTCGTCGAGCTCGGTGTTGAGCAACAGGCCGGTCAACCCGATCACGCCGTTCATGGGGGTCCGGATCTCGTGGCTCATCGTGGAGAGGAAGTCGGACTTGGCCCGCGACGCCTCCAGCGCGGCCGTCCGCGCTTCCTCGGCCTCGCGCTGGGCACGCACCCGCGGTGTCACGTCGCGGAAGCTCCACACCCGGCCCACGATCTCCTGGCCGACCCGCTGCGGTCGGGAGTAGCGCTCGAAGACCCGGCCGTCGGTGAACTCCAGGACGTCGTTGCTCTCCTCGTCGGGGTGGCTGTAGAGCTCCATCACCTTCGCCACGAATGCCTGGGCGTCAACCAGCTGATCGAGGACGAACCCCATCACCCGCTCGTCGTCCTCGGAGGCCATCAGCTCGTCCGGAATGCCCCACATCTGCACGAACCGGGAGTTGGCGCCGTTGATCTTGCCCTCGGAGCTGACCACGAGGATGCCATCGGCGGTTGACTCGAGGGTGGCGGCCAGCAGCGACAGGGCGTCGCGCAGACCGGACTCGGAGCTGTGCCGGAGGCTGACGTCGCGCACGGACGCCACGATCTCGGTGCTGTCGCTGTGCGGCACCAGGCCGAAGTTGACCTCGACCGGGAAGGACGACCCATCCGCTCGCCGGCCGAACACGTCGAGGTCCGAACCCACCTGACGGGGCGTTGGGTCGGCTGCCAGTTCCTCGAAGGCATGGGCGAAGCGGTCGGCGGACCCGTCGGACAGCAGGGTCCGGTGGTCGCTGCCGACGATGTCGTCGCCGCCGAACAACCGCTCTGCAGCGGGGTTGGCGCCGCAGACGACGCCGCGCCGGTCGACCACGACCAGGGCGTCCGGCCCGCCCTCGACCAGGGCTCGGGCCCGAGCGTCACTGAGGCCACTCACGCGCTCGCCCACCCGGCGGCAGCGTGAACGGGGGGGACGACAGACCGCACGTGGACCTCCCGCACTCGGATCGGGCGGCACGCGGCCGCCACCGGGCCCAAGGCTACCCCGGTCGCCGACGGACCGCACCGAAGCGGGTCCGGTCGGTGGCGAGCCGCCTTCCTGCGCGGAGGTAGGCCGGATCCTGGGCGACCGGACGGCCAACAGCTCACGCTCCTGAGGGCATGCGTCTCCTCACGTTTAGCCGTTGGCGTACCGCGGGTATGGGACGCATGACAGGCTCGTCTTCGGCGTCACCGCTGCCATCGCGATCGGCTTCCTCGTGTGGGGCTTCGTCAGCACCGAGTCGTTGGCCACCGCCTCCGGCGACTCACTGGCGTGGACCATGGCCAACACCGGCTGGCTGTTCATGCTGGCCTCGAGCGCCTTCGTGGTGTTCGTGGTGTGGCTCGCGATGAGCCGCTACGGCACCATCCCGCTCGGGCGCGACGACGAGGAGCCGGAGTTCCGGACCGTCTCGTGGGTGGCGATGATGTTCAGCGCCGGCATGGGCATCGGCCTGATGTTCTACGGCGTCAGCGAGCCGATCAGCCACTTCGCGGCCCCGCCCCCGGGCACCGGCGAGGCCGGCAACCCCGAGGCTGCGCAGAACGCGATGGCGACGACCTTGTTCCACTGGACCTTCCACCCGTGGGCCATCTACGCCGTGGTGGGCCTCGCCGTCGCGTACGGCGTCTACCGCAAGGGCCGCCTGCAGCTGATCTCGTCGGCGTTCGGGCCGCTGCTCGGCAAGCGGGCCAACGGCCCGGCCGGCAAGGTCATCGACATGCTCGCGATCTTCGCGACGCTCTTCGGCTCGGCCGCGTCCATCGTGATGGGCACGCTGTCCGAGCGCGGCACCATCTCGCCGAGCCGGCCGACGGTCATCTTCTGGGGTGTCGCCACCGGCGCCGTCGCCGCGGTGATGCTGCTGGTGATGATCGGCCTCGCCGTGTCGCTGGTGAAGGACCTGCGCTCCGACCCGCTGATGATCCGTCGCCAGTACGCCGAGGACGCCGTCGATCAGGCAGTGATCACCGGGGTGACCCAGCGCGGTGACGACTTCGTGCTGACGGTGGACAAGCACCACTCGGCCTGAGCTGCGTCAGTCCCGGCCCTCCCGCTGGACCACCTGGCGCGGGGGCTGGGACTGCTGGTGCCCGAGCTCTCCGCCGATCCGCCCGCCATGGGGGCGGCCGTGGTCGGCCCACTCCTCCCGGGCGAACACCAGGGTCCAGCGCCCGACCTCGACCCGAGAGCCGGTCCGCAGCACCGCGCGCTCGACGGCTGCACCGTGGACCCGGGACAGCGCCCCGGGGCTGAGCAGCACGAACTCGTCCTGGTCGTCGTGCTCGATCCGCGCGTGGACGTGGTCGAGACCGGGCAGCACGATGTCGCACTGCGCGGAGGCCCCGATCGACGTGACGTCATCGTTCAGCCAGAAGATGGGCTGGCGTTCCCCCGCCCACGCGTCCTCCTTCGCGAGGACGAGACGGGCACCGCCACCGCGAGCCGGGTCGTGCGTCGTCCCGACCGGGCGACGGTTCCGCCGGGAGAACGTCGGCGCCGGCGGCCACAGTGTTCCGGGCGGTGCGAGTCCCTCCTCGGGCAGGACCGGCTCGGTGTCACCGACCCGCGCCCGCAGCGACGTCCATGCGCCTCTCAGACCTCCCAGCCGGATGTGGCGCGACCCGGTGGCCCGCCGTTGCCACCACGGCGCGACGACGGCACCGATCGTGACCAGCACCCGACCCTGGTGGAGCACCCGGACAGCGATGTCCTGACGGGCCAGGAAGTCGGCGAGCGACCGGATGCCGGCGGCGTCTCCCCGTCCGGCGAAGGCGGCCGGCTCGTCGACGACGAGGTCCAGCCGATTGCCGTCTCCGCACAGTGCTGCGCTCAGGATGCGGCCGCTCTGCGTCGTGATCTCGACCTCGAGGGCCGCGGCGATCGTGGTGGTCGGCACGGTCAGGCCCGGCGCCTGGGGCCGGAGACGCCTTCGTCGGTGGTGACCGTGAGCGTCCCGTTGACCTTCCAGGTCGCGCGGGGTGCGTTGGCGCCGGTGTCGCGCGGCACCTCGACGGTCATGTCGGTGAACTCGTAGTTGATCGCCGCCTCGCGGCCGGTGAGGAACGACCACATGCGCTGGCCCAGATCGGCCCAGTCGACGACCTCGCTGCTGGTGCCGTCGAGGGGCTGGCTGCTGACGGACATGATGCCTCCTGAAAGGTTCTGTAACGTGAACACGTACTTCAACGGATTGTTGAGGTATGCTGACATCATGACCCCACGGACCCCCGGAGCGCAAGCCTCCCTCACCATCGGTGACCTCGCCCGCCGCACCGGCGTCGCGGCGGCGACCCTGCGGATGTGGGAGAGCCGCCACGGCTTCCCCCAACCGGACCGCAGGTCCAGCGGGCACCGCCGCTACCCCGAGCGCACGGTCGACCTGGTGGCCCAGGTCCAGCGCCGGCGCGACGCCGGCATGCGGCTCGAAGCCGCGATCGCGGAGGCCCGCCTCGACCGGGAGCCCGGCGCACCGTCCGTCTTCGCGGAGATGCGTCGGCGTCACCCCCAGCTCGAGCGGCACCGGCTGAAGAAGTCCACGCTGCTCGCCCTGTCGTGGGCGCTCGAGGACGAGTGCTGCGCCCGGGCGCAGCGACCGGTCCTCTTCGGGGCCTTCCAGCAGGAGCGGTACTACCAGCCCTCGCGCAGCCGGTGGAACGAGCTCGCCCGGGTCGCACGAAGCTGTCTGGTGATGGCCGACTTCGCCGAGGTCAGCGACCCGGGGTCCAGCGGCGCCCGCCAGGTGCCACTGGGGGTCGACGCCCCCATGCGTCGCGAGTGGACCGTCGTGTGCGACGCGCCCGACCTGCCCGCCATGCTCACGGCGTTCGAGATCCCGGGCCAGGACGCTGTCCCCGACCGGGATCGTCTGTTCGAGGCGATCTGGACCTTGGATCCGCGCGCGGTCAGGGACGCTGCCCGGGTCTGCGCGGTCGTCGCCCAGGAGGCCGGGGTGGCGGAGGCGACCCCCCTGCTCTACGAGCTCGCCGACGAGCCGCCGGTCATCCCGCTCGACCCGGCCGGCGCCACGACGCTGTTCAACCGGGTCGTGGCGTACGTCGACCGGCTGGCGTGACCGACCGGGTCACCAGCTGGTGCTGAGAGGCCGTCCCTCGTGGAACCCGGCCGCCGACTGCACGCCCACCACTGCCCGGTCGTGCAGCTCGGCCAGCGACGTCGCGCCAGCGTACGTGCACGCGGACCGCACGCCGGAGCAGATCTCGTCGATCAGGTCCTCGACCCCCGGCCGGGCCGGGTCGAGGTACATCCGCGATGACGAGATGCCCTCCTCGTAGAGCCCCTTGCGGGCACGGTCGAACGCCGACTCCGTCGCCGTCCGGTTCGCGACCGCCCGCGCCGAGGCCATCCCGAACGACACCTTGAAAGCCCGTCCGTCGGCGTCGTGCAGCAGGTCGCCGGGTGACTCGTGCGTCCCGGCGAACCACGAGCCGATCATCACCGAGGACGCACCGGCCGCCAGAGCCAGCGCGACGTCACGGGGGTGCCGCACGCCACCATCGGCCCAGACGTGCTTGCCCAGGTCGCGCGCCGCGGCCGCGCACTCGAGCACCGCGGAGAACTGGGGGCGTCCGACGCCGGTCATCATCCGGGTCGTGCACATGGCTCCGGGTCCGACGCCGACCTTGACGATGTCAGCCCCGGCCTGGACCAAGGCGCGGGTCCCCTCGGCGGAGACCACGTTGCCCGCGACGATCGGCACGTCGGGCGAGAGCGCCCGCACCGCAGCCAGAGCCTCGACCATCCGCTCCTGGTGACCGTGCGCGGTGTCGACGACGAGGCAGTCCACGCCGGCTTCCAGCAGGGCGGCCGCCTTGGCGGCCACGTCACCGTTGACGCCGACCGCGGCCGCGATCCGCAGACCGCCGCGGTCGTCGACGGCGGGCTGGTAGAGCGTGGCCCGCAGGGCGCCGGTCTTCGTCAGGACACCGACGAGGGTTCCGTCGGCCTTCACAGCGACCGCCAGCGGGGCGTGGGCCGCCTCGAGGGCGTCGAACGCGGCCCGCGGGTCGGCGTCGGCCGGGATCCGGACGAAGGTCGGGTTCATCACCTGCTGCACCTGCGCGAACCGGTCCACGTCGACGCAGTCGGACTCCGCGACCACGCCCACCGGGCGGCCCTGGGAGACGACCACCGCGGCGCGGTGGGCGCGCTTCGGCATCAGCCCGAGCACCTCGGCCACCGTCTGGTCCGGGCGCAGCTCGATCGGGGTGTCGAAGACGAGGTGTCGCGACTTCACGAAGGCGACGACGTCGGCCACGACCGGGATCGGGATGTCCTGCGGGATGACCGTGATGCCGCCCCGGCGGGCCACCGTCTCCGCCATCCGCTTGCCCGCGATCGCGGTCATGTTGGCCACGACGAGGGGCAGGGTGGCGCCGGTGCCGTCGCTCGTGGCGAGGTCGACGTCGTACCTGCTGGCGACGGCGGAGTGCCGCGGGACCATGAAGACGTCGTCGTAGGTCAGGTCGTGCGGCGGGGCCGCGTCGTCGAGGAAGCGCACGTCGCGTAAATCTACCCGCGGGACCGGCGGAGTGCGGGGAACCTAGGGTGGGGCCATGCCCCTGATCGAGCCCGGTGTCCCTGCCGAGCTGCGTGAGCACGTCACGCTCGACTTCATCCGCGCCTTCGGACGCAGCGCCGACGCGGTCGGTCATGCTCCCGGGCGGGTGAACCTGATCGGGGAGCACACCGACTACAACGCCGGCCTCTGCCTCCCGGTCGCCCTCTCCCACGCGACGTACGTCGCCGGGGCACTGCGGTCTGACGGCCGGGTGCAGGTGATCAGCCGGCAGTCCCCCCACCGCTGGACGGGCCACGTCGACCGGCTCGGCCCCGGCGAGGCAGCCGACTGGGCGACGTACGTGGCCGGCGTGCTGTGGGCACTGCGCGAGGACGGACTGGACCTCCAGGGCGTGGAGCTGGCGATCGACAGCACCGTCCCCCTCGGTGCGGGACTCTCGAGCTCGGCGGCCGTGGAGTGTGCCGTGGCTGCCGCGGTCTGCGGGCTGGTCGGCGCCGACCTCTCCCACGACCGCCGGGAGCGGCTGGTGGCGGCCTGCATCCGGGCCGAGACCGAGGTCGCCGGTGCCCCCACGGGCGGCATGGACCAGACGGTGGCGCTGCACGCGACGGCCGGGTCGGCGCTGCTGATCGACTTCGACACCCGATCGACCACAAACGTCCCCCTGCCGCTCGCCGAGGCCGGTCTCGCGCTCCTGGTCACCGACACCCGCGTTTCCCACAACCTGACGGACGGTGGCTACGGACAGCGGCGGGACGACTGCGAGGCGGCGGCCAGCCGGCTCGGGGTGTCGTCCCTGCGCGAGGCCACCACCGACCAGGTCGAGACGCTGACCGATGCCCGGCTCCGCAAGAGGGCCCGGCACGTCGTGTCCGAGATCGACCGGGTGCCCGCCGTGGTCGGGGCCATCGGGTCCGGTGACTTCGAGGCACTCGGTCCGCTGTTCGACGCCTCGCACGCGTCGATGCGCAACGACTTCGAGATCTCCTGCGCCGAGCTCGACACCGCCGTCGGCACCGCGGTCGAGGCCGGCGCCCTCGCGGCCCGGATGACCGGTGGCGGGTTCGGCGGCTCCTGCGTCGCACTGGTGCCCGAGGAGCGGTTCGAGGCGGTGGTCCGCGCGGTCGACATCGCCTTCGCCGCGTCGGGCTTCCGGCCACCGTCACACCTCCGGGTCGAGCCGTCCGGCGCGGCCGGGCTGCTCTGACCCGCTCCTAGGTGGCGGAGACGCCGATCCGGCCCTCGCGGAACGCGTGCACGAACAGCGCGTGGTCGTCGCGCACCTGGGTCGCGTAGCTCATCCCGAAGTCCGTGATCCAGGACGTGAACTCCTTGCGGCGGCGGTCCAGGCTGTCCGCGATCGCCTCCTCCACCTGGAAGTCGACGAGGTCCTGGTCGCTGTCCTCGTCGGAGGCGCAGTGGATCTTGGCGGTGGCCCGGCCGAGCAGGTCGACGACCGCCGCGATGTCGGCGGGCTCGATGAGTCCCGACCAGTCCAGGTCGACCTCGTACGGCGACATCTCCGACACGACGTACCCGACCCCGCCCAGCTCCGTGTGCCCCAACATGGGATCGGTGTGCACCTGCAGGGCCCGCTGGCTGACGACCGTGCGGTGGCCCTCGTGGTCGAAGTAGCGGTCCACCTGCTTCGAGTCCACGAACCTGCTGACGGCGGGGATGTTGGCCTGCTTCATCGACAGCACCACATCGTTGTCCAGTGCCTGGCTGAAGCCCTCGACCAGCAGGTTGTACGCCGGGAGCCCGGCGCTGCCGATCCCGAACCCGGACTTCCCCACCACGTCGCGCAGCTCGTAGAAGAGGTCCCGGTCGAACCGCTTGTCGTCGGGGATGGTCTCGAGGTACTGCTCGAACGCCTCGACGACCCGCGCGCGCTCGCGGGCGCTGAGGCGGCGTACGCCGTCATCCTCGCGGAACAGCCGCACGCCGTCCTTGAGGACCGTGGTGTCGTCGAGCAGGTCGGCGCGACGGCGGCACCGCGCGGCCACGAGCGCCGCCTTGATCGGGCCGCGGGTGTTGTCGAGGTGCAGGGCGAAGTCGTCGTCGTCCTCGCTCGTGCGGTAGTCGTCGACCTGGGAGAGGTAGGAGCGGATGAACTTGCCGATCAGCCGTCGCACGTCCTCCTCGGGGAGGGCCTTCTGCCAGCCGAGCAGGGCGAGCGACGCCGCGAAGCGCTGGAGGTCCCAGGTGAACCGGCCCAGGTAGGCCTCGTCGAAGTCGTTGACGTCGAAGACCATCCGGCCGTTGGAGTTCAGGTAGGTGCCGAAGTTCTCGACGTGGAGGTCGCCGTGGACCCAGATCCGTCCGCTGCGCTCGTCCGCGAAGTCGTCCTCGTCCGTGGTGACGTCGGCGTAGAAGAGACAGGCCGACCCGCGGTAGAAGGAGTGCGGGTCGGACGCCATCTTGCGGTACTTCGTCCGGAAGGCGACCGGATCCGCCTCCATCAGCGGCGCGAAGGCGTCGTCGAGGACGGAGACGATCAGGTCAGTGCGCTTCTTGTCCGAGACCATGGCGTGCAGTCTGCCTCTCCCGGGCTCAGGCCCGCTGCAGCGGGCGCTGTTGCAGCCCGACGGTCTTCATCTCGACGGCGGCCAGGGCGCGGATGACGTCGGTGTCCCCGCGGCGCCACGCGCCGACCGGATCGTCGGAGATCCGGGCCAGCACGTGCATGGGCTGATTGGTCATCGCCCGGAGCGCGAACAGCTCGTCGTCGGCCGCGCTGTCGATGAACCGTTGACCGGCGCTGGCCTCCCGGACGAACCGGATCCGGCCGGGGACGTAGAACATCGCCACGGCGAGGATCGGGATCACCGCGGTGGTGACGCCCAGCCAGAAGGCCAGGGTCTCCACGGCCTCGACCTCGGCCCGGCCAGCGGAGGCGAGGGACTCCGAGGCGTCGGACGCCTTGTCGAACGGCGTGGCCGCGCCGCCACCGATGACCGGCACGCCGCCCAGGAAGTCGCCCGCCTCGGCCATCGACTCGGCGAGGCTGGTCGCCGAGGACTCGATCTGGTGGCCAGGGTCGGCGAGCGCCATCGTGCCGTCGTGGACGGCGTCGCCGATCGCGATCCAGCCAATCACCCAGCAGACGAAAACGCAGTCGGCGACGAGCTGGCGAGCGAACCGGGTGGACGAGTCGGCGTACAGCTTCATGCCGACACCGTTCCCCGGTTGAGCGCTCGTACTCACCCAGGAACGGGTACGACGGCGCCTGGCGCGGGTGGCGGGCACGGCGAGGCTGGGCGCATGACGACACCCACTCAGCCCAAGAACACCAACGCCTTCTACCTGCAGGCCGGCATCTCGTTCGGCGTCGCCCTGCTCACGATGGTCTTCGCGGTCCTCTACCTGCCCGTCGACCCGTGGATCCGCGCCTTCCTCGGTCTCGGGGTCATGTACCTCACCACGTCGGCCTTCACCCTCGCCAAGTGCGTCCGCGACGCCCAGGAGAACCAGTCGGTCTACGCCCGCCTCGACCAGGCCCGCGTGGACAAGATCCTCGCCGACCACGACCCCTTCCGGGCGGTCTCCTGACGTCGTACCGCGTTACGGACGGCGCCGCGACGGCCGTTGGGTCGCCGTGCTTCACTCCAACGAACAGACCGTCCAGCGAAGGGAACGCCCGTGGCCAAGAACCCGCTCGGCAAGATCAAGGACCTCACCAAGGGAGCAGCGTCGGTCGGCCTGCATGTCGCCGGACAGGCCACGAAGTCCGCGACGACGTTCACGGTCGGTGCGGTGAACAAGCTGGTCCAGGGGCGCAAGCTGACGATCAAGCCGGTGCCGGTGGCCCCGGAGTCCACGAAGCCCGCGCCTGCCGCGAAGCCGGCCGCCAAGCAGACGGCGCCGACGAAGGTCGCTCCCTCTCCCGAGCCGGTCACCTCCATCGACGCGACCGCCGACACGGCGCACGTCGACGTCACGCCGGCCGACATCGCCAAGAAGGTGGCCCGCAGGGCCCCGTCCCGCCCGGCGGCGAAGAAGGCCCCGGCCCGGAAGACCTCGCCCGGCGCCAAGCTCCCGCCCCGCAAGAAGGTCGATGAGTCCCAGCAGGCCGAGAGCGCGAGCGCCGCCGACAAGGGATAGTTCGGCGCCTCCCCGACCCGGCACTCGTCGTGCTGGTCGTGTGCCCGAGCGCGTCGCCGGTGACGCGCTCAGGCACACGACTGCACCGTCGCAGGGTGGGCGCCCTGACCGCCTGAGCTACTTGAGCTCGGCGCTCGAAAGGCCGAGGACCCGGCGGGCGACGATCAGCTGCTGGATCTGCTGGGTGCCCTCGAAGATGTCGAGAATCTTGGAGTCGCGGGCCCACTTCTCGAGCAGCTCGGTCTCGCTGTAGCCGATCGAGCCGGCGAGCTCGACGCAGCTCAGGGTGATGTCGGAGCCGGTGCGGCCGGCCTTCGCCTTGGCCATCGAGGCCTCCAGCGAGTTGGGCTGGCGGTTGTCGGCCATCCACGCCGCCTGGAGGGTCAGCAGGTGCGCGGCCTCCCAGTCGGCCTCCATCTGGATGAACTTCGCGGCCGCGGCCGACTGGGTCATCGCCGGCCGGTCGTAGTCGATCTCGATGCCGGCCTGCTCGAGCAGCTCGCGGGTCAGGTCGAGGGAGGCGCGGGCACAGCCGACCGCCATCGCCGCGACCAGCGGGCGGGTGTTGTCGAAGGTCGCCATCGCGCCGGCGAAGCCCTGCTTGGGGTCGACGTCGGCCGAGCCGAGGAGGTTCTCCTTCGGCACGCGGCAGTTCTCGAAGATGATCGTGGCGGTGTCGGACGCCCGGATGCCGAGCTTGTGCTCGAGCCGGTCCACCCGCATGCCGGGCGTGCCCTTCGGCACGACGAACGACTTGATCGCCGCGCGGCCCAGGTCCTTGTCGAGCGTGGCCCAGACGACGATGGCGTCGGCCCGGTCGCCCGAGGTGACGTAGATCTTCTCGCCGTTGATGACGTACGCGTCGCCGTCGAGCGTCGCCGTGGTCTTGATGTTGGCGGAGTCGGAGCCGGTGCCCGGCTCCGTGATCGCCATGCCGGCCCACACGCCCTCGAAGCGCTTCTGCTGCTCGTCGTCGGCGACGGAGGCGATGGCGGAGTTGCCGAGGCCCTGGCGGGGCATCGAGAGCAGGAGGCCGACGTCGCCCCAGCACATCTCGGCGATGGACATGACCGACGCGAGGTTGGTGCCGTTCTTGACGCCGGTGCTGTCGTCGGACTCGTCGCGCTTCACGCCCGCGGCGCCCGCACCTTCGGACGCGCCGGACTCGGAGAGCCCGTCGATCATCGCGGCGAGCATGTCGAGCTCCTTGGGGTACTCGTGCTCGGCACGGTCGTACTTGCGGGAGATGGGTCGCAGCATGTTCATGGCGACCTGGTGGGCCTGGCCCACCAGCGGCCGGAACTTCTTGGGATCGTCGAGGTTGATCATCAGACCAGCACGCTTCCTTCCATGACGCCGACGGCTCGGAGGTCGCGGTACCACCGCTCCACGGGGTGTTCCTTCACGAACCCGTGGCCACCGAGCAGCTGGACGCCGTCGAGACCGATCTTCATGCCCTTGTCGGTGCACAGCTTGCGGGCCAGGGCGACCTCGCGGCCGAAGTCCTTGCCGGCCGCGGCACGGGCGGCCGCCTTGTAGGTGAGGAGACGCATCGACTGCAGCTCGATCGCGATGTCGGCGACCATGAACGCCACCGACTGGCGGTGGGCGATCGGCTCGCCGAACGCCTCGCGCTCCTTGACGTACGGCGTCACGTAGTCGAGCACGGCCTGGGCGGTCCCGACCGCGAGGGCGCACCAGGCGAGGCGCGACAAGCGCACGCACTCGGCGTACGTCGTGCCGTCGGTGGCGCCGAGGACGGCGCTCTCGTCGACCTGGACGCCGGTGAGCGTGAGCTTGGCGAGGGAGGCGGCGCGGATCCCCATGGCCGGGTCGCCCTCGACGGCGAGGCCGTCGGCACCGGACTCGACCAGGAAGAGGACCGGCTTGCCCTCGAGCATCGCGCCCACGACGAAGAGCTCGGCGTCGGCGGCGCGGACCACGAGGGACTTCACCCCGTTGAGGACGTAGCCGTCGCCGGAACGCTCGGCCGTGGTCGACGGGTTGAGCACGTCGAACAGGACCGTCGGCTCGGTCAGCGCGAGCGCCGCCGCCGGGACGTCGTTGCCGGTGAAGGCCGGGAGGTAGGTGCTCTGCTGCTCGTCGGTGCCCCACAGGCCGATCGCGGTGGCGACGGAGCCGGGCGCCAGGGTGGCGACAGCCAGGCCCATGTCGCCCTTGGCCAGGGCCTCGGCGACGAGGGTGCCGGCCATGGCCGAGCGCTCCTCGGAGATGCCGCCGAGGGACTCGGGGACACCCAGGATCGGGAGGCCGATCTCGAGGCTGGACTTGAGCAGGGCGTCGGGTGCCGCGCACGCCTCGTTGGCATCGGCGGCAGCCGGGCGGACGACCTCCTCGGCGAACTCGGTGACGACGTCGACGAGCATCTGCTCGTCCTCGGTCGGGGTCAGGTCGAAGACGCCCTTGGGCGCAGCAGGGGGGACGCGGACGCCGGGCTTGTTGCGCTTGCCCGCCTTCGCGAACGTGCGGCCGGCGGACGTGGCGACCTTGAAGCCGCTGCGGGTTGCGGTGAAGACGACCTGCTCGGTCTGCCGGCGCAGGCCGATGCGGTCGATCAGGTCGCTCTGGGCGACGCGGTTCAGGGCGTACACCGCCAGGCCGATCGGGTCACGGGACTCCGTCGACGCCAGGCCGAACCTGCCGCCCGGCTTGAAGCTCTTGGTCAGGGACATGCTGAAAATGTAACTTGGAGTTACACACAGCGCTACAGCGACGCGGGTGTCTCCGATCACACCGCCTCGCTATCCTCCCGCCCATGAACGACGAGACCGTCCACGCGCCGTACGGCCTCCTTCCCGACGGCGGCACGGCCCGCACCATGACCCGCTGGGGGACGCCGGTGATGCACCGTCCCCAGCAACCCGTCACGTCGTACGACGAGTCGCTGCGGTCCCTGGTCGCCGACATGGTGGCGACCATGCACGCCGCTGACGGCGTGGGCCTCGCGGCCTGCCAGATCGGCGTCGACCTGGCGGTCTTCGTCTTCGACTGCCCCGACGCTTCGGGTGAACGCACCGTCGGGATCGTGTGCAATCCCGTCCTGACCCTTCCCGAGGGCCGGGACCGGCAGCTTGACGACGGTGACGAGGGCTGTCTGTCGTTCCCGGGCGCGTTTATGCCCTGCCCGCGCCCCGACTTCGCGTCCGTGAACGGCACCGGCCTGGACGGCACGCCGGTGTCGTTCTCGGGCGACGGGCTGCTCGCGCGCTGCCTCCAGCACGAGACCGACCACACGCTCGGCACCGTCTTCGGGGACCGGCTGCCGACCAAGCTGCGGAAGAAGCTCCAGAAGGAGCACGACAAGTTCGCCGAGGACTACCCCGAGGGCTGGCCGGCGGAGTCGTGAAAGAAGCGTCGAGTGCGCCGAGGGCTGCCGGTGCGGGTGGCCACCACTGCCGGCCCCGTGCTGGCGTCACGCGGCGCTGAGGTGATCGGAGGGACGACCCGCTGACGGTCGAGGTCCCCGGCTGCAGCACGTTCGCGCAGGTGGCGGCAACGTGCTCAAGCACTCGACCGACGACCACCGCACCCGGCACCCACGACGGACCCAGCCCGGCCGAGATCGGGTTCGCCCAGATGATGCTCGCCAGCTGATACTGGCGCCGTGACCAGGGAACCGCGCGTCCGGATCATCCAGCTGGACGCCGCCACGCTCACGGCGCTGGCGGCCGGCGACCTCGACGACGCCCAGCGGACCTCACCTGTCGAGCTCACCTCCTGGCTCGCCGGGCCGGAGTGCGTCAGCACCTGGCGCTTCCGGGCTCGACAGGCCGTCGAGACCCCCGGCGACCTCCTCTGGGTGACCGGCATCCTCTGGGACGACGACCAGGACCACGCCGTCGGCAAGGCCGGTTTTCACGGCGCTCCTGACGCCGACGGCATGGTTGAGATCGGCTACGCCATCGAGCCCCGGTACCGTCGACAAGGCTATGCCCGCGCCGCCCTCGAGACCCTGCTGGAGCGAGCGCGTCGCGAGCCGGACGCGAAGACTCTCCGCGCCACCATCTCCCCCAGCAACGCTGCGTCCCTCGGCCTGCTCGCCGACTACCCGTTCGACGAGGTCGGCGAGCAGTGGGACGACGAGGACGGCCTCGAGATCATCTACGAGATCTCGGTGGCCTGAGGGAACGCCTCTCCCCCGCCCTCTGCCAGCGAGGACGCCACGATCCGCAGGTGCTCGGCCTTCATCTCGTCCGACATCGGCGGCAGGACGTCGTCCCAGAACGCCAGCATCGCCCCTCGCCCCTGCATCATCCCCAGAGGCCGCGCCAGCGCCCACATGTGGAAGTGCTCGCTGCCGTCGCCCCATCGTGCGAACTGCGTCCGGGCGACACCGGGGATCGACCCGACCGCCCGACCGATCCGCTGCAGCAGCGGCCCCAGTGCGGCCAGCACCTCGATCGGCGCATCGTCGAGCCGGCAGTGCACGTTCGGCGCCAGTCCACCGACGTACGGCAGCCCCATCGTCGTCCAACCCGCGTTCACGTGCCACAGGTCGTCGCGCCAGATGGTGTGTTGCGACGGCCGGCAGTACGAGCACGACGCCGGGTCGAGGACGCCGGCGCGCGGTTGCTCCGGCACCAGCATCGGCGCCAGCGCCTTGAGCGTCACCGACTCGAAGCAGGACAGGTCGTCCTCGACCAGCGGCGTGGACGACAGCTGCGACCCGATCGGGAGCGTGCGGTGGTACGGCGAGTCGGCGGGCGAGGTCTCGTAGTCGGTCATGCACCGAACCTACGAGACCGTCAGCGGCGAGCCGTCACGTAACACGCCACCGCGGCAGCGGCGGCCACGTTGAGGGAGTCGATCCCTTCGCGCATCGGGATGATCGCCCTGCGGTCCGCCGACTTCTCCCACCGCGGCGACAGCCCGTGCCCCTCGGAGCCGAGCACCAGCGCCACCCGGTCCAGCCCGGCCACGGCGTCCTCGAGAGGTGCCGCGTCGTCGGCGAGCGTGAGCGCCACGGTGGTGAAGCCGAGCTCCGACAGCGACGGCAAAGCGTCGTACCAATCCGGCAGCCGCGTCCACGGCACCGTGAACACCGCCCCCATCGCCACCTTGATCGCGCGGCGGTAGAACGGGTCGGCGCACCGCGGCGCCAGCAGCACCGCGTCGAAGCCGAGAGCCGCTCCGCTGCGCAGGATTGCCCCGACGTTCGTGTGGTCGATGATGTCCTCGAGGACCAGCACCGACCGCGCTCCGGCCAGCACCTCCGAGACCGACAGCAGCGGTCGGCGCTCCAGCGAGGCCAGCGCGCCGCGGTGCACGTGGAACCCGGTCACCTCCTCGGCCAGCGCCTCGCTCAGCACGAAGCACGGCGCCGGCGACGAGTCCAGGACGTCGGCCAAGCCGTCCAGCCAGCGCGGCGCCATCAGGAACGACCGCGCCGTGAAGCCGGCCTCCACTGCCCGGCGTACGACCTTCTCGCCCTCGGCGAGGAACAGCCCGTGCTCCGTCTCGAGGTTCTTGCGCAGCTCGACGTCGCGCAGGTCGCGGTAGTCGGCGAGCCGTGGGTCGGCAGAGTCGGTGATCTCGTGGAGGGTGGCCATCACGAGAAGTGTTGCGGATGCGCCACGGCGACCACGTCACCGACCACGATGATCGCGGGCGGGCGTACGCCGTTCGCGGTGAGCTCGGCGGCTAGCGTCCCGAGGGTGGCGAGCACGGTCCGCTCGCCGGGCATCGTGCCGTCGCACACGACTGCCACGGGGGTCGAGGCGGCGCGACCACCGGACACCAGCGCCTCCGCGATCGACGGCGCGTTCTCGACCGCCATCATCAGCACGACAGTGCCCCTCAACGCGGCGACCGCCTCCCAGTTGACGAGGGACTCGACGTGACCGGGCGGGAGGTGCCCGGAGATCACCGTGAACTCGTGGGCCACGCCACGGTGGGTCACCGGGATCCCGGCCACGCCCGGCACCGCGATCGGGCTGCTGAGCCCGGGGATCACGGTCACCGGGACACCGGCCTCGCGGCACGCGATGACCTCCTCGTATCCGCGTCCGAACACGAAGTTGTCACCGCCCTTGAACCGGACCACCCGCTTGCCCGCGAGCGCCCGGTCGACGATCACCCGGTTGATCTCCTCCTGCAGGGCGGAGCGGCCGCGAGGCAGCTTGGCCACGTCGATCAGCTCCACGTCGGGGGACAGCTCACCGAGCAGCTCACGCGGCGCCAGCCGGTCGGCGACGACGACGTCGGCCTCCATCAGCGCCTTGCGGCCGGCGACGGTCATCAGCTCCGGGTCGCCCGGACCACCACCGAGCAAAACCACCCCGGGCCTGTGGTCGCGGTGGTGCCGGGCGGTGATGGTGCCCTCGCGCAGACCTTCCAGGATCTCGTCGCGTACGCCGGCCGAGCGGCGTGGGTCGCGGTTGCCGAGGACGGCGACGGTGACCCCGGCGTGCCGGCCGACGGCGGGCGTCCAGGCGGTGGCCTGGGTGGCGTCGTCGGCACGCACGCAGAAGATGCGCATCGCCTCGGCCGCCGCCGAGACGGACTGGTTGACCTCGGGCACGTCGGTGGCGGCGATGACGTACCAGGCGCCGTCCAGGTCCCCCTCGGCGTACCCGCGCTCGAACCAGGTCACCTCACCGGATCCGACGAGCCCCTCGATGGCCGGCGTCACGACCGGCGACACGACGACGACGTCGGCGCCGACGGCCAGCAACGCGGGCACCCGACGTTGCGCGACCGCTCCGCCACCGACCACGATCACGCGGCGGCCGGCGAGGCGAAGGCCGGAGGGGTACGTCGGGAACTCGTCCACGCGACCATTCTGGTCGTCCCCTCGTCGGGGTGGGTGACCGCCGACCACCCACCGGACTAGGTTGGACGAAACCGCAAACCCGCATGAGGAGAAGCATGAGCCTCGATCGCCCGGTGCACCCGAACCCCTACGACCTGCTCCCGGAGGTTCCGTCGTTCACCGTCACGAGCGACGACGTGACCCACGGCCAGCCCCTGAAGGATGACCAGGTAGCGGACAAGGGCAACACCTCACCCCAGCTGTCGTGGGAGGGCGCGCCCGAGGGCACGAAGAGCTTCGTGGTCACCTGCTTCGACCCGGACGCCCCCACGCCGAGCGGCTTCTGGCACTGGGTCCTCGTCGACGTCCCGGCCGACGTGACGTCGCTCGACACCGGTGCCGCCGCCGGCGACCTCCCCGGCAACGCCTTTCACGTCCGCAACGATGGCGGCGACAAGGGCTTCATGGGCGCGGCGCCCCCGGAGGGTGACCAGGTGCACCGCTACTTCTTCGTGGTCCACGCCGTGCAGGAGGAGGCGCTGGGCGTCGACTCCGACGCGTCACCCGCCGTCGTGTCGTTCAATCTTGCCTTCAAGACCGCCGGCCGGGCGATCCTGCACGGGACCTACCGGCACTGACGCCTCGCGCATCAGCTGCTCGAACGGGACGGGGTCGGCGAAGCCGTCGGCCGCCGTGCGGTGACGACGCGCGGTCGGGTCTACCTTGCCCACGAGGGCGGCCAGCTCCCCGGCGGCACGGTCGATGCGGGCCGCCAGGGCACCCTCGTGCGTGTCCCCGAAGTCCTCGCTCGCGGCGAAGACGCCGGTGGGTACGACGACGGCGTGCAGGTAGCTGAACAGGGGCCGCAGCGCGTGCTCGAGCACGAGCGAGTGCCGGGCCGTGCCTGCCGTCGCCGCGACCAGCGCCGGCTTGCCGTCCAGGACCTCGGCATCCAGCACGTCGAAGAAGGACTTGAACAGCCCCGAGTAGCTCGCGGAGAACACTGGTGTCACCGCGATCAGCCCGTCGGCGCGGCGCACCGACTCGATCACCTCGGCGAGCTCCCCGCTGGCGAACCCGGTCAGCAGGTGGTCGGTGATCTGGTGGGCCAGGTTGCGCAGCTCGACGACCTCGACCTCCACCTCACCGAGCGCCTCCACGGCGGCCGCAGCGAGGCGGTCGGCGAGAAGCCTGGTCGACGAGGGGACCGACAGGCCTGCAGAGACGACGACCAGGCGGGTCATGCCGGAGCCACCGTCGCCGTCCGCGCGCCGGCCACGAGCGAGGCGTGGGTGGGCGCGTCCGGCACGTAGGCGGGCTTGAGTGCCGCGAACTCCTTGCGCAGCACCGGCACGACCTCCTCGCCCAGCAGGTCGAGCTGCTCGAGCACGGTGCTGAGGGGCAGCCCGGCGTGGTCCATCAGGAACAGCTGGCGCTGGTAGTCGCCGACGTAGTCGCGGAAGCCGAGCGTCTTCGCGATCACCTCCTGCGGGGACCCGACGGTGAGCGGGGTCTGCTGCGTGAAGTCCTCGAGCGAGGGACCGTGGCCGTAGACGGGGGCGTTGTCGAAGTAAGGACGGAACTCGCGGACGGCGTCCTGGCTGCTCTTGCGCATGAAGACCTGGCCGCCCAGGCCGACGATCGCCTGGTCGGCTGTGCCGTGGCCGTAGTGCTCGAAGCGTCGCCGGTAGAGCGCCACCATCTGCTGGGTGTGGGAGGCCGGCCAGAAGATGTGGTTGGAGAAGAACCCATCACCGTAGAACGCGGCCTGCTCGGCGATCTCGGGACTTCGGATCGAGCCGTGCCACACGAAGGGGGGTACGTCGTCCAGCGGGCGCGGAGTCGCGGTGAAGCTCTGCAGCGGGGTACGGAAGCGCCCCTCCCAGTCGACGACGTCCTCACGCCACAGCCGGTGCAGCAACGCATAGTTCTCGATCGCGAGGTTGATGCCCTCGCGGATGTCCTTGCCGAACCACGGGTAGACCGGGCCGGTGTTGCCGCGGCCGAGCATCAGGTCCATCCGGCCGTCGGTCAGGTGCTGGAGCGTGCCGTAGTCCTCGGCGATCCGCACCGGGTCCGTGGTCGTGATCAACGTGGTCGACGTCGAGAGGATGATCCGCTCGGTCTGCGCCGCGATCCACGCCATCGTGGTCGTGGGTGATGACGCCACGAAGGGCGGGTTGTGGTGCTGGCCCACCGCGACGACGTCCAGGCCCACCTCCTCCGCCTTGCGGGCAATCGTGACCTGGGCCTTGATCCGCTCGTGCTCGGTCGGGGTACGGCCGGTCGTCGGGTCCGTCGTGACGTCGCCGACGGTGAAGATGCCGAACTGCATGACGCTCCTCGCTGATGTGGTTGAACGTGCAAGCACTGTAGTCAACCCGGCCCACGGCCCGGCTATTCCACTTGGCCCGGTGCCGGCAGCCGCATGGTACGAAAGGACCATCTTTGGCCAGAATCGTTGCGGAACCCACGGGTAACCCTCATCTTGAGGCTTGCACTTACTCGGAAGTGCCCACCCACTCGGAGAACCATGACTCGCTCACGCACCCGCACTGTCGCCCTGCTGATCACCCTGCTGGTGGCCGGCACCGCGCAGCTCGCCCTCGCCTCGACCGCCTCCGCCAAGCTCTGGAAGGTTCAGGCTCCCGACTCGTCGGTCGACCCGCTGGTCCAGCTCGTCGAGTACGAGAACCGGGTCGCGTTCCTGGTCAACAAGAAGCGGACCGCGCACGACCTGAAACCCGTTCGCTACTTCCAGACCTGCGTGGACAGGACGGCCGAGCGCTGGTCGGCGCACCTGGTCGACATCGGCAAGCTGGTACACCGCGACCTGACCAAGGTCCTGAAGAACTGCGACCTGGGCTGGGTCGGCGAGACGCTCGTCAGTGGCACGGCCCTGCTGCCGGGCGCCGCCGTCAAGGCATGGATGAAGTCGCCGCCCCACCGCAAGGTGCTGATGAAGCCGCGTGCCCGTCTCGCGGGTGTGGGCACCCGCCTGGACGCGGATGGCCGGCTCGTCACGGTCCTCAACTTCGGTGACCCCGCCTGACGGAGACTGCCCGGCCCGTCGACCGCGACAGTCAGTGCGCGAGCGGCGTGGCGGTCACGACGACGTTGGACTCGTAGGCCTCGCCGTTCCAGTCCTCGCAGGTGATGAGGACGAGGCGACCGCGCACGCCTTGTGAGAACAGCCGCTCGGCGTGGTTCGCGACCGAGCCCTTGCTGAAGACCTTCACCGTGCCGACGGCGTAGACGACCCGGCCCTGGTCGGTGCGGATGGTGACCCGGTCCCCGCGCGTCAGCGTCTCGAGGTCGTCGAGCGCGCCGCCACCGGTGTGGACCGTGTGGCCGGTGACCAGGGCGCTGCCCCTGGCGGCTCCGGGCTTCGCGCCGTCAGCCCACCACCCGAGCTGCTGCGGGTCCGAGGGCGGGACGAGGGTGTCGTTCGTCGTCTTGATCGGCACGACCGGGGCGTCGATCCCGAGCGACGGGACGACGACGCGGCGCGGCGCACCGGCCACCCACTTCGCACGCACCGGCTCGATGGGGCTGCCGGCGCTGACGTCGGAGACGTCCGCGGAGGGATCGTCACCGGAGGGTGGTGCTGCCGTGGTCGGGGTGGGTGCCTGCAGGAGCCAGGCCGCCAGACCTGCCACGACGAGCAGAACTCCGGCCGCGGTCAGCCACATGGAGAGGCGACCGCGACCGGAGCTCATGTCGTTCAGATGTTCGAGTTGCGGCGACGGCTCACGAAGGCGAAGCCGGCAAGCAGCGCGCCGAGGCCGATGATCAGCAGCGGGAGCGGCGAGCGGACGAAGTCCAGGACGGGGTTGCCCTCGCCACCGGCGTCGACAGCGTTCGGGACGTTGCCCGCCGCAGCGTCGGCGTTGGCCTGAGCACCCTTGACCGCGGGCACGGGAGCGGCACTGGCCTGCTCGCCGAGGACCTCGGTCTCGTCGGTGGTGCCGGCGTCGGTGCTGCTGGAGTCCTGCTCGTCGGTCTCCTCCTCGCCCTCGACCACGGTGTCGTCGCACTCCTCGGTCATGTCACCTTCGACGCAGGGCTCCTCGACCTCTTCCTCACCGGGAGATTCCTCGGTCGGCGTCTCGCAGGGCTCGACCCAGAAGACCTTGTGCTTGGTGTCGGCACCCTGCGATCCGGGCGTGTGGACCGTCAGCTTGATGTGGTAGCCCTGCTGCGGGTGGGGCTCGCCGTCGAAGGTCGGGTAGTAGGTGGCCTCACCGTCGAAGCCGGTCTCGGTGCCGGCGCCGGTGGCCGGGTCGCCGCCCACGAACACGCTGCTGGGTCCGCCGGGGGTGAGCACGACGTCCTTGGTGGGCGCGTGCATCGCGAGGGTCACCGTCGAGATGATGTCGTCACCCTCGTCGAAGCCGTACCACTCGATGTCGAAGCCGCACGGCACGTGCGGGTTGTTCTGCGGGATGCCGTCGTCCTGGCCGATGGGAGTGATCTTGACGGTGCCGTTGTTGCCGGCCGGGTCGCCGTTGCCCCCGCCGTTGCCGCCGGAGTTCCCGTGACCGTTGCCCCCGCCGGAGTTTCCGTGACCGTTGCCCCCGCCGTTGCCGCCGATGTTGCCATTGCCGGACTTCGGACCCTTCGGGCCCTTGTCGCCCTTGTCCTTGTCGCCCTTGTCGTTCTTCTTGTCGTCGTTCTTGTGGGACTGCGACTGGCCGTGGCTGTTGCCCTGGCCGTTCCCGTTGCCGGGGTCGGCTGCGGCCGACAGGGCGGTGGCGCCAACAGTGGCAACCACGAGAGCGGCCGTGGCGGCGAGCGATCGACGTACGTCAAGCGTTCGGGTCATGTCTCGGGCTCCATCGGGTCGTGCCAGAATCACTGGCGAAAAGTTGGTGTTCCCCCGCCACCCGCTGTCGGGTGGCTACCTCCGAATTACCCGAGGATGCGGGGACGAAACATGAACCCCCGGATTGGTGACTCACGCCATACAATTTCCGGTGCTGGTCTAGACCATTTCCGGACAGTGTCCACGCTAGACGGCGGAGTGCCACAGAACTGCCACGGCCGGGCCACAGCAGAGCCACAGGTTCACGCGGGTCAGGCCAGCGGCGCCGTCAGCGACAGACGTACGTCGTGCCACTCACCCGCGACGTCCACCTGGAAGCCGCCGCGGGCGAGGTCGTCGCTCGTGACCGGGCCGTCGGCCCGCAGGTAGGCCAGTCCGACGCACGACCCCACCGCCTCCCCCCAGGCCGCGCTCATCACCTGCCCGGCCGTCCGGCCCTCGCGCAGCACCAGCTCGCCGCCCCACAGCATCGGCGCCGGGTCGTCCACGACGAGGGAGACCAGTCGGCGTCGGGGTCCACCCTCGCGCAAACTGTTCCGGTGCTCCTCGAGGGCCGCTCGACCGAGGAACGGCTTGTCGCCGCGCAACGCGGTCGCGAAGACCAGCCCGGCCTCGACCGGCGTGTAGTCGGGGGTCAGCTCGCGGCCGAAGGCCCGGAACCCCTTCTCCAGACGGAGGGACTCGATCGCGTAGTAGCCCGCGTTGCTGACGCCGAGGTCCCCGCCCTCCCTCAGCAGGGCGTCGTGGACGGCGTCGGCGAGCCCGATCGGCACCATCAGCTCCCAGCCCAGCTCCCCGACGTACGTCATCCGGGTGGCCCGGACGGCGACACCGGCCAGATCGACCCTGCGGCTGGTGGCGAACGGGAACGACTCCTCGCCCAGGTCGGCGTCCGTGAGCCGCGCCAGCAGGTCCCTGGACCGCGGACCCATCACCCCGATCACGGCGTACGCCGTCGTCTCGTCGCGGATGGTCACGTCCAGGCCGTGCGGGACGTGGCGCCGGATCCAGTCCTGGTCGCGCACGGTGGTCGCCGAGCTGCTCACCAGCAGGAATTCCGTCTCGCCGGTGCGGGTGACCGTGAGGTCGGACTCGTAGGTGCCCCGAGCGTTGAGGAGCGGCGTGTAGACGGCCCTCCCGACTCCAACGTCCACGTCGGCGGCACACACCCACTGGAGTGCCGCCACGGCGCCGGTGCCCTCGACGACGTACTTCGAGAAGGAGGTCTGGTCGAACACCGCCACCGCCTCGCGGGTTGCCCGCTGCTCGGCGGCCGACCGGTCGAGCCACGCCGGCTTGCCCCAGGAGTACGAGAGCGCCTGCGGCTCGCCATCCTCCGCGAAGTAGAGCGGCCGCTCCCAGCCCATCTTGGCGCCGAACACGGCTCCGGCATCGGCCAGGCGCTGGTGGAGGGGCGAGGTGCGCTGCGGTCGTCCCGTCTCCGCCTCCCTGTTGGGCCACGGCACGGCGTAGTGGAGGCCGAGCACCTCGGCGACCCGGCTCCGCAGCCAACCGCTCTCGGCGTGGAGCGGCGCGAACCGGCGGATGTCGACCGCCAGCAGGTCGCTGCTCGGCTCTCCCTCGACGACCCACTCCGCGAGCGCCCGGCCGGCGCCACCCGCCGACGCGATGCCGACCGAGTTGAAGCCGGCGCCGACGAAGTACCCCGCGAGCCCCGGCGCCTCCCCCATCACGAACTGGTTGTCCGGCGTGAATGCCTCCGGGCCGTTGTAGAACTTGCGGATCCCGGTCTCGGCGAGCGCGGGGATCCGGCGGACCGCTTCGCTCATGAGCGGCTCGAAGTGCTCCCAGTCCTCCTCGAGGAGCTGGAACTCGAACGGGTGGGGCAGGTCGTCCGGCGCCCGCCACGGCTTGGCGTCGGGCTCGAAGCCGCCGACCACCAGCCCGCCAACCTCCTCCTTGAAGTACGTGTACCCGTCGGGGTCACGCATGATCGGCAGGTCCGGGTGGGTCCCCTGGACGGCCTCGGTGACGACGTAGAAGTGCTCGGCCGAGTGCAGGGGAACGGTCGCCCCGACCGCGTCGGCTAGAGCCTTGGCCCACTGGCCGGCGCAGTTGACGACGGTCTCCGTCTCGACGACCTGCTCGTCGCCCTCCCGCTCGCACCGCACGCCGGTCACCCGGCGGCCCTGATGGTCCTCCGCCACCTCGACGCCGGTCACCCGGGCCTTCTCGACGATCCGCGCCCCGCCCATCCGGGCACCCTTCGCGAGGGCCATGGTCACGTCGGTGGGGTTGACCTTGCCGTCCCCGGGCAGCCAGATGGCCCCGAGCAGGTCGTCCGTCGCCATCAGCGGCCACAGCTCTCCTGCCTGCGCCGGGGTGAGCAGCTCGCAGTCCATGTCGTACGCCGTCGCGCTCGCCGCGGTCCGTCGGAGCTGGACCATGCGGTCCTCGGTCCGGGCCACGATCACCCCACCGACGTTGCGGTACCCCGTGGCGAGACCGGTCTCGGCCTCGAGAGAGGCGTAGAGCTCGGCGGAGTACTGGACGAGCCGGGTGCCACTCTCGGACGCACGCAGCGGACCGACCAGCCCGGCGGCGTGCCAGGTGGTGCCGCAGGAGAGCGACCCCTGCTCCAGAAGGAGCACGTCAGACCAGCCGAGCCTGGTCAGGTGGTAGGCGACGGAGGTGCCGATCACCCCGCCGCCGATGACCACGACCTGCGCCCGGTCGGGGAGCTCAGTCGTCACGGACGACGTCCTCCAGCAGCTGCCCGAGCCTCGGGCTGTCGAACGTCCGCACCGCCTTGTCGAGGCGCTCCCGCCCCCAGGACTCGAAGTCGAAGTCGAGCGTGCTCGCCGATGCCTGGATCGCGCCCCACAGCGACCAGCCGTACTGCGACACCAGGGACTGGAGCCGGACCCGCGCGACCTTGTGCCGCAAGGGCCTGCCGAAGTACGCCGCCGTCAGCGCCTCGACCTGCTGCTCGTCGAGCTCGCACTCGGTCGCCGTGTTGCCGAGCTCGAAGCAGGCGTCGTTGTTGCCGGAGTACTCGTAGTCGATCAGCCAGAGCTTCCTCCCGTCGTCCACGAAGTTGCCGGCCAGCAGGTCGTTGTTGCACGGGACCGTCGGCTCGGCGCGGACCGCGAGCGCGGCCTCCACCCGCCGGAAGGCGTGCTCGTGCTCGTCGTAGCCGTCGAAGATCCGGTACCCGTTCTCGGCGACCGTCCGGCGGTACCGGGGCTGCCGGCGGAACATGTCGAAGTCCCCGCTGAACCGCGGCCCCTCGTGCAGCCGCCGACATGCCTCCGCGACCCGGTCGAGCACTCCCGGCCGGTCGAACGAGTCGTTGTCGTAGGTCTCCCCGTCGATGTAGTCGATGACGAGCACCCCGACGTCGGGAAGGTAGTCCACCACCCCGGCGCCCACGCCTGCCTCGGCGGCGGCCGCCGTGTTGACGTGCTCCGCGTCGCGGTCGATCCCCAGGAGCTCGGCGTCGCCCCGGAACCGGCGTACGACGTAGTCGCCGACAGACGTGGTGACGTGGAGGTTCTGGTTGGTCAGGCCGCCCGGCAGCTCGACGACCGTGCGCTCGAGGCCCTGCAGGACCGGGACACGGTCCAGCAGGGCCTCGAGCTCAGGATCGGCGGAGGTCACCCGGCTCAGTCGTCGAACGCCTTGACGACCGCCTCGTCGATCGTGTGCTTGGGACCGGTGAACCACTTCTTGGCGGACGTGTGCCACCAGATCGCCAGCATGATGAGCGCACCTCCCGTGAGGATCGGTGCGTAGTTCACGAACTTCCACGAGAAGTCGTCGCTGAACGGGCTCCCCTGCGGCACGAAGGGCAGGATGAAGTAGATCGAGATGATCGCGATCTCCGCCACCGCGATGAGGTTCATCCACTTGTACTTCGCGCCGTTGTTCCAGCTTCCTGTCTCGAAGGCGTCCCCCATCTTCCACCGCAGCCAGATCGGGATCAGGAACGCCAGGTAGAGGCCGATGACGGCGACGGAGACGACGGCGTAGAAGGCCGTGGGCACGATCAAGGGATCTTCGGCAGTGCCGATGTTGACCTCGATCAGGGCCGGCAGCGTGATCAGCGCGCTGACCACGGCGACGAGCATCACCGCGTTCGCCGGGACCTTGGCTCCGGAGAGCGACGACCAGAGCCGGGAGCCGGGGATGGCGCCGTCCCGCGCGAAGGCGAACGTCATCCGCGACGCGCTGGTCATGACGGCCATCGTGCAGAAGAACTGTCCGATCGCCGAGATCAGCAGGACCAGCGCCGCGAGGTTGCTGCCGAGCGACTCGGTGAAGATGTAGGCGACGCCGCCGCCGCCGACCCCGGCGTTGTCAGGGTTGCCGCCTGCGTCATTGGGGATCGCGAACAGGAAGGCGAGCAGGAGGATCCAGCCGCCGATCGCCGAGTAGAAGATCGACTGCCAGATGCCTTTGGCTGCCGCCTTCGACGCCGACTCGGTCTCCTCGGACAGGTGAGCCGAGGCGTCGAACCCGGTGATCGTGTATTGCGTGAGCAGGAGCCCGAACGGCACCACGAGCAGCCAGTACGTCACTCCGTCGGCGGACCCGCCGTCGTAGCCCGAGTTGTTGAAACGCTCGCTGAACACGTAGCTGAAGCTCTGGTGCTGGTCCGGGACGAAGATCAGGAGCGCCACGATGATCGCGGCGCCGACGACGTGCCACCAGACCGAGACGTTGTTGAGAACCGCCATCAGGTGGCCGCTGAAGATGTTCAGCAAGGACACCAGCGCCAGGACCACGAGGAAGATGATGAACACCCTGGTCAGGGAGTATCCGTCCGACCAGCCGCTCGAATAGGTGCTGAGGGTCAGGTCGAGGAAGGTGGCGCAGCCATAGGCCACCGACGCCGTGACCGCGATCAGGCCGATCAGGTTGAGCCACCCCGTGAAGAACCCGGCCGCGGGCCCTCCCATCTTCGAGGCCCACCAGTAGATGCCGCCCGAGGTCGGATAGGCCGAGACCAGCTCACTCATGGTGAGGCCGATGATCAGGATGAAGACGGAGACGATCGGCCAGCCCCAGGAGATGGCGACCGGTCCTCCGTTGTTGAAGCCCTGGCCGAAGGTGGTGAAACACCCGGCCAGGATCGAGATGATCGAGAACGAGATCGCAAAGTTGGAGAACCCCGACCACGTGCGGTTGAGCTCCTGGGAGTAGCCGAGCTTCGCGAGGTGCTTCTCGTCATCGGTGAGCTCTCGCGCGTCTTGGGCTTCGGGCATAGGACACCTTCTCGGAGTCGGAACAGCGATTGTCTGGAGGCTAGACCCGGGTGGATCGGCTTGGGAAGACGTGACTGGAAAAATTGGTATGAACTCAGACCATTGACAGTGAGGCAGCGCCCCCAGAGGATGACGAGGTGATGGCCTCGCCGGACAGGAGCACCGACCTGACCAGGGCCGTGCTCCGGCCCGCGGGGGGCTACCACGCGTTCGAGGCGTGCGTGGAGCAGCTCGCCACCACCATCCGGCTCGGTGTCTACCCCCGGGGCACGATGCTGCCGCCGGAGCGCGAGCTGGCGCAGCGACTGCACGTGTCACGCTCGACGCTGCGCGAGGCGATGGCAGCGCTCCGCGAAGCCGGCCTGGTCGAGACCACTCGCGGCCGGGGTGGTGGCACGGTCGTCACGCTGAAGCCGAGGACACCGTCCGCGCGAGCCGCTGCCCGCACCTCCGACCGGCACCGCCAGGAGTGGCTGGACACCCTCGACTTCCGCCGCATCGTGGAGCCGGGCGCGGCCCAGCTCGCCGCCCAGGTGTCCCTGGGGACCTTCGGCCGGACCCAGCTCGAGCAGGCCCTCATGGAGGTGACGGACGCTCGGCGCTCAGCCGACCACCGCCAGGCCGACTCCCGCTTCCACCTGACGGTGGCCGCGCTCACCGGGTCGCCCCGGATCATCGAGGCGGTCACCTCGGTCCAGTCCACGCTGCACGAGATGCTGCTGGCGATCCCGGTCCTCGAGGCCAACATCGCGCACTCGGACCTCCAGCACGCCGCCCTGGTCAAGGCCATCCTCGCCGGCCGCGCGGAGCGGGCCAGGAAAGTCATGGAAGAACACTGCGACGACACCGCCGCGCTCCTGCGCGGTCTGGTGGGCTGACCCGAACCACACCCAGGAGATCTCGTATGGGCAAAAGGAATGACCGGCACCTGACGATGGAGGAGCTCGTCGTCCGCATCGGAGAGGGGCTCATCGACACCGTCGTGGTCGCGTTCACCGACATGCAGGGCCGACTCCAGGGCAAGCGGCTCCACGGCCGCTACTTCGCCGACCACGTCGTCGGCCACGGCACCGAGGGCTGCAACTACCTGCTCGCCGTCGACGTCGACATGAACACCGTCGGCGGCTACGCCATCTCCTCGTGGGAGAAGGGTTACGGCGACATGGAGTTCGTGATGGCCGAGGAGACGATCCGCCTGCTGACCCACCTGCCGGCGACGGCGATGGTCCAGTGCGACCTCGTGTGGCCCGACCACTCCCCCGTGGTCCAGTCGCCCCGGGCGATCCTGCAGAAGCAGCTCGACCGGGTGGCGGAGCACGGCTGGACCGCCCTGTCGGGCACCGAGCTGGAGTTCATCGCGTTCGACACGACGTACGAGCAGGCCCACCGTGACAACTACCGGGACCTGACGCCGGCCAACCAGTACAACGTCGACTACTCGATCCTCGGCACCACCCGCGTCGAGCCGCTCCTGCGTGACATCCGCAACCACATGTACGCGGCGGGCCTCGACGTGGAGGGCGCCAAGGGCGAGTGCAACTTCGGGCAGCACGAGATCGGCTTCCTCTACGCCGAGGCGATGATGACGGCCGACAACCACGCGGTCTACAAGACCGCTGCCAAGGAGATCGCGGCCCAGCACGGCAAGGCGATCACGTTCATGGCGAAGTACGACGCCCGCGAGGGCAGCTCCTGCCACATCCACCTGTCGCTGCGCGGCGCCGACGGCGAACTGGTCTTCTGGGACCCGGAGGCGAACGACGGGAAGGGCGGCCGGTCGGCTCTCTACGACCAGTTCGTGGCGGGCGTCCTGGCGACGGTCGCGGACTTCACGCTGCTCTACGCACCGAACATCAACTCCTACAAGCGTTTCGCCGACGGGTCGTTCGCGCCCAACACGATCGCGTGGGGCCTGGACAACCGCACGTGCGCCGTCCGTCTCGTCGGTCAGGGTGCCGGTGCCCGGATGGAGAACCGGGTGCCCGGCGGCGACGTGAACCCGTACCTCGCGCTGGCCGCCATGATCGCCGGCGGCCTCCACGGCATCGAGAGCGAGCTCGAGCTAGAACCGCCGCTCGAGGGCAACGCCTACACCTCCGGCCGGGCCAAGGTGCCGGGCACGATGCCCGAGGCGCGTGAGGTCTTCGCCACGTCCACGGTGGCTCGCGCGGCCCTGGGTGACGAGGTCGTCGACCACTACGTGAACATGGCCGACGTGGAGCTCGCGGCGTACAACGCGGCGGTCACCGACTGGGAGCTCCGACGCGGATTCGAAAGGCTGTGATGAGCGCCCACTCGTACACCGTCATCAACCCGGCCACCGCCACGGCGGTGACCGACGTCCACCTCGCCTCGGTCGAGGAGACCGACGCCGCCGTCGAGCGCGCCCAGGAGGCGTTCGGCTCCTGGCGGACGATGGCACCGGGCGACCGGGCCACGCTGCTGCGCCGCTTCGCCGCCGTGGTCGACGACCACGTCGAGGAGCTGGCCGAGCTCGAGGTCCGCAACGCCGGGCACACCTGGGGCAACGCCCGGTGGGAGGCCGGCAACGTCCGCGACTGCCTGAACTACTACTCCGCGGCGCCGGAGCGGATGTTCGGCCGGCAGATCCCGGTCGCCGGCGGCACCGACCTGACGTTCCACGAGCCGCTGGGGGTCGTCGGCATCATCGTGCCGTGGAACTTCCCCATGCCGATCCTCGCCTGGGGCATGGCACCCGCACTCGCCGCCGGCAACACGGTCGTGCTCAAGCCGGCCGAGCTCACACCGCTCACCGCGATCCGGATCGCCGAGCTCGCGCTCGAGGCCGGCCTGCCCGAGCACGTGCTGACGGTGATCCCCGGCAAGGGCAGCGTCGTCGGCGAGCGCTTCGTCACCCATCCGCTGGTGCGCAAGATCGTCTTCACGGGCTCCACCGCCGTCGGCAAGAAGATCATGGCCGGCTGCGCCGACCAGGTGAAACGGGTGACCCTCGAGCTCGGTGGCAAGAGCTCCAACATCGTCTTCGCCGACGCCGACCTCGCCGCAGCGGCCGCCAGCGCGCCGTACGCCGTCTTCGACAACGCCGGCCAGGACTGCTGCGCCCGCTCGCGGATCCTCGTCCAGCGGTCGGCGTACGACGAGTTCCTGTCGCTGCTCGAGCCGGCCGTGACGGGGATGCGGGTCCTCGACCCGTCCGACGAGACCAGCGAGATGGGACCGCTCATCTCCGCCCAGCAGAGGACCACCGTGCAGAGCTACCTCGACGAGGTCGAGGTAGCGTTCGCGGGCTCGACCCCGGGCGGTGACGGCTTCTGGGTGCCGCCGAGCGTCGTCACCACCGACGACCCGGCCGCCCGGATCTGGCGCGAGGAGGTCTTCGGACCGATCGTCGCGGTGATGCCGTTCGACGACGAGGCCGACGCGGTCGCCCTCGCCAACGACACGGAGTACGGCCTGTCGGGCTCGATCTTCACCTACGACCTGGGCCGCGGCCTGCGGGTCGCGCGGGCCGTCGAGAGCGGCAACCTCAGCGTCAACTCCCACTCCGCGGTGCGCTACTGGACCCCGTTCGGCGGCTACAAGCAGTCCGGCCTCGGCCGGGAGCTCGGTCCCGACGCCCCCCAGGCGTTCACCGAGGAGAAGAACATCTTCATCGCCCACTAGCCCGAGAAGAGGAAACAGACACATGGCAGGACGAATCCAGGGCAAGGTCGCCGTCGTGACCGGAGGCTGCTCCGGGATCGGGCTGGCGACCGTCCAGCGCTTCGCAGAGGAGGGCGCCCGGGTCGTCGTCGGAGACATCGACGAGCAGCGCGGCCACGAGCTGGTCGGCCAGCTCGGCGGGGCGGAGTTCGCGACGTTCGTGAAGGTCGACGTCACCGACAAGGAGCAGGTCGACGCGCTCTTCCGGACCGCGAAGGAGACCTACGGCTCGGTCGACATCGCGTTCAACAACGCGGGCATCTCGCCGCCCGAGTACGACTCGATCCTCACCACCGACCTCGACGCCTGGCGAAGGGTGCAGGAGGTCAACCTGACCAGCGTCTACCTCTGCTGCAAGGCTGCCCTGCCGTACATGCTCGAGCAGAAGAGAGGCTCGATCATCAACACGGCGTCCTTCGTTGCCGTCATGGGAGCCGCGACATCGCAGATCTCCTACACGGCCAGCAAGGGAGGCGTGCTCTCGATGTCGCGCGAGCTGGGGGTGCAGTTCGCCCGAGAGGGGGTCCGCGTCAATGCGCTGTGCCCCGGTCCGGTCAACACCCCACTGCTCCAGGAGCTGTTCGCCAACGACCCTGAACGTGCGGCGCGACGCCTTGTTCACATACCCGTCGGCCGGTTCGCCGAGCCCGATGAGATCGCCAGCGCCGTGCTGTTCCTGGCCAGCGACGAGTCGAGCTTCATCACGGCGGCACAGTTCATGGTCGACGGCGGGATTGCCGGCGCCTACGTCACCCCGCTCTGATTCCCCGGATCACCAATAGCCATGGACACCAACAGCTTTCGACCGATCATTGGCATCACCTGTTACGTCGAGGAGGCCGTGCGCGGGGTGTGGCAGAGCATGCCGCACGCGCTGCTGCCCCACAACTACGTGGCCCAGGTCGAGCGTGCCGGTGGCATCGCGGTGCTGATCCCGCCCCGCGTTGACGCCGATGACGAGATGGCCCGGTCCATCCTCTCGCGCCTGGACGGGCTGATCCTGGCTGGCGGCGTCGACGTCGACCCCGGACGGTATGCGGCGCACCCGCACCCGAGCGTGCAGGAGGCACGGCCCGATCGCGATGCCCTCGAGCTGGCGCTGGCCACGGTCACACGACAACGGGATACGCCGGTGTTGGGCATCTGCCGAGGCATGCAGGTCATGGCCGTGGCCGCCGGTGGGACGCTGGTCCAGCACCTGCCCGACCTGGTCGGGCACGACGAGCACTCGCCCGCGCCCGGGGTCTATGGCTCCCATTCCGTGCGCATGGTCGAGGGCACCACGGTGGGCGCTCTGCTCGGGCGCGAGGTCGTCATACCGAGCTACCACCACCAGTCCGTCTCCAGTCATCCGGGCTATCGGGCGGCAGCATGGGCTCCGGACGGCACGCTTGAGGCGATGGAGCATCCGGCGTCGCGCTTCCGGCTGGCGGTGCAGTGGCACCCTGAGGCCGGGCAGGACACGCGGCTGTTCGACGCGCTCGTCCGGGCCTGCACTGGGCCTGTCACCACGGTTCCATGACCGGGCCACCGAACCACGGTGCGACGACCACAGTGCGAGACGGGTAGCCAGATGGTGGACCGGCGTGCCACGATTCTGCGGTGAGCAACACATGGACGCTCGTGGCCACCGCCAGCGTCATTATCGACTAGCGCGACGGGGCTTTTCCCGCCGCGCAGACCTCCCAGCCCCTGGGGGGTCTTTTTTCGTCTCGCGAGACAGGGCTGACGATGACTGACCTGCAG
>JBKJUE010000076.1:0-65534 GCA_046590395.1 Nocardioides sp.
ATCGACGACTCCGGCGACAAGGTCAAGGTCACCGTGAGCAAGGACGGCAAGGAAGAGGTCCTCGAGACCGACAAGGTCCTCCAGGCGATCGGCTTCGCGCCGCGCGTCGAGGGCTACGGCCTGGACGCGATCGGCGTCGAGCTGACCGAGCGCGGCGCGATCGCGGTCGACGGCCGCGGCCGCACCAACATCGACGGCGTCTACGCGATCGGTGACGTCACCGGGAAGATGATGCTCGCTCACGCTGCAGAGGCGATGGGCATCGTCGCCGCCGAGACGATCGCCGGCGAGGAGACGCAGGAGATCAACTTCGACATGATCCCGCGCGCGACCTACTGCCAGCCGCAGATCGGCTCGTTCGGCTACTCCGAGGAACAGGCCAAGGAGAAGGGGTACGACGTGAAGACGGCGACCTTCCCGTTCTCGGCCAACGGCAAGGCGCAGGGGCTCGGGGACGCCGTCGGCTTCGTGAAGATCGTCGCCGACGCGCAGTACAACGAGATCCTCGGCGCCCACATGATCGGGCCCGACGTGACCGAGCAGCTGCCCGCGCTGACCCTGGCCCAGCAGTGGGACCTGACCGCCGATGAGGTGGCCCGCAACATCTTCGCCCACCCGACGCTGTCCGAGGCCGTCAAGGAAGCCGTCCACGGCATCGCCGGCCACATGATCAACTTCTGATGTCGCCCAGCGGGACGACCGAGCGGGTCGTCATCATCGGTGGCGGGCCGGGCGGCTACGAGTCCGCCCACGTCGCCGCCCAGCTGGGGGCCGACGTCACGATCGTCGACACCGACGGTGTCGGCGGCTCCGCCGTCCTCACGGACTGCGTGCCGAGCAAGACGCTGATCGCCACCGCCGAGGTGATGACCGAGCTGGCCGGGGCCTCCGAGCTCGGCGTGAACTTCCACGACCGCGAGGGCGACGCCGCCACGAACATCCGGGTCGACCTGGCCCAGGTGAACGCCCGGGTCAAGCAGCTCGCGACCGACCAGTCCGCCGACATCGGCCGCCGCCTCGAGCGCGACGGCGTCAGGCTCGTCCAGGGCCGCGGTCGCCTGGTCGCGCCCGACGGTGCCGGTCGGGCCGTGCAGCGCGTGCTGGTCACCCTGGCCGACGGCACCGAGCAGACCCTCGAGGCCGACGCGGTGCTCGTCGCCACCGGCGCCGCTCCGCGGACCCTGCCGACCGCCCAGCCCGACGGCGAGCGGATCCTGACCTGGGAGCAGGTCTACGACCTCACCGAGGCGCCCTCCGAGCTGATCGTGGTCGGCTCGGGCGTCACCGGTGCGGAATTCGCCAGCGCCTACCTCGCTCTCGGCATCCCGGTCACCCTGGTCTCGTCGCGTGACCGGGTCCTTCCGGGCGAGGACGCCGACGCGGCCGCCGTGCTCGAGGAGGTCCTCACCCGGCGCGGCATGACCGTGCTGTCGAAGTCGCGCATGGAGTCGGTGACCCGCGACGGTGACGTCGTCAGCGTGAAGCTCACCGACGGTCGCACCGTCGAGGGCTCGCACTGCATCCTGGCGCTCGGCTCGGTCCCGAACACGGAGGACCTGGGCCTCGAGGGGGCCGGCGTGGTGCTCACGGACGCCGGCTTCGTCAACGTCGACCGGGTCTCCCGCACCTCCGCCCGGGGCGTGTACGCCGCGGGCGACTGCACCGGGATCCTGATGCTGGCCTCGGTGGCGGCCATGCAGGGCCGGATCGCGATGTGGCACTTCCTCGGGGACGCGGTCACGCCCCTCGACCTGAAGAAGGTCTCCTCCAACGTCTTCACCGCACCCGAGATCGCCACCGTCGGCTGGTCGCAGCAGGCCGTCGACGCCGGCGAGATCCAGGCCGTGGTGGTGACCCTGCCGCTGTCGGGCAACCCCCGCGCGAAGATGCAGGGGGTCCGGGATGGCTTCGTGAAGCTCTTCTGCCGGCCGGGCACCGGCATCGTCGTGGGGGGAGTCGTGGTCGGTCCGCGCGCGAGCGAGCTGATCCACCCGGTGTCGATCGCGGTGGCCGAGTCGCTCACCGCCGACCAGCTCGCCCAGGCGTTCACGGTCTACCCGTCGATGAGCGGCTCGATCGCCGAGGCCGCGCGTCGCCTGCACCGGGTCTGAGGCAACCGGTTCAGAGCCGGCCGCCGCCGCCGGGAGCATTGCGCCGGGTCCGGGCCATGTCGGCCTCGAGCATGACGTACTTCGGGACACCGGCGACGGCTTCCGAGCCGAACGTGGCGACGAGCAGGCCGCGCTGGTGGTCGGCTTCGTACCACTTCACGTAACGGTCACCGACGCGCACCAGCCTGACGTCGGGATCATCGCCAGCCTCGAGACGGCGGGCGTCGGCGCCGCACACGGCGATCTCGCGGGCCACGCCGTCGGGCGGTGCCCACGTCTTGTCCGCGACCGCGGGACCGTGCTGGGGGTTGAAGAAGCAGGGGTCACGGCGCTGCGGCAGGTCTGCGCCGTCGCGTCGCGCCAGCACGCAGGCCCGGGCGAACCGTCCGTCCGCCAGGACGGCGGCCACCTCGGCGACCTCTGTGACCGTGGTGGCGGCGGCCAGGTTCTGCTTGGCCCGCTCGTAGGAGTCCAGCGCCGCCTGGTAGTCCTCGCGCATCGAAGCGTCGAGGTCGGTGGCGAGCGTGTCGACGTGCAGCTCGGCCACCTGCTCGCCGAAGACCGTGACGTCCTCGTCGGCCACCTTGCGGTTGACCCGGAACGCCTCCAGGGCGTCGAGCTCGCGCTGACGGCGCTGGGCCAGCGCCCGCCGGACGGGCACGGACGCGAGCAGCAGCACCATCAGAACCCCGAGAAGGATCCACGTCATGAGCGGACTGTAGCCCCGACCGCTGTCGCTCAGCCGCCGTCGCCACCGCCGTCGCCCCCGCCGCCGGCGTCGCCGATGTCGATGCCGAGGTCCCCGGGTCCGCCGTGTCCACTGCCCCAGTCGTACGACGTGCTGCCGGGGCCGTCGTCGACCCACAGCCCGCCGCCGTCCCAGCCGCTCCAGGCGCCGCCGAGGTCGGCGACGCCCGAGGTGGGCCCACCGGCGGCGCCGCCGAGGATCATCGCCGCGACGATGAACTCGGGGAATTGTCCGTCCCGGGCGTACCGCCCGTAGTAGCCCTCGACGTACGCGGCGTACGCCGGGCCGCCCTGGAACCAGGGCACCGTGCGGTTGCCGAAACGCACCCGGCGGATGTCGGGGGTGAGGCCCTCGGTCAGCCGCTCGCGACAGGGGAGGCAGACCGGGATCTCGCGTTCGACGCCGCCCGGGGGTGCCCACGCCACGTCGGTGCGGGCAGGTCCGTGCGCAGGGTTGAAGAAGCAGGGCGGCCGGCGCGTCGGCAGCTCGTCACCGTCGCGCCGGGCGAGCACGCACGCCATCGCGAACCGGCCGTCCTCCAGCGCCCGGGTCACGGCGGTGACGTCCTCCGCCCGCTCCGAAGCCCGGACCAGCGACTTGGACTCCTCGTAGGAGTCGAGGGCCTGCTGGTAGTCGGCCCGCATGTCGTCGTCGAGCTCGTCGGTCAGGGTCTCCACGTGCAGCTCGGTGAGCGCCTCGCCGAACCGGGTCACGTCCTCGTCGGCCGCACGACGGCTCAGGCGGAAGTTGCCGGACGCCTCGAGCTCCGCGGCGTGACGTGACGAGAGGAGGCGACGCAGCGGCACGCTCGACGCGATCAGCACCAGTGCGACGACCAGCAGGACCAGCCACGTCATCTCCCGATCGTAGGGCCGGGTGCGGCTTTCGGCAGTCGATCGTCTTGGACCGACATGTGAGGATGGCCCGCATGTCTCGGGTCACCTCCCTGCTCGCCGTGTCCGTCGCCGCGATCCTCGCGACCGCCGCGCCAGCCGTCGCCGACGCCCCCTACCCGGTGCCGGACAACGGGACGATCACGGTCGAGGGCGACGGCAGCGGGCACGGCAAGGGCCTGTCCCAGTACGGCGCGTACGGCGCTGCCCGCGCCCCCCACAACCTCGATGCCGACCAGATCCTCGACTTCTACTACCCGGGGACCGAGCAGGCCCACCGGATGGAGCCCCGGGCCGAACGGTGGCGGATCACCCCGACCGCCGAGGGGGCGAAGGTCTCCTACCACCGGGGACGGTGGCGGACCTTCCAGAACTTCCGGGGTGACGTCGGATTCGAGGCGGGTGGCGCCCCGATCACCCTCCGCACTCCCGACAGCCGGGTCGCCTACCGCGGCGCGCTCCGCTCGACGACGTACGACGGTGACCGGATCACCGTCAACGTGCTGCCGATGGAGAAGTACGTCCGGGGGGTGCTGCCCGCGGAGCTCTCCTCGATCTGGCCGCAGCAGGCGATGCGCGCCCAGGCCGTCGCCTCGCGCACGTACGCGGCGTACGAGCGCGGGCACGCGGGTATGCGGCCGTACGACCTCTGCGACACGGCCGCGTGCCAGGCGTACGGCGGAGCATCGGCCGAGACGACCAGGACCGACGAGGCGGTCGCCGCCACCGCTCGCCGGGTGCTGACCTACGGCGGCGAGACCGCGTTCGCGCAGTACTCCGCGAGCAACGGCGGCTGGACCGTCGACGGCGGTCGGCCCTACCTGCCGGCGCAGGAGGACCCCTACGAGCAGAACATGAGCCCCGACTACTACGGCTGGACGGTGGAGGTGACGATCAGCGACGTCGAGGACGTCTACAACATCGACAACCTGACGAGCATCGCCATCGAGACCCGCGACGGGGACGGCCCCCGCGGAGGCCGCGTCGAGACGGTCCGGCTCGAGAACGCCGACACGGAATGGTCGGGCACCGTGACCGGCGACAGCTTCCGCCGGAACTTCGGTCTGTTCTCGACGCTGTTCGAGATCACGGCGGTCGACTAACGCCGGGTCCACCGAAGGCTGTCCACCGAACTACGTGGCTGTAGTTATCGCGGACCCATTGCGGCGGCCGGGACGGCGTGGTGCGATTTCCCTTTGACCCCATCCGTCCCTGTCGTCACACCGACCCCGGGAGTCCCGTCATGCGCCTCGTCCGCCCCTTGCTGGCTGCGCTCGTCGCGCTGCTGCTGACGGGTGCGGTCGCGGGTCCGGCGAGCGCAGCCGACGACACCTGGCGGGTGCCCGGCAAGGCCTGGGTGACGATCAAGGGCCACGGCTACGGCCACGGCCACGGAATGTCGCAGTACGGCGCCGAGGGAGCCGCGCGGCAGGGCCTGACCTTCCGGGAGATCGCCGAGTTCTACTACCCCGGCACCACCTGGGGGAAGGCGAAGGGCCGGATCCGCGTGGTCATCTCGGGCGACACCACCGATGACCTGGTCGTGCAGGCGACTCCCGGGCTCACGCTGCGTGACAACGGCACCGACGAGTCCCTGGTCCTGCCGGACAACGGCGCCACCCGCTGGCGGATCGCCGTCGACGCCGAGGGCGTCGACCGGGTCGCCTGGTTCGACAAGCGCTGGCACCGCTGGGCGAGCCTGACCGGCGAAGGTGCGTTCTCGGTCGCGGGCGGCCCGGTCACGCTCGTGACGCCGTTCGGCACCCGGCAGTACCGCGGACGGCTCTGGGCCTGGGCGCCCTCGGCCGTTAGCCGCGCCCGGGACACCCTCAACGTGCTCACGCTCGAGTCCTACCTCAAAGGCGTGGTGCCGCTGGAGATGCCGGCACTGTGGAGCAAGCACGCGGTACGCGCGCAAGCGGTCGCGGCGCGCACCTACGCGGCGTACGAGCGCGACCACCGCTCGGGGCCGATCTGCGACACCTGGTCCTGCCAGGTCTACGGCGGCTACTCCGCGGAGCACCCCGCCTCCAACGCCGCCGTCGATGCGACCCGCCGGCTGGCCCTCCTGCACGACGGCGAGCCCGCGTTCACCCAGTTCGCCTCCAGCAGCGGCGGCTGGACCTCCGCCGGGTCCGTGCCCTACCTGGCCGCCATCGAGGACCCGTACGACGACTGGTCCGGCAACCCGGTCCACGAATGGTCCGTGCGCCTCGGGGACACCCGCATCGAGCAGGAGTGGCCGAGCATCGGCAACCTGCGCCGCGTGAGCGTCACCCAGCGCGACGGCAACGGGGACTGGGGTGGTCGGGTCCGTGCGCTCACCCTGGTCGGCGACCAGGGCCGCGTCGTCGTCAGCGGCGACACCCTCCGCGCCTCTCTCGGACTGCGCTCCACCTGGGTTACGTTCGTGGTCAAGCAGCGCACGTAGCCGCCCGATGCGAACTTCGGGGCCTGGCCGTGCGTCGGACACCACGACGAGCATCCGACGGGGAGCGCTCGGGACGGAGGACCTCATGCGTGCGCACCGGTTTGTTGCCCTGTCGCTCGTGATCGTCGGGGCGGCTCTCACCGCCCCCGCCGCCCAGGCGGCGCCGCCGACCTGCGAGGGGGAGCCCGCCACCATCGTCGGAACCACGGGTCCGGACACCCTGGACGGCACCAAGTTGCGTGACGTCATCGTCGGCCTGGCCGGCGACGACGTCATCGACGGCCGGGGCGGCGACGACCTGATCTGCGGCAACAACGGCTCCGACCGGATCTTCGGTGGAGCCGGCAACGACCAGCTCTTCGGCGGCCTCGACCGGATGGGAGACGACCCGGCCGGCACGTTCCTTCTCGGCGACGTCCTCGACGGAGGCGACGGCGACGACCTGCTGGCGGGTGTCTACGACAAGCGCAAGGTCGAGTCCCACCGTCTCCCCGACACCGTCTCGTACACCGATGCGCCGGCGGGCGTGGTGGTCGACCTGTCCGTAGGTCCAGGGGTGGCGACCGGCCAGGGGACGGACTCGATCCGCCTCGCGGCTCACATGGGCGTCCGAGGATCGGCGTACGCCGACACGATCACCGGCTCCGTCGGCGACGACCACCTCGAGGGCCGTCTCGGTGACGACACCATCCGTGGCGGGGAGGGCAGGGACACGGTCTACGGCGAGGACGTGGACGCGGAGTCCGGTGACGACCTCCTCGTCGGCGGCCCCGGCCCGGACCTCCTGGGCAGCTACGCCGGCCGCGACGACGTCCGCGGCGGTGCGGGCGACGACTTCGTCGAGGCCTACAGCGACAAGCCGACCCGGGTGGCCGGCGACACGGGCCGCGACTACGTCGCCCAGAACATCACCGCCGGATCCGGCTCGGGCAGCGACGGCGGCGGTGGTCGCGACGTGCTGGCCCTCTACGGCAACCTCCTGGTCGGCAACACGCCCCGGACCGAGTTCACCATCGACCTGCGCAGCGGCACCACCGGCGCGGACGTGGAGCCGGCCGCGTCCGGGACGATCGGGAAGTTCGAGGAGTACCGACTCGTCGGCAACCTGCAGTGGCGCTTCCACGGGTCTCCGCTCACGGACCGGGTGTGGGCGATCACCGGCGGCCCGCTGCGGGCCTCGGCACACGGCGGGGACGACTGGATGCGCGGCACGGCACGGGGCGACCTGTTCAACGGCGGCGGTGGCACCGACACTGCGGTGGGCGGCGGTGGCAGCGACACCTGCGTCAGCGTCGAGCAGGGCTGCTGAGACCGCGCACCGTGCCGACCGCTCGGTGACTCCTGCAGCGCGGGACCGCTGGCGGCGCGACTGGTTGAACTCGCAGAGTCTTGGAGGTCGTTCGCCAAGCCGCCATGACAGACCCGGATCCGGACGGCTACGAGACGTCCGGATCCCACACCGGTAGGGACGAGAGCAGAACCCGGCCGACGCAGACACCGGTTCTCGCTCAGCCGACGACCAGCACCAGATCCCCGCCCTCGACGGACTGGGTGCCCGAGACGCCGAGCCGCTGCACCGTGCCGTCGACAGGGGCGGTGATCGAGGCCTCCATCTTCATGGCCTCGATGGTCGCGACGGTCTCGCCGGCCGTGACCTGCTGGCCCTCCTCGACGGAGACCGTGACGACGCCCTGGAACGGCGCGGCCACGTGGCCGGGCTCGGAGCTGTCGGCCTTCTCCGCGGTGGCCACCTCGGAGGCGACGGACCTGTCGCGGACGCTGACCGGCCGGAGCTGGCCGTTGATGGTCGCCATCACGGTGCGGTAGCCGCGCTCATCGGGCTCGCTGATCGCCTGGACCCCGAGGATCAGCCGGTGTCCCTCGGCGAGGTCGACCTCGTGCTCCTCACCGTTGCGCAGGCCGTAGAGATAGTCCAGCGTCGGCAGCACGGAGACGTCGCCGTAGGTCTGCCGGGCCTCGAGGAACTCCTTGGTGGGGCCGGGGAACAGCAGCTCGTTGAGCGTGCGGCGACGCGTGGCCTCGCTCCCGGCCAGTCCTGCTGCCTGCTCGGGCGTGAGCTCCTCCGCCGGGGCCTTCCAGCTCCGACCCTCGAGCGCCTTGGTGCGGAACGGCTCGGGCCAACCGCCCGGCGGGTCCCCGAGCTCGCCGTGGAGGAAGCCGATGACCGAGTCGGGGATGTCGAACTTGCCGGGGTTGTCGGCGAACTCCGCGGGCTCGGCACCGACGGCCACCAGGTGCAGGGCGAGGTCGCCGACGACCTTCGAGGACGGGGTCACCTTCACGACGTTGCCGAGGATGTCGTTGGCGGCGGCGTACATGTCCTCGATCTGCTCGAACTTCTCGCCGAGGCCGAGCGCGATCGCCTGTTGGCGCAGGTTGGAGAGCTGCCCGCCCGGGATCTCGTGGCGGTAGACCCGCCCGGTGGGTGAGGGCAGGCCGGACTCGAAGGGGGCGTAGACCCGGCGGGTCGCCTCCCAGTAGGGCTCCAGCGCGTTGACCGCGGCCAGCGACAGCCCGGTCTCGCGGTCGGAGTGGTCCGTGGCGGACACCAGCGCCGAGAGCGGCGGCTGGGAGGTGGTGCCGGCCATCGACGCGGTGGCGGCGTCGACGGCGTCCACCCCCGCCTCGATCGCGGCGGTCAGCGTCGCGAGCTGGCCACCTGCGGTGTCGTGGGTGTGGAGATGGACCGGCAGGTCGAAGCGGTCGCGCAGCGCGCTCACCAGGGTGCGCGCCGCCGGCGCGCGGAGCAGGCCGGCCATGTCCTTGATCGCCAGGACGTGCGCGCCGGCGTCGACGATCCGCTCGGCGAGCTCCAGGTAGTAGTCGAGCGTGTAGAGCTTCTCGTCGGGATCGGACAGGTCACCGGTGTAGCAGAGGCAGACCTCGGCGACGGTCGTGCCGGTGGCGCGCACCGCCTCGATGGCGGGGCGCATCTGCTCGACGTCGTTGAGGGCGTCGAAGATGCGGAACACGTCGATGCCGGCGGCCGCCGCCTCCTCGACGAAGGCGTTGGTGACCTCGGTGGGGTACGGCGTGTAGCCGACCGTGTTGCGGCCCCGCAGCAGCATCTGGAGACAGATGTTCGGGACCGCCTGCCGCAGCTGCGTGAGCCGCTCCCACGGGTCCTCGCCGAGGAAGCGCAGGGCCACGTCGTACGTCGCCCCGCCCCACGCCTCGAGCGACCACAGCTCCGGGGTGGTCCGGGCGACGTGTCCGGCCACGGCGAGCAGGTCGCGGGTCCGGACCCGGGTAGCGAGCAGCGACTGGTGGGCGTCGCGGAACGTGGTGTCGGTGACCCCGACGCGGTTCTGCGCGCGCAGCAGTCGGGCGAACTCCTCGGGGCCGACGTCCAGCAGCAGCTGCCGGCTACCGTCGGGCGCGGGCACGTCGAGGTTGACCGGGGGCAGCTTGGTGACCGGGTCGACGCTCACCGGCGCCGGTCCGTGCGGCTGGTTGACCGTGACCTCGGCCAGGTAGGCGAGCAGCTTCGAGCCGCGGTCGCCGCTGCCGCGGGCCCGGAGCAGCTGCGGGTGGGTCTCGATGAACGAGGTGGTGACGTTGCCGGAGGCGAAGTCCGGGTCGTCGAGGACGGCCTGCAGGAACGCGATGTTGGTGGACACACCCCGGATCCGGAACTCGGCCACGGCCCGCCGGGAGCGCTCGACTGCCTTCTCGAAGGTGCGACCGCGACACGTGAGCTTGGCCAGCATCGAGTCGAAGTGGGCGGACACCTCGGCCCCGGTGTACGTCGTACCGCCGTCGAGGCGCACGCCCGCACCACCGGGAGAGCGGTAGGTCGTGATCTTGCCGGTGTCGGGGCGGAAGCCGTTGGCGGGGTCCTCGGTCGTGATCCGGCACTGCAGCGCCGCGCCGCGCAGGACCACCGTCTCCTGGGAGAGGCCGAGGTCGGCCAGGGTCTCGCCCGACGCGATCCGCAGCTGGGACTGCACCAGGTCGACGTCGGTGACCTCCTCGGTCACCGTGTGCTCGACCTGGATACGGGGGTTCATCTCGATGAAGACGTAGTTGCCCTCGGGGTCGAGCAGGAACTCGACGGTGCCGGCGTTGCGGTAGCCGATCTCGGTTGCGAACCGCACCGCGTCGGCGCACATCCGGTCGCGGAGCTCGGGGTCCAGGTTGGGCGCCGGGGCGATCTCGACGACCTTCTGGTGCCGCCGCTGCACTGAGCAGTCGCGCTCGTAGAGGTGGATCACGTTGCCCTCGCCATCGGCGAGGATCTGCACCTCGATGTGGCGGGGATCCACCACGGCCTGCTCGATGAAGACGGTGGGGTCGCCGAAGGCGCTCTCGCCCTCGCGCATGCAGGTCTCGACGGCCTCCTTCAGGTCCTCGGGCCGGTCGACCTTCCGCATACCACGCCCGCCGCCGCCGGCGACCGCCTTCACGAAGAGCGGATAGGGCATCTCCGAGGCGGACTCGACCAGGGCGTCCACGTCGGTCGACGGCTCGACGCTAGCGAGGGTCGGGACACCGGCCTTCTTGGCCGCGGCAATCGCCCGGGCCTTGTTGCCGGTGAGGGTCAGCACGTCGGCGGTGGGTCCGATGAACGTGATGCCCGCGTTGGCGCAGGCCTCGGCGAGCTCCGGGTTCTCCGACAGGAAGCCGTACCCGGGGTAGATCGCGTCGGCTCCGGCCCGGACCGCGGTGGCCACGATTGCCTCGGGGTCGAGGTAGGCCCGCACCGGGTGGCCGCGCTCCCCGATCTCGTAGGCCTCGTCGGCCTTGAGCCGGTGCTCGGACCAGCGGTCCTCGTAGGGGAAGACCGCCACCGTCCGGGCACCGACCTCGTAGGCGGCGCGGAAGGCACGGATCGCGATCTCGCCACGGTTGGCGACGAGCACCTTGGAGAACATGCGGACACGGTATTCGCCCGGCGGGATCCTCGCAGGGATGGACGCTCCTGACGAGACGGCTCAGCGCCCGCATCCCGAGGGGTTTCCCACGCTAGGACAATCGCCGCTCCGACGCCGACTGGTCCGGACCGGTCCGGGGATCCAGGAACTGCGCGAGCAGCCGTGGGTGCGCCTCGTGGGCCAGCGCGAGCCCGGCCTGCTCGGGGACGTCGAGGACGGTGACGGACTGTGGTCCGCCGGCGGTGGTCGCGACCACGGAGGTCAGCCCGGCCCGCCGCTGGGGCCACGTCGCCCGGAACGTCCAGCCGATCACGTCGTCGACGGCGAGTGCCTGACGCTGCCGGTAGAGGCTCCCGGACCGGACCACGACGTAGCCCATGGTCAGCGTGTGCCCCAGGGCGCGCGCCCGGTCCGCGGCCAGGGTCGCCGCCGTGACGGGCAGCAGTCCCGCGGGCACGAGCAGCCAGGCGGACGCCCCGGTGACGACGAGGACGACGAGGAGCGCCGCTCCGACCAGGGCGGGGCCGACGGCGCGGGTGTAGCGGCGCCGGACCGCGGCTGGGCCGTGGGTCCGAAGAGGCTCCGTCAGGGGCGCCGCGACGCCGAGCACCTCGGCGCCGACCGCACCGACGACCGCGTGCGGGGCGGGCGGGACGAGGAGGGCGCTGCTCTGCTGGCTGCGGTCGAGGCCGGTCACGATCGCGGACAGCCGGGCTGCCCCGGCAAGGCGCAGTCCGAGCGGTTCGCCGACGGCCACGCCGCTGAGGCGGTCCTCGTCGATGCTGGTCTCGCGGGTGGTGAGCAGGCCGCGGCTCAGGTGCCAGGTGCCGTCGCGTGGGTGGTGGCTCAGGGTGAAGGCCCAGTTGGTCAGGAGGTAGCCGACCACGGCCAGCACGGTGATCACCGCGGCGGTGGCGAGCAGGGCGAGCGGCACCACGACCAGCGCGGAGAGCTCGAGCGCCCGGTCCAGGTCCACGCCCTCCGTGAGGCCCGGGACCTGGTCGACCACCTGGCTCCCGACGCCGACCACGGCTGCGGTCAGCACCACACCGCTGCTGGTCAGGGGGGCGTACCGGGCCCAGCGCGGGTCGAGGACGAGCAGCACCCGCTGGTCCGGGCCGGCCTCGGGCTCGGCATCCGGGTCCGGGTCGGCGTCGGTGGGGCGGATCCGGTGGAGGAGGTCCTGACGCAGCCGCCTCGCACCGTCGGTGGGCAGCCCGTCGAGGTCGATCTGGTCGTCGCTGCTGGTCGAGGCCGTGCCCGTGCCGATCCGGACGGTGCTCAGCCCGAGGGCGCGCTGGATGGGCGACGACGACAGGTCGACCGTCCGAACCCGGTCCAGGCGGGTCGAGAGCAGGTGCCGGCTGACCAGCCCGCGCCGCAGCTCGACCCGGCCGCCGGTGATCCGGAACGAGGTCGTCAGGTAGCGGAACACGCCCAGGGCTACCGGGACTGCGATGCCGACGAGCTGCCACTGCACGTCCATGCCGCCCGAGGCCCGGCCGGCGACGAAGAGACCGACGAGGGCCGGCAGGAAGCGAAGGACCTCACGGATCGGGTGGACGAACAACATCCGCCGGTCGAGCCGCTGCCACCCGGCGCCCGTGTCGTCGGAGACGCTCACGTGGCGTCGCCGGGCTCCGAGTCGGCCTTGACCGTCAGCTCGCCGACCAGCCGCAGGGCCAGCTCGCGATCGAGGCCGCCGATCTCGACGGCACCGGCCGCGGACGCCGTGGTCACGGTGACGGTGGCCAGTCCGAACATCCGCTCCAGCGCACCCTCGGCGTAGTCGACCGTCTGGATCCGGGAGAGCGGGGCGATCCGCCGCTCGCGGGCCCACCAGCCGGTCTGCGTGTAGACGGCGGTCTCGGTCACCTCCCAGCGGTGGACGGCGTACTTCCAGGCCGGGACGACCGCGACGTACGACGCCATCGCGAGGGCGAGCAGCACGGGCATCCACCAGTGCACGTCGAACGGCGCCCAGACGTAGCCGACGACCAGCAGGACGAGGAAGCTGACGACGGCCTCCACGGCGGCTCCGGCCAACCACATGGAGCGGGCCCGCGGGCTGACCCGCTGACTCGGTTCGCGGAGCTCGTCCAACGTGCCAGTCAGTCCTTGAGCTCGCAGATGACGGCGCCGTTGGTGACGGTGGCGCCGACCTCGGCCTGGAGGCCGGTCACGGTGCCGGCCTTGTGGGCCTTGAGGGGCTGCTCCATCTTCATCGCCTCGATGACCACGACGGTGTCGCCCTCGGCGAGCTCCTGGCCCTCCTCGACGACGACCTTGACGATGGTGCCCTGCATCGGCGAGGTCACCGAGTCGCCGCTGGCGGCGGCGCCGGCCTTCTTGCCCTTGGCGCGCTTCGGTTTCTTCGCCCCGCCGCCGGTGGCGATGCCGCCGAGGCCGGCGGGGAGCACGACCTCGAGCCGCTTGCCGCCCACCTCCACGACCACGCTCTGGCGCTCGCCGGCCTCCTCGGCCTCGGCCGCGTCGCCGGAGTAGGGCTCGATCTGGTTGTCGAAGTCGGTCTCGATCCAGGTCGTGTAGACGGTGAACTCGCCGTCGCCGGACGGGGTCGAGGCGCCGACGTACGCCGGGTCGGAGACCACGGCCCGGTGGAACGGGATGACGGTCGGCATGCCGTCGACCACGAACTCCTCGAGCGCGCGGCGGGAACGCTCGAGCGCCTGGGTGCGGTCGCGGCCGGTGACGATCAGCTTGGCGATGAGGGAGTCGAACGAGCCGGGGATGGTCTCGCCGTTCTCGTATCCGCCGTCGAGGCGGACGCCGGGGCCGCCGGGCGGGCTCCAGGCCGACAGGGTCCCGGGAGCCGGCATGAAGTTGCTCCCCCCGTCCTCGGCGTTGATCCGGAACTCGATCGAGTGCCCGCGGACCTCGGGGTCGTCGTAACCGAGCTCCTCGCCGGCCGCGATCCGGAACATCTCCCGGACCAGGTCGATGCCGGTGACCTCCTCGGAGACGCAGTGCTCGACCTGGAGCCGGGTGTTGACCTCGAGGAAGGAGATGGTGCCGTCCTTGCCGATCAGGAACTCGCAGGTTCCGGCACCGACGTACTCGGCCTCGCGCAGGATCGCCTTGGACGACTCGTAGAGCTTGGCGACCTGGTCGTCGGTCAGGAACGGCGCGGGCGCCTCCTCGACGAGCTTCTGGTGGCGGCGCTGCAGCGAGCAGTCACGGGTCGAGACCACCACGACGTTGCCGTGCTGGTCGGCCAGGCACTGGGTCTCGACGTGGCGCGGCTGGTCGAGGAACTTCTCCACGAGGCACTCGCCGCGGCCGAAGGCGCTGACCGCCTCGCGCACCGCCGACTCGTAGGCGTCCGGGATCTCCTCGAGCGTGCGGGCGACCTTGAGACCGCGGCCGCCACCGCCGAAGACGGCCTTGATCGCCACCGGCAGGCCGGCCTCCTTGGCGAACGCGACGACCTCGTCGGCGTCCTTCACGGGGTCCTTCGTGCCGGGAGCCAGCGGGGCGTTGGCCTTCTCGGCGATGTGCTTGGCCTTCGCCTTGTCGCCGAGCGCCTCGATGGCCGCCGGCGGCGGGCCGATCCAGACGAGCCCGGCGTCGAGGACGGCCTGGGCGAAGTCGGCGTTCTCGGCGAGGAAGCCGTAGCCGGGGTGCACGGAGTCGGCCCCGGTCTTCTCCGCGACCGCGATGATCTTGCCGACGTCGAGGTAGGAGTCGGCCGGGGTCGCGCCGCCGAGGGAGTGGGCCTCGTCGGCCAGCCGCACGAACTGGGCGTCCCGGTCGGGGTCGGCGTAGACCGCCACGCTGCCGATGCCGGCGTCCTTGCAGGCCCGGATCACCCGGACCGCGATCTCGCCGCGATTGGCGATGAGGACCTTCTGCAGTGGCTTGATCTCCGGCACCTGACGCTCCTGGTCTCGCTGACTTGCCTGCCTGCGGCAGCGTAGCGCCCGGTGGTGCCCGGCTCGCGCGAGGTCTCATCCGTGCCCGGGGTACGCCACCCGGCGTGGCGCCCTGGCGGTCAGACTAGATGTTGTCGTGCTCCTCGCAGAACGCGAGCAGCTCCTCGTGCGAGGGCGTCCAGCGGCCCTCGGCCATCTCGACCAGTCCCTCGAAGTACGCCTCCCGGGGCGCTCCGGCAGGGGTAACCCGGGGCACCACGCCTCGTTGGACCCACGTCTAGACCACCACGAAAGGCTCTCCCTTGCGCCCCTTGGTCCGTACTCTCGCCCGTCTCACCGCCGCGACGGTCGTCCTGGCGGGCGCGCAGGTCGCCACCAGCCCGGCCGACGCCATCGTCGGCGGCTACCAGGCAGAAGCGGGGGAGTTTCCGTTCATGGCCTCGATCCAGTCCAAGGGTGCCGACGGTACCGACGTCACTTCTGCGGCGGCTCGGTCATCGGCGCCCGGTGGGTCCTGACCGCCGCGCACTGCATGGTCGACACCAAGCCGGCTGACATCCAGATCGGCGTCGGCCGCACCGACCTCGACGACCTGACGTCGGGCCAGACCCTGGCCGTCGACCGGATCGTCGTGCACCCGGACTACGAGGAGACCGGCACGTTCGACGCCGCGCTGATCCACGTCACCCAGGACATCGCCGCCCCCAGCATCGCGCTGGCCGCGGTCGGCGAGGACTCCCTCGAGCAGGAAGGTGCCCCGCTGACGGTCGCCGGATGGGGCACCGAGTTCTTCGGCTCGCCGTTCATCCCGGCCGACCTCAAGGCCGTCGACGTGTCCGCCGTGGCCGACGACAACTGCACCACCAACGGCCTCATGGGCTTCCAGGGCGACTCGGAGATCTGCGCCGAGACCCTCGGCGGCGACTCCTGCCAGGGCGACTCGGGCGGCCCGCTGTTCGGCACGCTCGCCGACGGCCGCCGCATCCAGGTCGGCATCGTGAGCTACGGCCTCGGCTGCGCCGTCCCCGAGTTCCCGGGCGTCTACGGCGAGGTCAACAACGGCTCGATCCGCTCCTTCATCTCCTCCACGGCGGGGATCTGATCCTCCGCGCGGTCGGGCCCGCAGCGGGGTCCGGCCGCGCGGAGAACCCGTCCCGGCCGGAGTAGGTTCGGGGGCATGGACATCGCCGTTCTCGGCACCGGATCGGTTGGCCGTGCCGTCTCCGCCCGCCTCGACCAGCTCGGTCACGCCGTCGCCCTCGGCACGCGCGAACCCGACGCCACCGCCGTCCGGGACGAGTACGCCGCATGGGCGGCCACCGCGCCCGGCGTACACCTCACGACGTTCGCCGACGCGGCCGCGTCGGCGGAACTGCTCGTCAACGCCAGCAGCGGGATGGTCACGTTCGAGGTGCTGAGCTCGGCCAACGTCGGTGACCGTGACGGCGTGGTGCTGCTCGACATCAGCAACCCGCTCGACTTCTCGGCCGGCTTCCCGCCGACCCTGACCGTCAAGGACACCGACTCGCTCGGGGAGCAGGTCCAGCGCGAGTACCCCGGACTGCGGGTGGTCAAGGCGCTCAACACCCTGACCGCGGAGCTCATGGTCCATCCCGGCAGCCTCCCCGAGCCGACCACCGTCTTCGTGTGCGGGGACGACGCCGGGGCGAAGGCGACGGTCACCGGGCTCCTGGAGTCGTTCGGTCACACGGACGTGCTCGACCTCGGTGACCTGTCGTCGGCACGCGGCGCCGAGATGTTCCTGCCGCTCTGGCTGCGGATCATGGGCGCCGTCGGCACGGCCAGCTTCAACATCAAGGTCGTGCGGTAGCCCGGGTCAGCCTGTTCAACGCCCTCGCCAGGGGCCGGATCGCCCACCCGAAGGCGATGCCCGCTGCCAGCGACAGGACGGTCGCCAGCCAGGGGTGGTCCATCTCGAGGTGGGGGTAGACCTGCCAGTGCGTCAGGTAGATCGACAGCGATGCCGCGGCGAGCACGCCACAGGCGCTCCCCAGCCACCGGGGCAGCCGGACGGCGGGCAGGCAGATCAGCACGGACATCCCGGTGATGATCACGAGCTCCCGCTGGAGGTCGCCGAAGTAGCCGAGGCAGCCGATCGCCGTCAGGACCACCAGGAGCGCCCGCTGCCACACCGTCGTGGCGCGCGCGGCCGCCCAGCCGACGGCGAGGAACCACAGCACCGGGCCGACGCTGTAGCGCTCGGTCGCCCCGGTCTCGATCCCCGTCCAGACGAACCGCACGGCGAGGGCGGCGACAGCCAGGCCGACGGCGAAGGCGTACGGCGCCCGCCGTTCCAGCCGGTCGACCGCGGGCACGGCCATCAGCGCCACCGTCCCGAGGCTGCCCCACACCAGCGCCTCGAGGAACCAGAACTGCCAGTCGAGGGTCCAGCTGTCGCTGCCGAGAAGCCCGTTGAGGAACACTGCGGTCGGGGCGTCGTACCTGCCCGTCGCCACACCGGCCACCCCGATGAACAGGGCGCTGGGCACCGCGACCTGGGCCACGGCGCCGAGGCCGTTGCGCACCCGCTGGCGGCGCGGCAGGGACGCCAGCTGGAACCGGGCGAGGTTGAAGCCGACGACGGCGAGGAGCAGGTGGGCACCACCGGCGACGGTGACGAGGTTGGCGTGGGTGCCGACGACGAGCACGATCGCCAGCGCCCGCAGGGCGACCGTGGTGTCGAGGAGCGTGCCCCAGCGGCTGCGCGGCCGCGCCCGGTCCGCGAGCTCGGTCGCGGTCAGGGTGTGCCAGCCCGGGGGGAGCTCGCCGAGCCGCGACCCGAGCCGGGTGGCCAGCTCGACGTAGGAGAGCGAGTCCCCGCCCAGTCCGACGAAGCTGCTGTCGACGGTGGCGTCGGGCCGGCCGAGCACGAGCGCGAGGTCGTCGCGGACCGACGTGGCGGTGACCGGGCGGCCGGACTCCGCTGCCTGCTCGCGCTCCGACTGCGCGACGAGCAGCCGTGCCTGGCGCTCGAGGGCGGCGTGGTCGGGCTTGTCGTTGGCGGTGAGCGGGAGCTGGTCGATCACGCTGACCCGGACCGTGCCCGACGGGATGCCGCAGAGGTCGACGATCCGTTCGTGCACGCCCGTCGCGGCCCGACGTCGGGTGGTGAAGGCGTGCAGGACGTCGTCGACGACCACGCAGCGCACCGGCGCCTGCGGCGTCCCCGCGACCTGCTCGACCCGGTCCAGGTCGATCCGGAGCCCGAAGAGCTTGGCGTGGCGGCTGCGTCGTCCGACGATCTCGTAGAGGCCGGCGACCTCGCGGGCCAGGTCGCCGGTACGGAGCTCGGTCAGGGTGGCGCCGGAGGACAGGTCGCCGGGCTGCTCGGCGTACCCCATCATCACGTTGGGTCCGGCGTAGACGAGCTCGCCGGTGCCGGGGTGCGGGCTCTCCGGCACCGGCTCGATCCGGAACGAGCCGCCGGGCACGGGGGCCCCGATGGCCCCTGGTCGGGTCGCGGCGAGCGTTGGCGGCAGGACGGCCATCCGCGCGGTGGCCTCGGTCTGGCCGTACATGACGACGAGGTCCCAGCCGTCGCGGCGACCCAGGTCGGCGTACTGCCGGACCCGGTCCGGCGCCAGGCGGCCACCGGCCTGGGTGACGTAGCGGAGGGTCGGGAGCGAACGACCGTCGAACCCGGACCTGTCGAGCAGGTCGAACGTGTAGGGGACGCCGGCGAAGGTCGTGGCGCCGGCGTCCTGGAAGCGGTCCCAGAAGCACTCGTCGACGACCGAGCCCTCGGTGAGCACGAGTCCGGCGCCGGTGGCGAGGTGGCTGTTCACCACGGAGAGGCCGTAGCAGTAGTGCACCGGGAGCGACGTCATCGCGCGGTCGCCGGGCGTGATGCTGAGCGACTCCGCGATGCTGAGCGCGTTGCTGCGGACGTTGTCGTGCGACAGTCGGACGAGCTTGGGGGAGCCGGTCGAGCCGGACGTGCTCAGCAGCAGGGCGAGCTCGGGATGGAGGTCGTGCGCGGTGTGCTCGCGGCGCTCCGTGGCGGTCCAGCCGCCGGGGCCGGCGTGGAGCACGACGTCCGGGTCGTACGCCGCGACGAGCTGCTCGCGTTGGGCGTCCCGGCCGTCGGGGACGAGGAGGGCGACGTGTCCGTGCTCGAGAGCGGCCAGGTAGGCGACCACGGCGTCGAGCCGGTTGGCCCCCTCGACCAGGACCAGCCGTCGGGTGGGGCCGAGCACGTCGTGCGCGAGGTCGCCGGCCCGCTGGGCGAGCTCGTCGTAGGTGACCGGGCCCTGCTCGGTCCACAACGCCACGGCGCCGCCTCGGGCCGCGAGGTGGAGGGCCGGACGCGCGTGGGCGCGTTCGGGTGCGTTGAGGAGCAGGGTCACCTGCCCAGCCTAACTTAGGTGAGGCTTACCTGAGCAAGTGGTTCACGACGTGGGGAACGCCACCACGCGACCGGCGATCCCTGCCTTCACCGTGGCGCCGACGCCGGGGGAGTCGAGTCCGGGCACCCGGGCCACCAGGGCCGGGCCGTCGGGCAGCACCAGGATCCGCACCGCGGCGTCGTGGCCGTAGAAGCTGATCTCCTCGATCCGGGCCTCGACGGACGCCTCGGACCCGTCGATCCGCACCTGCTCGGGGCGGACGAGCACCTGGGCCTCGCCATCGGGGCACTCGCCGAAGATCGGCGCGCGGCCGAGCGCGCACGTCGCGACGCCGTCGAGCACGCGGGCGGGCAGCACCGCGGCACCTCCGACGAACCGGGCGACCTCGGGGTCGGCGGGCGTGCGGTAGAGGTCGCGCGGGTTGGTGGCCTGGACGAGGCGGCCGGCCCGCATCACGGCCACCTGGTCGGCAAGGGACAGCGCCTCGTCCTGGTCGTGGGTGACCAGCACGGCCGTGGTCTCGGCCGCCCGCAGTGCCCGGACGACGGCTCGCCCGGTGCTGGCCCGCAGGGAGGCATCGAGCGAGGAGAACGGCTCGTCGAGGAGCACCACGGTCGGGTTCGGCGCCAGGGCACGGGCCAGGGCGACCCGCTGCTGCTGGCCGCCGGAGAGCTCGTGCGGGTGCCGCGAGGCGTACGACACGGGGAGCTCGACCAGGTCCAGCATCTCGGGGACCCGGGCCGACCGGCGCTGAGCCCGGGGCAGGCCGAAGGCGATGTTGGCCGCGACGTCGAGGTGGGGGAACAAGGCGCCCTCCTGGGGCACGTAGCCGACCCGGCGGCCCTGCGGCGGCACCGAGCGGCCGTCACCGGCGACCACGCGCTCGTCGAAGCGGATCGTCCCGGCGTCCGGCTCTAGGAACCCCGCGATCATCCGCAGCAGCGTCGTCTTGCCGCAGCCCGACGGGCCGAGGACCGCGGTGATCGACGCCGGCGCCACGGACAGGTGCACGTCGTCGACGGCCAGCACGGGACCGAACGACTTGGTCACGCCGTCGAGGAGGAGGCTGGTCACGGGACCATCCTGCCGCGCGGGGTGCTGAGCGTCGCCTGCCGCCCCAGCAGGATCGTCGCCGGGATCGAGATCAGCACCATGAGCAGCGCATAGGGCGCGGCGGCGCCGTACGCCACCGAGGACGAGGCCGACCAGAACTTCGTGGCCAGGGTGGCCGTGTCGATGGGGGACAGCATCAACGTCGCGGTGAGCTCGGTCGCGACGGCGAGGAAGACCAGGGCGGCCCCGGCGCCGATGCCGGGAGCGATGATCGGGAGGGTCACCCTGCGGGCGGTCGAGAGCGGTCCGGCGCCCAGGCTGTGCGCCACGTCGTCGAGCACGACCGGGGCCTGCTCCAGCGCGGCCCGCACGCTCACCACCGCGCGCGGCAGGAACATGATCGCGTAGGCGACGAGGAGCAGCCCGTAGGTCTGGTACGCCGGCTGCACGACCCGGATCGACACGGTCACGAGGGCCAGCGCGACCACGATGCCGGGCAGCGCGTTGGCGACGTACGTGCTGCGCTCGACCATGGTGCTGACCGCGGTCCGGTAGCGGACGGCCAGCCAGGCGACGGGCAGCGCCAGCAGCACGGTGAGCCCGGCCGCCGCTGCCCCCAGGCCGAGCGAGGTGCCGGCAGCCGCGAGCAGCTCGCCGACGGGGAACGCGGTCGACGAGCCCACCCACAGCCAGTGGACCAAGCTGTACGTCGGGACGCCCACGCCGAGCGCGACCACGCCGCCGACGAGGAGCGCCACGGGCCCGCGCAGGGCGCCGAGGCGCTGGCGCTCGGCCGGGCGGGCGGCGCCGTGGGAGACCCGGGCGTAGCGGCGGTGGCCGCGCAGCCGGAGCTCGAGCGTCAGCAGCAGGACGCAGCACAGCACGAGCACGCCGGCGATCATGTTGGCGGCGGCTCCGTTGAACGTGGAGCGGTACTGGTCGTAGATCGCGGTCGTGAAGGTCGGGAAGCGCAGCATCTGCAGGGCGCCGAACTCCGCGAGCAGGTGCAGGCCGACGAGCAGGCCGCCGCCGAGCATGGCCGGCCGCAGCTGCGGGAGGACGACGCGCAGGAAGGCCCGCCAGCGGGAGTGGTCGAGCGAGTACGCCGTCTCCTCGAGCGCCGGGTCGAGCCCGCGCAGAGTGGCGACCACAGGGAGGTAGACGAGCGGGTAGTACGACAGGGTCACGATCAGCACCGCGCCCCAGTAGCCCTGCACGTCGCGGGTCAGCGAGATCCAGCTGTAGCTGTTGACGAAGGCCGGCACCGCGAGCGGGGCGACGAGGAGGCCGTGCCACAGGTTGCGGAACGGCAGGTCGGTGCGCTCGACCACCCAGGCGCACCCGACCCCGAGGACGAGGCTCGCCGCGACGCAGCCGACGACGAGCCGCACGGTGTTCCACAGCAGCTCACCGATCCGGGGCCGGACCAGCAGGTCCCACGCCTCGCTGGGTCCGATGAGGATCGTGTAGACCGCGACGAAACCCAGCGGCACGAGCGCCAGCAGGGCCACCGCGGCGCCCGCAAGCAGCAGGAGGGGTGGCGTACGACGGGTCGGCCGGTCGGGCCGTCCCGCTCGCGTCTCCGTCTCGCGCTCGAGGAGAGGGGTGCCGGTCAGAGGAGACCTGCGTCCTGCATCATCTCGATGACCGTCTGGCTGTTGAGCGTGGCGACATCGATCTGCGGTGGTTCGAGCTCGGCGAACGGCTTGACCGACGGGTCGAGGCTGACGTCGGGATTGAGGGGGTACTCGAGGGCGTAGGAGTCGGCGATCGCCTGCTGGCCCTCGGCGCTGACCAGGAAGTTCACGAACGCCTGCGCGTCCTCCTGCTTGTCGCTGGAGGCCAGTACCCCCGCACCGGAGACGCTGACGAAGGCGCCGGGGTCCTGGTCGCCGAAGAAGTGCAGCTCGGTGTTGTCGCTGGACTCCCCGGACTCCTTCTGGTCGCGGTACCAGTAGTAGTGGTAGGCGATGCCGGCCTCGATCTCGCCGGCGTTGACGGACTCGAGGACGACGTTGTTGCCGTCGTACACCGTGCCGTTCTCGGCCAGGCCCTCGAGCCAGTCGCGGGTGACCTCCTCGCCCTCGAGCTCGAGGACGGCGCTCACGATCGCCTGGAAGTCGGCGCCGGTGGGGGAGTAGGAGATGCGGCCCGCCCACTCCGGCTCGGCGAACTCGAGGATCGAGTCGGGCATGTCCTCGGCGGAGAGGGCGTCGGTGTTGAACATGGCCACGGTGGAGCGGCCCATGAAGCCGATCCAGTGGTGGTTGGACGGGACGTACGGCGCCGGGATCAGGTCGACCGTCTCCTGGTCGACCTCGGCGAACAGCCCCGCGTTGTCGACCAGCGACATGGCCGGTGAGTTCTCCGTGAGGAAGACGTCGGCCGGGGAGGCGTCGCCCTCCTGGACCAGCTGGTTGGCGAGCTCGAGGTCCTTGCCGCTGCGCAGCTTGACCTCGATCCCGGTCTCCTCCTCGAAGAGGGGCGCCAGCTCGACGAGGAGCTCCTCGTGCTGGGCGTTGTAGACGGTGATGAAGGGACCGTCATCTCCGCTGCAGGCGGAGAGCAGGGGGGCGGTCAGGATCGCGGCGGCCACGGCCACCAGCGCACGCTTCGACACGGTCGTCGCCCTTCGATCGGATTAGGTTCGCCTAACCTTACCGAACCGTCGACGGATCGCGTCGCCGGTCCGGAATGTGCCGCACCGAGTGGTTAACAAACGCTAACCTCACCGGCTAATGTGACCCCATGAGCTTCGAGTTGTCCCCCGAGCACGAGCAGTTCCGGAAGTCCGTCCGCGACTTCGCCGACAAGGAGATCGCCCCCCACGCCGCGCAGTGGGACCGCGACCACCACTTCCCGGTCGACGTGGTGCAGAAGATGGGCCAGCTCGGCCTGCTCGGCCTCACCGCCCCCGAGGAGTACGGCGGAGCCGACGGTGACTTCACCAGCCTCTGCGTGGCGATCGAGGAGATCGGCCGGGTCGACCAGTCGATGGGGATCACCCTCGAGGCGGCCGTCGGGCTCGGCATCAACCCGATCCTGACGTTCGGCACCGACGAGCAGAAGCAGACCTGGCTCCCCGACCTCGTCTCCGGTGCGGCCCTGGCCGGCTTCGGACTGACCGAGCCCGGCGCCGGCAGCGACGCGGGGGCGACGAAGACCAAGGCCGAGCTGGTCGGTGGCGAGTGGGTCGTCAACGGCGCCAAGCAGTTCATCACCAACTCCGGCTCCGAGCTGACGAGCCTGGTCACCGTGACCGCGAAGACCGGCCAGAGCGAGTCCGGCAAGCCCGAGATCTCGGCGATCATCGTGCCGGCCGACACCCCCGGCTTCACCGCCGAGAAGGCCTACGACAAGCTCGGCTGGCACGCCTCCGACACCCACCCGCTGAGCTTCGAGGACGCTCACGTCCCCGAGGCCAACCTGCTCGGTGAGCGCGGTCGCGGCTACGCCCAGTTCCTCGCCACCCTCGACGACGGCCGGGTCGCGATCGCCGCGCTCGCGGTCGGCTGCATCCAGGCCTGCGTCGACATGAGCGTCCAGTACGCCGGCGAGCGGCAGACCTTCGGCGGCCCGATCGGTCGCAAGCAGGGCCTGGCCTTCCAGATCGCCGACCTCGAGGTGATGCTCCACGCGTCGCGCCTGCTGACCTACAAGGCGGCGGCGATGAAGGACGGGATGGCCGACGGCCGCGGCGCCAAGATGAAGGACTTCAAGCAGGCCGCGTCGGTGGCCAAGCTCTACGCGACCGAGTCGGCGGTGACCGCCACACGCATCGCCACGCAGGTGTTCGGCGGCTACGGCTTCATGGAGGAGTACCCCGTCACCCGGTTCTACCGCGACGCCAAGGTGCTCGAGATCGGCGAGGGCACGTCGGAGGTCCAGCGCATGCTGATCGCGCGCGGGCTCGGCCTCCCGGTGGAGTAGCCCACTTGGGCTGTTGATGCGGCGTGCGTGCCCGCCCGGCGGTTAGCCTCGTCCTCATGGGAGAGCGCTGGCAGCGGTTCACCACGGAGGTCGGACGGTTCCTCGCCGTCGGGCTCGTGGCGACCATCGTCGCGCTCATCATCTTCAACTTCCTGGTGCACGGGTTCGGCGCGATGGACGCAGCTCTCCTCAACGACCACGCTGAGCTCGCCTACCTGATCGCCAACAGCGTCGGCATGCTGATCAGCTTCAGGGGCAGCAAGCAGTGGGCCTTCCGGGACCGGGAGGCCCGGCACGCCGACGGGGGTGTCACCGCGTTCGTCGTGATCAACCTGCTGACCATGCTGATCCCCATGGCTTGCCTCTGGATCAGCCGTGGTCCTCTCGGGCTGGACGACCCGCTGTCCGACAACATCGCCGCGAACGTGATCGGGCTGGCGCTCGCCAACGCCGCCCGCTTCTTCCTGTTCCGGATCTACGTCTTCCGGCGGCCGGTGCTGCCCTTCCACCTCACCCTGGGGCGGGACGAGGTCGAGGACGACCTCAGGGACCCCACAGGTCGGTCCACGTCCGACCGAGTTCCGCCGTCAGTTCCCTGAGCAGCGGCAGGCTGACCCCGACCACGTTGTGGTGGTCGCCCTCGATCGCGGTCACGAACGCGCCCCCGAGCCCGTCGATGGTGAACGCGCCGGCGACGTGCAGCGGCTCGCCGGTGGCGACGTACGCCGCGATCTCCTCGTCCGTGACGTCCGCGAAGTGCACGGTGGTCGAGGCGGTCGCTGCGGCCACGTGGCCGGTGGCGGTGTCGCGCAGGCAGTGACCGGTGTGCAGCACCCCGCTGCGGCCGCGCATGGCCTCCCAGCGGCGGGTGGCCTCGGCGGCGTCCGCCGGCTTGCCGAGCGCCTCGCCGTCGAGCTCGAGCACCGAGTCGCAGCCGAGGACCAGCGCCCCGTCGGGCAGGTCGGCGCGGGTCGCGACCGCCGCGCACTTGAGCTCGGCGAGCTGCAGCGCGAGCTCGGCCGGCGGCAGGTCGTCGACCTGGTCCTCGTCCACGCCGGACACGATCACGAGCGGGTCGACACCGGCGCTGCGGAGGGTGGCGAGCCGGGCGGGGGAGGCGGACGCGAGCACGAGGGACATGGATCCGCAGGGTAGCCGCCGCGTCAGTCGATCGTCAGGTCGGCGACCAGCTCCAGGCGGGGCCGGTCGTGCGCGCCGCCCTCGACCTTCCCGGTGGCCCACCAGAGCCGGAGCCCGCGGCCGTCGACCTCGAGGGTCGCCAGGTTGTTGTCGAACCAGGGGCCCTTGAGCACCTTCCACGTCAGCGGGGCGTCCGGGACCTTCGCCGACCGGGCGACGAGGTGCCCGATCGGCCCCGCGACGCCGTACGCCAGGACGGCGACCAGGAAGCGGAGCCGGCGCGGCATCGGGTTGCGGATCGGGGAGCAGACGGCCTGGAGGATCCGGCTCTGGATCGGACCGCCGTCCTGCATCTCGTCCGGGGTGGGTCGGCCCTCGGACACGTAGCTGTGGTGGACGTCCCCGGACAGGAACGTGACCGTGCCCGGAGCGCGGCCGCGCTGGCCGCGGGCCACGGCGAGGGTCATCGCGGCGACCTTCTGGAAGCCGTCCTGGAACGCCGCCCAGTGCTCGAGGTCGACGCCCTGCCGCAGCTTCTCGCCGACCTTCGCCCCGCGCCGGCCCCAGCCACCCTGGGCGAGCGCCTCGCTGAACGCCTCCGCGTGGTGGAGCCCCGGGCTCAGGAGGAACGGCAGGGACGTGCCCACGAGCAGGTGGTCGACGTCGCCCACCATCTGCTCGTCGAGCCAGGCCAGCTCGGCGTCGTCGAGGATCGACCGGTTCTCCGGGTCGAGCACGCGCGCGGCGCGGGAGTCGATCACGACCAGCCGTGCCTGGGTGCCGAACTCGCGTGCGTAGCTCCACCGGTAGGTCTCGGGCTTCTGGTCCGCCCGCTCGGCAAACGCGTCGAGCAGCGCGCTGGCGTCGTACTCGTCGTCGCCGTCGTGCGCCGTGATGGCCTGCCAGTTCTCGTCGTCCGCGCGCTCGGACGGCGTCATGTTGCCGAGGTGCTGGTGCACCCAGTACGACGCCAGGCCGGCGACGATCCGGCCGTGCCACCAGGAGGTGGCCTCCATCTCGTCCTTCCAGTCCTGCGAGGTGTTCCAGTCGTCCCGGATGTCGTGGTCGTCGAAGATCATCGCGCTCGGAAGCGTGGACAGGAGCCAGCGGTTCATCGGGTCGGACCAGGCGAGCTTGTAGAGGTGGGCGTACTCCTCGTAGTCCTTCAGCTCCTCCCACGGGGGCTGCTCGATGTCCCGCCGCGCCTCGATGAACTGCTTCATCTCCTCGGTCGTCTCGTCGGCGTACACCTGGTCGCCGAGGAAGACGACGAGGTCGGGCCAGCGCGCCTCGTCGCCGGGGTCGGGGTCGTCCTCGTGGGCCGGGTCGGTGACCCCCGCCATCCGGAGGGCGTAGGCACGCAGCGCGTCCACGCCGTGCAGCTTGTTGCCGGCCTCGTCGTGCGAGACCGACGTGCGGCAGGAGCCGTAGGCCAGCCGCAACGGCTTGGCCGGGTCGAGGGTCGGGATCACGGACGGGGGGTGCGGGGACCCGGCCGGCGGCCAGACCTGCTTGCCGTCGACGGCGACGGTGTACGGCGTCTTGGTTCCGGGCTCGAGCCCCTCGACACAGACCAGCGCGTAGTGGTGGCCGTGCACGCGGAACGTCCGCGCCTCCGTGTGGTGGTCGCCCGCCGTCAGGCTCACGGTGCCCGCGTCCCGGGTCTCCACCCACACGCAACCACTCGTCTCGTCGACGTGCCGGAGCAACGGTCCGAGCACCAGTTCACCCATGCCCGACACCTTGGCACAGGCAACCCAGATAGTCCGCCACGAAAATCATCAGCTGGCCAGGGCCAGCTGATGATTTTCGTGGCGGACTATCCCGGGATCAGAGGAGTGCGGACGGGAACGCGTCGCGGTAGCTGCGCATGCCGTGCGTCGACTCGGCAGCGAGCATCGCGCGGGCGACGGCGCGGGTCACGCAGTTCCCGGCCTCCTCGAGCATCGCGTGGAACGCGAAGACGTCGGGGGCGGCGCCGGCACACGTCGCCAGCGTGAAGACGGTGTCACCGTCGAACATCGTGTGCACGGGGTTGATCGCGCGGGCCAGCCCGTCGTGGCCGATGCCGCTGACCTTCTGGCACTGCGCCTTGGTCAGGGTGGCGTCGGTCGCGATCACGACCAGCGTCGTGGCCAGCGGTGGGCGCATCGGCAGGGAGAGGGCGGCGACGTCCGCGGCCCCATGGGCGGCGGCGAGCTCGGCGGCGTCGGGGCGACGCAGTGGCGGGAGGTCGCCCTCCCGGCAGTGGCGCGCGGCGTACAGCTCGCCGGTGGCCGGGTCGACGCACGACCCCGCGGCGTTCACGACGACCAGGGCGCCGACGACCGTGCCGTCCGGCAGCGTGACGCTGGCCGTGCCGACGCCGCCCTTCAAGCCACCCGACCGAGCACCCGTGCCCGCACCGTGGTTGCCCTCACCGACCTCGGTCGCAGCGGCGTCGTACGCCGCGGCGCCCAGTGCCGCGTCGGGATGGTGACGGAACGTGCCGCCGCGGCCGAGGTCGAAGATCACCGCGCCGGGGACGATCGGGACCACCTCGCCGGGCCCGCCGACGGGGTGGCCGACGCCCTCGTCGAGCAGCCGCTGGACGACGCCGTCAGCGGCGGCCAGCCCCAGCGCGGACCCGCCGGAGAGGACGACCGCGTGCACGCGCTCGACCAGGTTGCGCGGGTCGAGGAGGTCGGTCTCCCGGGTGCCCGGGCCGCCGCCGCGCACGTCGACCCCAGCGACCGCACCGCCCTCCGGGGCGAGGATCACGGTCGTGCCGGTGAGCCAGCCGTCACCGACGCGCTCGGCCTGACCCGCCCGGAGACCGGGCACGTCGGTGATCGAGCCGGACGCCGTCATCGGACTAGCGCGGCAGCCCGCTGGAGCGCCAGCCGCCCGGCCCGTGCGGGTGGTTGGCCCGCACCTTGCGGTGGTGCGCCTGCCACTCGGGCGTACGCCGCGGGGGCGCGGCCTCGTCCCCGCCGAGCGAGGCGAACACCGCGACCAGCGCCGCGACCTCCTCGGGGGTGGCGTCACCCTGCACCACGCGCAGGAATGCCGTGTTGCTCGCTTCGCTCCCGTCGGTCACAGCGGGATGTTCCCGTGCTTCTTGGCGGGCAGGATCTCCCGCTTGGAGCGCAGCAGGCGCAACGAGCGGACGACCTCCACCCGGGTCTCGTGCGGCGAGATGACCGCGTCGATGTAACCGCGCTCGGCCGCGACGTACGGGTTGGCGAGGGTGTCTTCGTACTCGGTGATCAGCTCGGCCCGCTTGGCCTCGGGGTCCTTCGCGTCCTTGAGCTCGCTGCGGTAGAGGATGTTGACCGCGCCCTGCGCGCCCATCACCGCGATCTGCGCGGTAGGCCAGGCGACGTTGATGTCGGCCCCCAGGTGCTTGGACCCCATCACGTCGTAGGCGCCGCCGTAGGCCTTGCGGGTGATCACCGTGATCAGCGGGACCGTCGCCTCGGCGTAGGCGTAGATCAGCTTGGCGCCGCGGCGGATGATGCCGTTCCACTCCTGGTCGGTGCCGGGCAGGAAGCCGGGCACGTCGACGAAGGTCAGGACCGGGATGTTGAACGCGTCGCAGGTGCGCACGAACCGCGCGGCCTTCTCGGACGCGTCGATGTCGAGGGTGCCGGCGAACTGCATCGGCTGGTTGGCGACCACGCCGACGGGACGGCCTTCGACCCGGCCGAAGCCGATGATGATGTTGGGCGCGAACATCGCCTGGACCTCGAGGAACTCCTCGTCGTCCACGATCGCCTCGATCACGGTGTGCATGTCGTAGGGCTGGTTCGGCGAGTCCGGGATGAGGGTGTCGAGCGAACGGTCCAGGTCGGAGATGTCCGTGTCCGCGGGATCGTCGTACGACGTCGGCTCGTCGAGGTTGTTCTGAGGCAGGTAGGACAGCAGCGCCTTGACGTACTCGATCGCGTCGTCCTCGTCGGAGCCCATGTAGTGGGCGTTGCCCGACTTGGTGTTGTGGGTCCGGGCGCCGCCGAGCTCCTCCATGGTGACGTCCTCGCCGGTGACGGTCTTGATCACGTCGGGGCCGGTGATGAACATGTTGGAGGAGCCGTCGACCATGATCGTGAAGTCGGTGACCGCGGGGGAGTAGACGTGGCCGCCCGCGCAGGAGCCCATGATCATCGAGATCTGCGGGATCACGCCGCTGGCGTGGACGTTGCGCTTGAAGATCTCGCCGTAGAGGCCGAGCGAGACGACGCCCTCCTGGATCCGGGCGCCGGCACCTTCGTTGATGCCGATGATCGGGCAGCCGGTCTTGATGGCGAGGTCCATCACCTTGGTGATCTTCTCGCCGTAGACCTCGCCCAGCGAGCCGCCAAAGACGGTGAAGTCCTGGGAGAACACGCACACCTGACGGCCGTCGATGGTGCCGTAGCCGGTGACCACGCCGTCGCCGTAGGGACGCTTGTTCTCGAGACCGAACGCCGTCGACCGGTGCCGCGCCAGCTCGTCGAGCTCGACGAACGACCCCTCGTCGAAGAGCAGCTCGATCCGTTCGCGGGCGGTCTTGCGGCCCTTGGCGTGCTGCTTCTCGATCGCCTTGGCCGAACCCGCGTGCACCGCCTCGTCGAGGCGGCGCTCGAGGTCCTGCAGCTTGCCTGCGGTGGTGTGGATGTCGATGTCCTGCGGGACGTCGGTGCCCTCGCCCGGGTTTGCGCTCACGCCGTCTGGCCTCCTTGAAGAGTTCATCGGCAGACTAGTGCCCGTGACCGATCACCCGCCGCCGCGCCCACGTCTCGACCGCCAACGGCTGGGTTCCCTCCCCGCCGGGGGGATCCCCTGGACAGTCGAGGTGCTGGACGAGGCACCGAGCACCAACGCCTTCGTCCTCGAGCGGGCGCGGGACGGCGCGCCCGAGGGGCTCGTCCTCGTCGCCGAGCACCAGACGGCCGGTCGCGGGCGCCTGGACCGCGCCTGGGTCACCCCTGCTCGCTCGGCGCTGACCTTCTCGCTGCTGCTGCGGCCGGGGACGGAGCCGTCCCGGTGGCCGTGGCTGCCGTTGCTCACCGGAGTGTCCGTGCAGGACGCCGTCGGGCACGGCTCGCGACTGAAGTGGCCCAACGACGTGCTGCTCGGCGACCACAAGCTGGCCGGCATCCTGGTCGAGCTCGTCGAGACGCCGGCCGGGCCGGCCGCGGTGGTGGGCATCGGTCTCAACGTGTCGACCACCGTGGAGGAGCTGCCGGTGCCGACCGCGACGTCGCTCGCGATCGCCGGTCACCACGTCGACCGCACCGACCTGTTGGCCGGGATCCTCGCCGAGCTGGACCGGACCTACGCCAACTGGACCCAGAGCCGGCCCGGTGACGAGATGCTGCGGACGGCGTACCTGCGCCGCTGCGCCACCATCGGTCAGCTGGTCCGGGTCGACCTCCCGTCGGGCGAGTCCCTCACGGGGACCGCGGTCGACGTCGACCACGCGGGGCGTCTGGTGGTCCGGTCGGGGGGCGAGACCACCGTGGTGGGTGCGGGCGATGTCGTTCACGTACGGCCCGCCGGGTGACATGATCTGGTGGTGGCCATCAACCCCAACCTGCTCAACGAGGGCGAGTACGTCGTCGTCTCGACCCGCACGCACCCCAAGGTGCTTCTCCTGCCGGTGTTCGTCCTGGTCGTGGCGCTGGGCGTCGCGGCCTTCGTCAGCCGGATGGGGGAGGGCGACAGCGCGGAGATCATGCACCTCGTGGTCTGGGTCCTCGCCGGCCTCGTCATCCTGTGGTGGGTGGTGCGGCCGCTCATCGACTGGATCACCACGACCTACACGTTCACCAACCGTCGCTTCATGAAGCGCTCCGGCCTGATCGCCAAGGAGGGGCGCACCATCCCGCTCAACCGGATCAGCGGCGTCGACTTCGAGATCGGCGTCGTCGACCGGATCTTCGGCTGCGGCACTCTCGTCGTCTCCGACGCCAGCGAGCAGGGTCGTGTCGAGCTCGACGACATCCCCCGGGTCGAGCAGGTGCAGATGAAGGTCGCCGAGGAGCTGCACAAGCTGGCCAGCCGGGACGGCCGCGCGGACGATGGAACCTGAGGGAGGCAGCACCCGCGACGAGCTCGAGCGCGCGATCCTCGGTGAGGAGGCGGTCTTCAACGCGCTCGAGGTGGCGGCCGAGACCGGTGTCACGGTCGAGGAGCTCCGCCGGTTGTGGCGCGCGCTCGGCTTTCCCGAGTACGGCCTGGAGGTCGCGTTCACCCAGTCCGACGTGGACGCCGTCTCCACCTTGACCAGCCTGGTCGACAGCAAGCTCATCGACGTCGACATGGCGGTGAACCTGACTCGGGCGGTCGGCCAGACGATGGCCCGCCTCGCCGACTGGGAGGTGGCGACCCTCGTCCACCGGGTCGAGGAGCTCGAGACGGGCGACGAGGCCACCGGGACGCGCACCGGCTCCGCGATGCGCATGGTCCGCGAGATGAACCCGCCCTTCGAGCAGCTGGTGGTCTATGCGTGGCGGCGGCACCTGGCAGCGGCCGTCTCCCGGCTGGAGGCTCTCGGCGCCAGCGACGAGGACCTGCACACCGTCGACGTGACCGTCGGCTTCGCGGACATCGTCGGCTTCACCGCCCTGTCCAACCAGATCGGCCAGGCCAAGATCGGCGACCTCGTCGAGATCTTCGAGTCCCGCTGCGCCGACGTCGTGGCCGCCCAGCGCGGCCGGGTGATCAAGAGCATCGGTGACTCGGTGCTGTTCGTGAACACCGACCCGATCCGGGCCTACGACACCGCCGCCGGGATCATCACCGTGATCGGCCGGGACTCGCGGATGCCCGACGTCCGGGTCGGCCTCGCGAGCGGCTCGGTCGTGATGCGGCTCGGTGACGTCTTCGGCCCGCCGGTCAACATGGCAGCCCGGTTGACCGCGGTCGCCCGGCGCAACCGGGTGATCATCGACGCGGCCACCGCGGCCCTGCTCCCGGAGGACCAGTTCGAGACCCGCCGGCTGCCCGCACGGCCGGTGCGAGGCTTCGGTCTGGTCGAGCCCGTCGCCGTCCGCAGACACTGACCGGTCCAGCACAGTTTTCGACAGTTTGCGGATTTAGCCCACGGTGGAGCGACCTGATTCCTACCGTGTCCCCATGGTCAAGGTCCAGGACGTCGAGCTCGACCCGGATTCACGTCGCACCTGGAGGGACGGCAACGAGGTCGTCCTCTCCCGCAAGGAGTTCGACCTCGTGCTCGCGCTGATCACCCGGGCCGGTGACATCGTGACGAGGGACGAGCTGATGCGGGACGTCTGGCACACCTCCTTCTGGACGTCGTCCAAGACGATCGACGTGCACCTCGGCTGGGTGCGCCGGAAGCTGGGCGACGACTCGCGCCGACCCCGCCTGATCACCACGATCCGCGGCAAGGGCCTGCGGTTCGAGGTCACGGACCCGACCGCACACCCTGTGCCCTAGCCTTCTGGCGTGCCTCCCGAGCCCGCCCCGACCCTCGCCGTCATCGGCGGCGGTCAGCTGGCCCGGATGATGGCGCAGCCGGCGATCGCGCTCGGCGTGCCGCTGCGGCTGCTGGCCGAGGGTGAGGGCGTCTCCGCCGCCCAGGTGATCCCGGACCACACCGTCGGTGACTACCGCGACCTGGACACCCTGCTCGCCGTCACCGAGGGCTGCGCGGTCGTGACGTTCGACCACGAGCACGTCCCCACCGGCCACCTGCACGCTCTCGAGGCCGCCGGGATCGCCGTGCGCCCCGGCCCGGACGCGCTGGTCCACGCACAGGACAAGGCCGTGATGAGGGAGCGCCTGGCCGCGCTCGACGTCCCGTGCCCACGCAACGCGGTCGTCTCGTCCGTCGCCGACGTCGAGGCGTTCGGCCTCCCGTGCGTCCTCAAGACCACGCGGGGCGGGTACGACGGCAAGGGCGTGTGGTTCGTCTCCTCGGTCGAGGAGTGCGCCGAGCCCCTGCAGGTCGCGGCCGACGCCGGTGTCCGGCTCCTGGCCGAGGAGCGGGTCGACTTCCGTCGTGAGCTCTCTGCGCTCGTCGCGCGCTCCCCGAGCGGCCAGGCGGCGGCGTACCCCGTCGTCGCGTCCACCCAGAAGGACGGCATCTGCCTCGAGGTGGTCGCCCCGGCACCCGACCTCGACCCGGCCCTGTCGGGGCAGGCCCAGGCGATCGCGCTGCGCATCGCCGGCGCCCTCGACGTGACCGGGATCCTCGCGGTCGAGCTGTTCGAGACCACCGACGGCCGGATCCTGGTCAACGAGCTCGCGATGCGGCCGCACAACACCGGTCACTGGACGCAGGACGGCGCGGTCACCTCGCAGTTCGAGAACCACCTGCGGGCCGTGCTCGACCTCCCGCTCGGCTCGCCCGCGCCGCGGGCGCGGTGGACGGTGATGGTCAACATCCTCGGCGGTGACGCCGAGGCGGGACGCCTGTACGACGGGTACCCGCATGCGCTCGCGCGGGACCCCCACCTGCGGGTGCACCTGTACGGCAAGGAGCTGCGTCCGGGCCGCAAGGTCGGCCACGTGAACGCCTACGGTGACGACCTGGACGAGTGCCTCGAGCGTGCGCGGCACGCGGCAGCATGGTTCCGTGGGGACCTGGGCAACGAGAGTGAGTGAGTGAGCATGAGTGACGCACGCGTCGGTATCGTGATGGGGTCCGACTCGGACTGGCCGGTGATGAAGGAGGCGGGCGAGGCGCTCGCCGAGTTCGACGTGGCCTTCGAGGCCGACGTCGTCTCCGCCCACCGGATGCCCGAGGAGATGCTCGCCTGGGGCAAGGGTGCGGCCGACCGCGGGATCCAGGTCGTGATCGCGGGCGCCGGGGGAGCGGCCCACCTGCCCGGGATGCTGGCCTCCGTGACCCCGCTGCCGGTCATCGGGGTGCCGGTCCCGCTGAAGTACCTCGACGGCATGGACTCGCTGCTGTCGATCGTGCAGATGCCGGCCGGTGTGCCGGTGGCGACAGTCGCCGTCGGCAACGCGCGCAACGCAGGCCTGCTGGCGGTGCGGATCCTCGCGGCCACCGACCCTGAGCTGCGCCAGAAGATGGTTGAGTTCCAGGCCGAGCTCAGGTCCGCGGCGCAGGAGAAGGGCAAGTCCGTGCGGGAGGCGTCGTCCGGCGCCCGCCGGCTCGGCTTCTGACCCGGACGGCCTCGCCGACTACTCCCCGTCGACCCTGCCGCGCAGGGCCTTGGTCTGCCCGCGCTGCTTCTTCGCGTCCAGGCGACGCCGCTGAGACCCCTTCGTGGGCCGGGTCGGCCGGCGTGCCGGGGGTGGGGGCGCGAGGGCCGTGCGCAGCAGGTCGGCCATCCGCTCGCGGGCGGCGACCCGGTTGCGGTGCTGGGAGCGGTGCTCCGAGGCGTCCACCACCAGTCGCCCGTCGGTCAGTCGCCCCTCGAGCTGGGAGAGCGCCCGCCGGCGCTGGGTGTCGGTGAGGGCAGCGGACGTGGCGACGTCGTACTCCAGCTCGACCCGGCTGTCCGTGGTGTTGACCGACTGCCCGCCGGGCCCGGACGACTTCGAGAACCGCTCGACCAGCTCGGCCGCCGGCACCACCAGGCCCTCGGGCAGCCCGGGGCCGGACGGCACGAAGAGGTCCCGGCCGGGGATGCTCATGCCGGCCTGCGGCGCCACTCGATGGCGGGGCAGACGTCCATGACCATCGGCACGCCGGCCGCACGAGTCCGGCGGAACACGTCGACGACGTCGACCGGGAACGGCACGTCGGCCAGGGTCGGGTAGCCCTGCTCGCCGAGGACGACCGGCGCCGTCGGGTGGATCGGCACGATCCGCTTGCCGCGCTGCTGGAGCAGCGACGTGATGCTGTACGCCGGCCGGTGCGGGTTGCCGGAGAGCCCCACGACTGCCCAGGTCTCGCAGTCGTCGAGGAGGGAGCGGATGGTCTCCGGGGCCAGCCAGTCGGTCACGGGGTCCAACCTAGAGGGGGCAGTCTGAAGTTCCCCGGTGACTTTGCCGAAAGGGGCCCGCGTCCGAGCGCCGGGGGTTAGCGTGGATCGTCTGCGCTACTGAGGGGTAGCGACACCGATTCTTGAGGGAGCACGCTTGATGAACGTCATGACCACGACCCGCCGCCTGGCCGCCACCGGTGCCGCGGCCGCGCTTGCCGCCGCCGCGCTGGTCGGAGTGACCAGTTCCGCCGCGAACGCCACCCCGGTCACCAACAGCTACACGTGTTCCAACGCGAGCTTCGGCCTCGGCCCGTGGACCGTCGGTCTGCTCTCCGACGCTCCGGGAATCGAGGGCTTCCCGCAGGTTCCCGCCGGGTTCGACGCTCCGGGCGGCCTGCTCACCCTGACCAACACGTTCACGATTCCGGACAGCGCCTACGACACGCTTGCTGGCAACGGTGTCGAGGACATCTCCTTCCCCGACTTCGCGGGCAGCTTCGGACCGAACCCGGTCGGCGTCACGGGCATGACCGCCAAGGTCTCCGAGATGACCGACAACGGTGACGGCACGCACTCCTTCCAGTCCGATGGCCTGAACGCAGCCTTCGAGGCGCCCGCGGCCGGCACCTACGACGTGCTCTCGCCGGCGAGCTTCACCCTGTCGGCCACCGTCCCTGGCCTCGGCGCGGTGCCGGTCTCGTGCGTGCTGACGGAGGGCACCGCTGCCGGCGCCTACACCACCATCATGGTCGTCAAGAACGCGTCCACCACCACCGGCAAGCCGGTCGCGAGGACGCTCAAGACGACCAAGGCCGCCAAGATGAAGGTGACGGTCGCCGCCGGCAACGAGGTGCCGACCGGCAAGGTCATCGTCAAGGAGGGCACCCAGAAGCTCGGCTCCGCGATGCTCAACGACCTCGGCAAGGCCACCGTCACCATGGGCAAGCTCAGCAAGGGCAAGCACACCGTGAAGGTCGTCTACAAGGGCGACGGCTATACCCTGGCGGGCTCCAGCGAGAAGATCACCTTCACTGTCGTCAAGCCCTGATCGCCGTCGGCTGACTGATCGTCGGCGCGACACCCGAACGACCCGAACGACATCCGGACCGCCCGGTCGGCGCCTCGTGCGCCGGCCGGGCGGTCCGTCGTTCACGGGCCGGGCCGCGTCCCGGCGGCGGGTTACCCGGAAGTACGATCGCGCCATGAGCTCCGACTTCCCGATGTATGCCCTCTCGGAGGAACACCAGGCGATCCGCGAGGCGGTGCGCGCGGTCTGCGACGCGAAGGTGGCGCCGTACGCCGCCGACGTCGACGAGAACGCCCGCTACCCCCAGGAGGCGGCCGATGCGCTGCTGGCGGCCGACTTCCACGCGCCGCACGTGCCCGAGGAGTACGGCGGCGCCGGTGCCGACGCTCTGGCCACGGTGATCGTGATCGAGGAGGTGGCCCGCGCCTGCGTCAGCTCCTCGCTGATCCCGGCGGTCAACAAGCTGGGTTCGCTGCCCGTCCAGATCGCGGGGGACGAGGACCTGAAGAAGAAGTACCTCGGAAGGCTCGCCGCAGGCGAGGGCGGCTTCTCCTACTGCCTCTCCGAGCCGGACGCCGGCTCGGACGCAGTGTCCATGAAGACCAAGGCCGTCCGCGACGGCGACGAGTGGGTCCTGGGCGGCGTGAAGCGGTGGATCACCAACGCCGAGGTCTCCGAGTACTACACCGTCATGGCCGTCACCGACCCTGAGAAGCGCAGTCGCGGCATCTCGGCCTTCGTGGTGGAGAAGTCCGACGAGGGCGTCTCCTTCGGTGCCCCGGAGAAGAAGCTCGGCATCAAGGGTTCCCCGACCCGCGAGGTCTACTTCGACAACGTCCGGATCCCCGGCGACCGGATCATCGGTGCCGAAGGCACCGGGTTCGAGACCGCGATGAAGACCCTGGACCACACCCGGGTCACGATCGCCGCGCAGGCGGTCGGGGTCGCCCAGGGTTCATTGGACTACGCGCTGGGCTACGCCAAGGAGCGTCAGCAGTTCGGCAAGTCGATCTCGGAGTTCCAGGGCCTGCAGTTCCTGCTGGCCGACATGGGCATGAAGGTCGAGGCCGCCCGGCAGATCACCTACGCCGCCGCCGGCCGTTCCGAGCGTGGCGACAAGGACCTGACGTTCTTCGGGGCGGCCGCCAAGTGCTTCGCCTCGGACGTGGCGATGGAAGTCACGACCAACGCGGTGCAGGTTCTCGGCGGATATGGGTACACCCGTGAGTACCCCGTCGAGCGGATGATGCGCGACGCCAAGATCACCCAGATCTACGAAGGCACCAACCAGGTGCAGCGGATCGTGATGGCCCGCCAGCTCCTTGCGGGGATCCAGAGCGAGCTCTGACGCGGATTTGCAGTTCAGGCGGGGGATCTCACGTGTGCCTCGTGGATGACGATGAGACAGTGCTGGACCTACGGCACTGTCACGCACAGCCCCGCGCTCGGCGGCACGGCCTGTGTGTCGCTTGCGTGTCGCACTGACGGGCCCCGCTTCGCCGTCAGGGGTGTCACTGGGTGTGTCCCTGGAACCACGGCGCCGGGGGTATGGTCGCGCGCATGTCTTCCCTCGGTTTGAGGCCGGCATCGGCGGCTTCGTTGTCTTCGGTCGCGCTGATGGCGACGTTCCTGCTGGTGGTGTCCCCCGGGCCGGCATCCGCGTCACCTGAACGAAGCTGCCGTGGCCTGGTGGCGACATTCGTGGGCACCCCCGGTGACGACGAGCTGGTCGGCACCCGGGGAACAGACGTCGTCCTGGGGCTCGGAGGCAACGACAGACTGTTCGGCCGCGGCGGTGACGACGTGCTCTGCGGCGGCCGCGGCGCCGACGACCTCAGGGGCGGACCCGGCGCCGACCGGTTGTACGGCGGCCACGACGAGCTCCGCCAAGGAAAGCGCAGGACCCTGGTCGCCGGCGACCTGCTCGAAGGGGGACCTGGTGACGACCTGCTGAACCCCGGTCTCGACGAGGTAGCCAAGCCGTTCCAGTACCGCCGGCAGAACATCATCAGCTTCCACCACAGCGCTCACGCCGTGAGCGTCGACCTGCGGGATCGGGTCGCCGAGGGTGAGGGCTCCGATGTCTTGCGCCGCGGGTCCGGCCTGATGGTGGCCGGGTCGCGACACGACGATGTCCTGCTGGGCGCTGGTGGGGTCGATGTCCTCGACGGTGGGCCCGGCGGTGACGCCGTCGATGGTCGGGGCAGCCACGACGTTCTGCTCGACTACCGCGGTGACGACGGCCTGGACGGCGGAGCGGGTGATGACCTGGTCATCAGTACCGCCGGTTCCGACACCGTCGACGGGGGTGCAGGTCACGACTTCATGATCGCGGCCAGCCCCGGAACGACGACGCTCCTGGGTGGCCCCGGTGGCGACTACATGTCACGCACCGTCACGCCCGGAGAGACAGGCATGATCGACGGCGGCGCCGACGGGAACCAGCTGGAGCTCTTCCCGCAGCTGTGGTTCAACGGTGAGCGTGGGGTCCTCGATGCGGAGGCCGGTACGGCCGTCGTCTCGGGTGAGGACGGGTCGCAGACGACGACGTTCACCAACGTGAGCGCCTACACCTTGTGGCACCTTCCATGGACGTTCCACGGGACTCAGGGCGACGACTTCGTCCAGATGTTGCAGGGTCGTCTCCACGCCCAGGCGCTCGGTGGGGACGACTTCCTGATCGGTGGTGAGTTCAACGACGTGCTCGACGGGGGCGACGGCGACGACGAGGTGTGGGGTGGTGAGGGCCGCAACACGTGTCTGAACGCTGAGGCAGGCAATTGTGACGGGTACCCGTGGGATGCCCCCGCCGCGCGCTCGAAGGCGATCGTCGAGGTAGCCCGCTGGGTCGCCCGACAGGGGCTCAGCGTGGAATCGCTGGGGCTGGACGGGATCCGGCTGGCAACCAGCGTTCGCACGTTGACGAACAAGGTGACGAACGCGGCGGGGTGACCCCGCGTTTGGGCTGAATCGCGGACTTCGCAGCGCCGTGACCGCGCCGTTGTTGGCGGTCGACTCGTTGAGCACAAGTGCAGCACCGGAGCGTCCTCCGGCCTGACCGGGGGCCCTGATCGGCGTCAGCCCAGGAAGATGCTGGTCAGCTTGCGCCCGGGAGACTCGAGCGGCATCGAGGTCTCCTCCGCAACGAACTCGCGCATCAGGTCGATCGCGATCAGGATCTTGGGGCTGCGCAGCGAGTAGAAGACGCTGGTCCCGGCCCGCCGGGTCGTCACGATGCCGCGCTCCCGGAGGACGGCCAGGTGTTGGCTGGCGTTGGACTGGCTCACGCCGAGGGTCTCGGCAAGATCCCCCACACTGAGCTCACCGTCTCTCAGCACGCTGATGATCAGCAGTCGCTTCGGGTCGGCGATGGCCTTGCAGACTCGTTCGTGCAGCTCGCGCAGTTCGGCTTCCAGAGCCTCGTTCATGGTTACCTCCCTGCTCAAGATTAGCCGGTCACGGCGATCAAGCCGATCGCCAGGACCGCCAGGGAGGTCACGGTGAGGGCCAGCAGCAGCATCAGGGGGGCTCGCAGCGGGTCCGACCCGGGGTTGATCGGCGACACGCTGCGCTCGTAGCGCCACTCACTGAGGACCAGGAGGGCGGTCGTCAGGAGCAGGCCCGCCAGGCCGGGCCACGCGGAACTGAGACTCCCTCCCGTCTGGTGGAGCATGAGGGCGGAGACGCCACCGACGCCGAGCGCCGTGCGCTGCCAGGCCATCGCGGTGCGTTCGGCCTGCAGCCCGGCATCGTGATGGGGGCTGTGACGGTCCCGGCTCGACGGCCGCAGCCTGACCACGCTCAGTCGACCAGGTCGGCGATCACGAGGGCCAGCGCCACGAGTGCGGCGAGCACGAGTGACGAGGCCACCAGCCGCGGGACGAAGGACCGGGGCAGTTGACGTCCGAGCCGCATCGCGCGTTCGTTGCGCTGCCAGTCGCGGTAGGCCACCGCGGCCAGGAACCCGCCGAGCCCGATCAGCAGGAAGCCGAGCGTGTGTCGCATCACCGTGAGACCCGGGACGAACCGGATCACCGCGACTCCGGCGGCCATCAGGGCCAGGGCGGTGCGGATCCAGGCCAGGAAGGTCCGTTCGTTGGCCAGGGTGAACCGGTAGTCCGGATCCGTGCCGGCTTCCGGCTCCTGGTCCGGCCCCGGGGCAGGAAGAGGGGTGTCAGCGGTCACGCGGGTCACCTCGGCTCACTGGTCCGGCGTTGATCGGGCGGGTCAGGTCAGGGAGGTCGACGCGGCACACTGGTTGCGGCCGACGTCGAGCACCATCAACTCCTCCTCCGGCGGGCGGAGCTGCCCGGCGTTGACCAGACGGATCGTGTCGTAGGTCTCGGGTGCCTCAGGGAGGGACGACACGATCTCCGCGACAAAGCGTTCGATGGCCCGCTCGTTGAGCAAGGTGGCCTCGAAGACCCTGCCGAGGGTGGTGGTCACGGAGCCGGCGTCGGCGAACTCATCGGAGCTCGACCAGTGGGCGGGCGCGATGATGGTGGCCGGGTCGAGCGGCTCGAGTCGGTCGTGGACGCTGCGGAACAGCGACCTGGCCAGGTCCTCGGCCTGCCCGGTGAGGTCGGGTCGCCCCAGGCCCCGGACGAAGATGGTGTCGCCCACCAGCAACAGGCGCTCGCTGACGAGTAGCGCGGTGGTCCCGGGGGTGTGCCCCGGCAACCGCATCGTCATGACCCGCACGACGCTGTCGGGGCCCAGCGACAGCTCCTCGCCATCAGCCAGCGGGCGGTGGGGGAAGGGAATCTCCTCAGCGCTGTCCTCCGGGGGGAGGTGATACTCGACGCCGAGGTGCTCGGCGAGGTTCGGGCCACCGCTGATGTGGTCGGCGTGCACGTGGGTGTCGATGACATGAGTGATCGTCATGGAGTGGTCCTGCGCGAGCGCCTCGTACGGCGCGTGGTGCCAGGCCGGGTCGATGACGAGGCAACTCTGGCCGGGGACCCCGACCACGTAGGACAGACAACCCTTGGCGGGTCGCTGCAGCTGCCACGCACGAACCGGCGCCGGTAGGCCGTCGAGCTCGACCGGCACGAGGAGACGGGCCCAGGCCTCCATCCCGCCGGCGAGGGACCGGGTCTCCTTGCCCGCTGCCAGGAACTCCTCGACCACCATCGCCGAGCCGTTCCCGTGCGCGCACACGATGATCGCCCCGTCGAGGGTGTCCTCGGCGTATTCCACGGGATCATCGAGGACGTCGTACACCGGGACGTGGCGGGTAGGAACCGGACGCCGAGCCTCGAGCTTCTGCTCGGCGAACTCATCGCTGTTGCGGACGTCGAGGATCTCCGGGATCCGACCGCGCACGATCTCATCGTGGAGCTCCGCCGCTGAGATGGTCCAGGTCTCCATTCCGGGCCTTCCTTCCTGGGTCCGAGGTGTGCCACGGCCGGCGGCGGGCCCAGGGGAGAGGCTCGCAATGTCCGGACAAGTCGCGGCAGCAGGGGGTTGTTGTATGCGTGGTGCCGAATGTAGTGTGACCGGCACCACAGCGCAATGCCTCGTACCTGACCTGAGGAAGTCGCCATGACCGATGCAGTCCCAGAAGAAGAAACTCCCCAGAGCATGACGATCGTGGCCTGGAGTGGAGACCTCGACAAGATCTGGCCCACCTTGATCCTGGGGTCCACCGGGGCCGCCTACGGGATGAAGACGACCATCTTCTTCACGTTCTGGGGGCTCTTCCCGTTGGTGCGTGACGACGTGCGGATCACCGGCACGAACGCCATGACCAAGGCGCTCGCGGGGATGAACCGGCCAGGCGTGAGCCACATGAAGCTCTCCAAGCTGCACATGGGTGGAGCCGGCGCCTGGATGATGAAGAAGCTGGCGCGCGACAACAAGGTCGCCAGCCCCAAGGAGCTGCTCGAGATGTGCTCAGAGCTCGGCGTGAACCTCTGGCCGTGCGAGATGACCATGGAGCTGATGGGTCTTCGCCGGGACCAGCTCATCGAGGGCGTAGGTGATCCAGTTGGCGCCGCGACGGCGCTCTCCGAGATGAGCCGGTCTCAGATCAACCTGTTCATCTGACGCTGCTCGGCCCCGGGGTCGAGCCGACTGAAAGAAGTCTCATGGAACACCACGTCGATGCCACCGCGGACGCGAAGGGCCAGAAGTGCCCGATGCCGGTGCTGCTCGCCTCACGCCAGCTCAAGAGCCTCAGCTCGGGCCAGGTGCTGCTCGTGGAGGCCACGGACGGAGGGTCGCAGAGCGACATCCCGTCCTGGGCCAAGGACACCGGCAACGAGCTGTTGGACAGCTCGGTGGAGGGCGGCGTCTACCGCTACCTCATCCGGAAGAGCTGAGGGATGCAGCTAGGGTTCGCGATCGACCAGCGCACATGCATCGGGTGCCACGCCTGCACCGTGGCCTGCAAGACCGAGCACGAGATTCCCGTCGGGCAGTTCCGCACCTGGGTCAAGTACGTCGACAGCAACTCCTTCCCGGACACCACCCGGTCGTTCGGGGTGATGCGCTGCAACCACTGCACCGATGCTCCGTGCGTGAAGATCTGTCCGACCGAGTCTTTGTTCAAGCGCCCGGACGGCATCGTCGACTTCGACCAGGAGCGTTGCATCGGCTGCAAGAGCTGCATGCAGGCCTGCCCCTACGACGCGATCTACATCGACAAGGACACCAGCACCGCAGCCAAGTGCAATCTGTGCGCCCATCGTGTCGACGAGGACCTCGAGCCCGCGTGTGTCGTGGTCTGCCCCACCCACTCGATCTGGGTCGGCGACCTCGACGACCCGACCAGCGGGATCGCGCGACTGGTCATTGACAACGCGACCATGGTCCGCTCACCCGAGCAGAACACCGGTCCCAACGTCTTCTACCTGGGCGCCGACCGGGCCGTGCTCGACCCGCTCGCGGCACCGGTCGAGGACACCTACATCTGGGCCAAGCCTGACGCCCACCGGCTGGAGACCGCCGGCGACCTGCCGATCGATCCGGCGACGAGGGCCCGCACGACGCTGAACACCGCCCACCCCCGTCCATGGGGCTGGAAGGTGACCACCTACTTGTGGACCAAGGGGGTCGGCGCGGGTGCGCTCGCGCTGGCCGGCCTGGCGCACATCCTCGGGATCGGGCTGGGCACGGTCGGCGACTACGTCGCGCCGCTCCTGGGGCTCTTCGGGGCGGCCACCACCGGAGCGCTGCTGGTGTGGGACCTCAAGCGTCCCGAGCGTTTCTTGTTCATCTTCCTGAAGTCGAACTGGACCTCCTGGCTGGTGCTCGGCGCCTACGTGCTCACGATCTTCTCCGGCGGCGCGGTCCTGTGGCTGCTGGCCGCGTTCCTCGACGTCGGCTGGGCGATGACGGTCCTGGCGTGGTTGGCCCTGCCGGCGAGCGCGATGATGGCGGGCTACACCGCCTTCTTGTTCGGCCAGGCCGAAGGCCGCGACCTGTGGCAGTCCCGTCTGCTGTTCTGGCACCTGCTCGTGCAGGCCGTGATGGTCGGCAGCGGTGCGCTCGCCGTGGCGGGTCTGCTGATCGACATGTCCGACAGGGCCTGGACCCTGCTCGCGGCGTCGTTCGTGGTCGGGGCCGTCCTGCACCTGGTGATGCTGGCTGTCGAGTACGGCGGCAGGCACGCCAGCCGGCAGGCATCCGTGGCCGCCCGCATCATCAGGTCGGGACGCTATGCACGCACCTTCTGGCTCGCAGGAGTGCTCCCCGTGGCGCTTGCCGTCGTGCTGGGCGCCCTCACCTGGGCCGGGGGCCCCGTGGCGCTGCTCGCAGTGGCAGGCCTGCTCGTCCAGCCGGCGCTCCTGGCGTACGAGAGCGTCTTCGTCAGGGCCGGCCAGGACGTCCCGCTGTCGTGATCACCGACGTTGAAAACCCTGTCACTTCACCCTGCCTCGAAGGGAACCCTCATGACGCTTGAGTCCGAGCGCGAGATCACCCCGCTGGTGCTGCCGGGGGAGCGCACCCACGAACGTCTGCGCAACTTCCCTCCCGTTGCCGACTGGGACCACCACGTCGAGTACGACGCGAAGGCGCACCCGCGCAAGGTCCCGCACGAGTACATGCTCGTCCCCACGACCTGCTTCAACTGCGAGTCGGCCTGCGGCTTGCTGGCCTACGTGGACAAGTCGGACATGTCGATCAAGAAGCTCGAGGGCAACCCGGCACACCCGGGATCGCGCGGACGCAACTGCGCCAAGGGCCCGGCCACGATCAACCAGATCAACGACCCGGAGCGGATCCTGTACCCGTTGCGTCGCTCCGGGAAGCGGGGCGGCGGCGACTGGGAGCGGGTCAGCTGGGATGACGCGCTCGACGACATCGCGGGTCGGATCCGGGCCGCCATCGTCGAGGACCGCAAGGACGAGGTCGTCTACCACGTGGGCCGGCCCGGCGAGGACGGCTTCGCGGAGCGCTTCCTGCTGGCCTGGGGGGTGGACGGCCACAACAGCCACACGAACATCTGCTCGGCCGGCGCCAGGCTCGGCTACTCCCTGTGGGGAGGTTACGACCGCCCCTCACCCGACTACTCCAACGCCAAGGTCATCTTGTTGATCTCGAGCCACCTGGAGGCGGGTCACTACTTCAACCCCCATGCCCAGCGGATCATGGAGGGCAAGGTCGCCGGGGGTGCCAAGCTGGTCGTGCTCGACCCGCGCCTGTCCAACACCGCGGCCCAGGCCGATCTCTGGATGGCGCCGTGGCCCGGCAGCGAGGCGGCCATCTTGCTGGCGGTGGCGTCGTACCTCCTGCGCACCGACCAGGTCGACCGCGCCTTCATCCGGCGTTGGGTCAACTGGTCGACCTACATGGAGCACCTCCACCCCGAGCTGCCCGCCGACGACTTCGACGCCTTCATGGAGTTGCTGACCCAGGACTACGCGCAATACACCTTCGCCTACGCCGCGGAGCAGGCCCAGATGCCCGAGGAGCAGATCGAGGAGCTCGCCGCCATCGTTGCGACCGCCGGCAGCGCCCTGTCTGCGCACGTGTGGCGAGCAGCGACCGCCGGCAACCTCGGCGGCTGGCAGGTCTCGCGCGCCCTGTTCTTCCTCAACGTCCTCACCGGCAGCGTCGGCACCAAGGGCGGCACCAGCCCGAACGGCTGGGACAAGATCATCGCCCACGGTCCCAATGTCCCCGGCGGTCACGAGCGTTGGAACGAGCTGCTCTGGCCGGCCGAGTTCCCGATGTCGACCAACGAGATGTCGATCCTGCTCCCGCACCTGCTCAAGGACGGTCGGGGCAAGCTGGCGATGTACTTCTCCCGGGTCTACAACCCGGTCTGGACGAACCCCGACGGCTTCAGCTGGCTCGAAGCGCTCACCGACGAGGCCCTGGTCGACTGCCACGTCGCGTTGACCCCCACCTGGTCGGAGACCGCCACCTTCGCCGACTACGTGCTGCCGATGGGACACAGCACCGAACGCCATGACACCCAGTCCTACGAGCAGTACGCCGGCAAGTGGCTCGGCTTCCGGCAGCCGGTGACGCGGGTGGCCATGGAGAAGATGGGCCGCATCGTCTCGGACTCGCGCGAGTCCAACCCGGGCGAGGTCTGGGAGGAGAACGAGTTCTGGTTCGAGCTCTCCTGGCGGATCGACCCGGACGGCTCCCTCGGCATCCGCAAGTACTTCGAGTCGCCGTACCGCCCGGGCGAGAAGGTGACGGTGGACGAGTACTACCGCTGGGTCTTCGAGAACAGCGTCCCCGGCTTGCCCGAAGCCGCTGCCGAGCAGGGCCTCACCCCCCTGGCCTACATGCGCAAGTACGGCGTGTTCGAGGTCTCGAAGGATGCCTACCGGATCGACGAGCGTCCGCTGACCGATGCCGAGGTGGAGGGTGCCACGGCCGACGAGCAGGGTGTGCTGCGCAAGCCCGTCACGTTGGACTCGACGCCACCCCTCGTCGGGGAGGCAGGCTCCGTCGGCCTGGTGCACGAGGACGGCACCCGGACCCAGGGGTGGCTGACGCCCTCGCGCAAGCTCGAGCTGTTCAGCGACACCATGGTCGACTTCGGGTGGCCCGAGTACGCCGCGCCGGGCTACATCGAGTCGCACGTGAGTCACCGCTCCATCGACCCGGCCAACGACGAGATGGTGCTGGTACCCACGTTCCGGCTGCCGACCCTGATCCACACCCGGACCGGAAACGCCAAGTACCTCAACGAGCTGAGCAACACCCACCCGATGTGGATGAACACCCACGACGCGACCCGGTTCGGCTTCGCCACCGGGGACCTGGTGCGCGTCAACACCGAGATCGGCTACTTCGTCGCCCGGGCGTGGGCCACCGAGGCCATCCGACCCGGCATCCTCGGGCTCTCCCACCACATGGGCCGGTGGCGCACCTCTGAGCACGCGGGGTCGCGCTGGGCGATGGGCCTGGTCGACCTGACCAAGAGTGACGACGGTGTCTGGAAGCTGCGCTACAAGGAGGGGATCAAGCCGTTCAAGAGCGTGGACCCCGACAGCGAGCGCATCGACTGGGACGACCCGGGCGTGCACCAGAACCTTGCCTTCGCCGTGCACCCGGACCCGCTGTCGGGCATGCACTGCTGGCACCAGAAGGTGCGCCTGGAGAAGGCGCGTGAGGAGGACCAGTACGGCGACGTCGTCGTGGACACCAAGCTGTCGCGCGAGATCTATCGCGCCTGGATGGCCACGACCAGGCCCGGACCGAGCGCCTCGGGGCTGCGCCGACCGGAGTTCATGATGCGACCGGTCAAGCCGACCAGGCGCGCGTTCCGCGTCGATGGCGGGCGTTCCGAAGACGGGGGGGCCGGTGCATGAGCATCCTCTCGCGCAACCGCACCGGACCCGCGGTCGACCTCGACGACGTACACGCGGCCCTGGGCCGCGTCGAGGATCCCGAGCTCAAGATGCCTCTCGCCGATGCCGGCATGGTCGGCAGCGTCGAGCTCGGCAGGAACGGTCTGGTCCGCGTCGCCGTGCGCCTGACCACACCCTCGTGTCCGATGAAGGAGCAGCTCGTCACCGATGTCACCGCCGCAGTGAGCGGCGTGCCCGGCGTGACCCGGGTCGAGGTCTCCCTCGACGCCATGAGTGAGGGTGAGCGCCTGAAGCTGGCCGGCCAGCTGCGCGCCGGCCGGGTCGAGGGCACCCACCAGTTCGGTGACGGCTCGACCACCAACGTGTACGCCGTCGCCAGCGGCAAAGGTGGCGTCGGGAAGTCCTCGGTCACCGCCAACCTCGCGGTCGCCCTGGCACAGCAGGGCCAGCGGGTCGGCGTACTGGACGCCGACGTGTGGGGCTACTCGATCCCGCACCTGTTCGGAGTACGTCGTTCGCCGGTCGCGCTCAAGGGAGTCATGCTGCCCGTCGAGGCGCACGGGGTCGCCCTGATGTCGGTGGGGTTCTTCGTCGAGGAGGAGGAGCCCGTGGTGTGGCGGGGGCCGATGCTGCACAAGGCGCTCGAGCAGTTCCTGACCGACGTGCACTGGGGAGAGCTCGACACGCTGCTGCTCGACCTGCCGCCCGGGACTGGTGATGTCACGCTCACCCTCCTCGATCTGATTCCCGATGCCCAGCTGCTGGCCGTCACCACGCCCCAGCTGGCCGCCCAGACCGTGGCGGCTCGGGTGGGGCGGATGGCCCGTGGCGCGCGGATGCCGATCGCCGGCGTCGTGGAGAACATGTCGACCCTGGTGTGTCCCTCGTGTGCCGAGCACACCCCGATCTTCGGGGAGGGAGGTGGGGCCAGGCTTGCCGACACCATCGATGCTCCGTTGCTCGGGCAGATCCCCCTCGACCTTCCGCTCCGCACTTCCGGGGACCTCGGGGTGCCGGCCATGGTGGCCGCCCCGACTGCGGCCTCGGTCATGGAGATCCGGAGGATCGCCAGTGAGCTGCCGGTCGTACGACGCAGCCTGGTGGGCCGGGCGTTGCCGCTGTCCGTGGTCTGAGCAGGCCCCCTTCGGCGGGCGCCGTCAGCTGGACGAGGAGGTCAGTCCCAGCTCGACCGCCTGGTCGAAGTCGTCGTCGACGAGCACCACGTCGTGGCCCTCGCGCGCCAGCAGGCTCGCGCAGATCGCGGCCCGGACGCCACTCGCGCAGTGGACCCAGAGGGTCTCGTCCGAGACCTCGTCCAGACGCTCGAGGAGCTCGTGGATCGGGATGTGGTGCGACCCGGGGATCGCTTCACCGGCCCGCTCGTCGGCGCGTCGTACGTCGAGGACCGTGAAGGACTGCCGGTCGGGCGAGTTCTCGGCCAGCGCCTTCTCGAGGTCCTTGAAGGTGGCCGACGGATAGTCGGCGAGCTCCTCGTCAGGGACCAGCGACCCCGGCTCGCCGGCAGCCGCGCCCGCGGGGCGATCGATGCCGATTCGCACCAGCTCGCGCTGAGCCTGAGAGACCTGGGCGGGGGACTCGCCCACCAGGGTGACCGGGGTGCCCCACGGCATCAGCCAGCCCAGGTAGGTGGCGAACTGTCCCCCGAGGTCGATGCCGATGGTGCCTCGCACGTGACCGGTCGGGTAGACGGTGCGGTCGCGCAGGTCCACCACCCACTCACCTGCGTCCACGCGGCGGCGCAGCTCCTGCCCGTCGATCGTCTCCGGAGTGCTGAGATCGACCGGGTCGGGACCCTGGGAGTTCCGGGCGCCCATGTGTGCGTAGTAAGCGGGGTAGGCCGTGAGGTTCTCCACGAGGGTGGCGACGAACGCGTCCTCGTCGTCCTCGGTCAAGGCGTCGTTGCGCTTCTTCTCCGCACCGATGGTCGAGGAGTCGCCCCCCGCGGCGGAGCCGGAGGAGCAGAAGCTTCCGAAGCCGTGCGTCGGGTAGACCCCGGCCTCATCGGGCAGCGCCGAGGCCAGCTTCCGCGCGGAGTGGAACTGGGCGCGGGTCAGCGTCTCGGTGTGCCGGTCGCCGAGCAGGTCGGTGCGGCCCACGCTGCCGTAGAGCAGCGAGCCGCCGGTGAAGACGGCGATCTCGTCGGGGTCGTCGACGTGCGAGACGGCGTACGACAGATGCGTGTGGGTGTGGCCCGGAGTGCTGATCGCTCGGACCGACAGGTGCCCGTAGGTCAGCACCTCGCCATCGGCAACGGGGCGACGGTCGAACGCGACGTCGTCGTCGGCGCAGACGAGGTAGTCGGCCCCGGTCTCGCGGGCGAGCTCGAGACCGCCGGTGACGTAGTCGTTGTGGATGTGGGTCTCGGCGACCGCCGCCACCTCGAGCCCGTGCTCGCGCAACACGGCCTGCACCCGGTCGATGTCACGCTGGGGATCGATCACCACCGCTGTCGCCGAGTCGTGGACGACGTAGCTGCGATCCCCGAGTTCGCTGGTGTCAATGACCTCGACGCTGAGCATGGGCGGAACCCCTCCGATATGACCGGACATTTCCTGATGGCCACCGTACGACTCCGGCCCGCAGCCCACAAGGACCGTCCTGGTCCCCACGCCTGCCCCTGGGTGGCACACTCGGAGGGTGTCCTCTCCTACCTCTCGATTCGCCGACGCGATGCTCCCCGGCGTGGTGGGCACAGCTGCCCGCTACCCGGCCCACCCACCTCGGGCGGTACCGCTCACCCTGGCTGGCCGAGCGCTGCTGACGCCCGGGCCGGTCCGCGTCTACACCTGTGGCATCACGCCGTACGACGTCACTCACCTGGGCCACGCCTCCACCTTCGTGTGGGCCGACCTGATCGCCTCGCTGGCCCACGCCACCGGGGTCGATGCGATGACCTGCCGCAACGTGACCGATGTGGACGACGTGCTCACGGCCGCAGCGCGGGGCAAGGGCAGGCACTACGACGACTTCGCGTTGACGCAGGAGTTCCTGTTCGACCGGGACATGCGTGCGCTCTCGGCGGCGCCCCCGGACCTGACGCCGCACGCGCGTGCCTTCATCGGCCCGGTGCAACGGTTGGCCACCGCCCTGCTGGACTCCGGTGCGGCCTATGAGCGAGACGGGTTCGTCTACTTCCGGGGCGAGCGGGTCCCTGACGACGCCGGGCTGGACAAGGAGGTGGCCCTGGCTGCCTCGCACGAGTTCGGTGACCAGGTCGACGTGCCCGGTCGCGAGTCCCCCTTCGACGTGGCGATCTGGCGACCCTCGCCCGAGGAGCACCCGGCCTGGCCGAGCCCGTGGGGGTGGGGCCGGCCGGGGTGGCACGCAGAGTGCGCCGCGATGGCCATGGCCTGTCTCGGAAACTCCGTCGACGTGCTCGTCGGCGGGGCGGATCTCGCGTTCCCGCACCATGCGTACCAGTCGGCCATGGTGGAGGCCGCCAGCGGTGTCACTCCCTTCGCCCGGGCCGTGGTCCACGTCGGGGAGGTGCGACTGGCGGGGCAGAAGATGGCGAAGTCGACGGGGAACCTCGTCCTGATCGGAGATCTGCTGCAGCGCCACAGCGCCCCGGCCGTGCGCCTGGCCCTGCTCCATCGTCCGTGGGGCGACCCGTGGGAGTGTGCGGACGTCGAGTTCGAGCGGGCCGCGACCGTGCTCGACGAGCTGCACGGTGCCGCGGGCCGAGCGGTCGGCGGACCGGATTCCGCTGAAGGCGTCCTGCGTCTGCTGGTCACCGAGCTCGACGTCCCCGGAGCCGTCCAGACGGCGCTGGCCGAAGGCGGAGCCGCGGCCCGGTACCTCATCGACGTCCTGAAGCTCACAGGCACGCCCCTGTCATGAGGGCGCGGTGGTGCGGCAGATGAGCGGGCCCCACCCGCGGGGGGCCGACCGGGGGGCGAGGTCCGTGAGCCGGGCACTGCCCGCGCCGCTGTGGGAGCAGGTACGCGCTGACCTGGTCCGTCGGGTCAGGGACGGTGAGTTCACCGACGGGTTCCCGGGGGAGCTCGCCCTCGTCGACGAGTACGCCGTGAGCCGGCACACCGTCCGCGAGGCGCTGCGGGGGCTTCGCCAGGCGGGGATGGTCTCGGGGGAGCGAGGGCGCACGTCACGGCTGACCGGCCCCGCGGAGATCGACCAGGCGATGGGCACGCTCTACAGTCTGTTCTCCGCCGTGGAGGCGGCGGGCCAGACCCAGCGCAGCATCGTGCGCAGCTGCGACCTCCGGGCCGACGGCGTGGTAGCCGCGAAACTGTCGCTCGAGGAGTCGACTCCCCTCTTCTTCCTGGAGCGACTGCGCCTGGCGAGCGACCGGCCCCTGGCGATCGATCGGGTGTGGTTGCCGGCCCACCTGGCCGCCCCACTGCTCGAGGTCGACTTCACCGAGACTGCGCTGTACGAGCAGCTCCGGACCCGTTGCGGCGTCACCCTGACGGGCGGGAGCGAGCGGCTGCGCGCTGTGGTGCCGACCGCGCCCGAGCTGGTCATGCTGGACATGACGTCCGACGTCGCGGCGCTCGCGATCGAACGGCTCGGTTTCGACGGCGGCCGCCCGGTGGAGTGGCGACACACCCTGGTCCGGGGCGACCGGTTCGCGGTCAGCGCCGACTTCTCGCTCTCCGACGTCTACCGGGTGGTCGGCGGGCCGGCTCCCGGGTCGGCTGGGGACGGGTAGTCCCGTCCCTCGGTTGAAGCATCCACCGGCTCGCCGTTGGGCAGTGCCACGTGACACTGCGGAAAGATCCTGACGGTGCAGGTGCGGCAGATCTCGGAGTCCAGCTGCGGGTAGACGTGGTCCACCGGGTGAGCCTTGGTGGGGAAGATGTTCTCCGCGCCGATCACCTGGAGGTACGGGCCGTCCTCGAGGAAGCGCTGGACCTCCGGCTGGACCCGGTAGAAGTACAGGCCACCCCCTGCCCTGCGGCGTCGCTGGGCCTCCCCGGCGAGCAGCTCGGCACCGGCGAGGTCGACGAAGTTCATGCCTCGAGCCGCCAACAGCACGTGTCGCTGCTCAGGAGCTTCCTCATCGATCCGGTGCAGCTCGCTCTCGACGTGGTCGACCGCTCCGAAGAAGAGTGAGCCGTGGATGCGCATCATCTTGTACTGCGGGCACTCGGCGCGGCCTTCGGCCGGCACGAAGTAGTAGCTCTCAGGGTCGGGATCCGGGACGACGGGCACCATCTCGGGCCGGGACGTCCGCGACAGGTACAGCATCAGCGAGAGGATGATCCCCAGGAAGATGCCCTTCTCGAGGTCGATGAGAGTGCCGGCGAAGGTCCCCACCAAAACGACCGCTTCCTGCTTGCTCGTGTGCAGGATCGACCTGATGTGCTGGAAGTCGATGAGTCCGTACGCCACCAGGAATAGCAAGCCAGCCATGGCGGCGGTCGGCAGGTACGCCGCCAGCGGTGAGACCACGGCCAGGATGAAGACAAGGAACAGCGAGGCGAACACCGCCGCGAGCGGGGTGCGTGCCCCCGCGGCGTGGTTGACGCCGCTGCGGTTGAAGGATCCGCTGGAGGCGTAGCTGGAAAAGAAGCTGCCGACGAGGTTTCCCAGACCCTGGCCGATGAACTCCTGGTTGCCGTCGATGCGCTGTTCGGACTTGACCGCGATGGCGCGCGAGATCGACACCGCCTCGGTGAGCCCCAGCATGGTGACGACCAGTGCCGGGAAAACGAGCTGGCCCAGCGCGTCCGGGGAGAAGTTCGGCAGGGTGATCGGTGGCAGTCCGGCCGACAGCGCACCCACGGTGTCGATGTCGGTGACGGTCGGACCTCCCGCGAGCCGGTCCAGGAGCAAGGCTGTGAGACTGCCGACCACCAAGGCCACGATCATGTGCAAGCGGGGCAGGAGCCGACGCATCGCCACGCCCGATCCCAGGGTGGCCAGGCCGACCGTCACGACGTACGGATTGGCCTCGCCGAGCCGCGTGGCCGCCTGCTGGACCGTCTCGTGGAAGCGCAGGCCGCGCTCGAGATCCAGGCCGAGGAAGCTGGCGAACTGGCTGCTGGCGATGAGGACGGCGGCACCGGCGGTAAAGCCGATGACCACCGTGTGGGAGATGAAGTTGACCAGCGCTCCCAGCCGGGCCAGCCCCATGCCGAGCTGGAACAAGCCGGTGAGGAACGTCAGCGTGAGGACGAGCTTGATGTATTCGGCCGAGCCCGGCTCCGCCAGCGGAGCGACGGATGCGAAGACGGCGATCGAGATCGCTGTGGTGGGACCCGTGACGAGGTGCCAACTGGAGCCGAAGAGCGCCGCCAGCACCGCAGGCACCATGGCCGCGTAGAGGCCGTACTCGGGGGGAAGCCCGGCAATGGTCGCGAAGGCCACGCCCTGGGGCAGCACGATCAACGCACCCGTCAACCCGGCGGTGAGGTCGTACCGTGCGCTGGTCCTGTCCACCCGGGACCACCAGCGCAGGAACGGCAGGGCGCGGACGACTCCGCGTCCGGCTTCGGTCATGGTCAGGGGCCTCCAGAACTTCCGCATCCCACCGCAGTCGTTGCCACCGACTCGTTGGCCACCAGGCGACCAGCGAGCCACAGTATATGCGTGAATGCGCATCCTTGCCGGTGGCGTGAGTCGGTGAAGTCAGAGGTCGCCTGCGTCACGGTCCGAGAATCCTCTCGGCGGATGTGGGTACCACCGTAGGTAGCCCGTTGCCAGTCCGAGCTCTGAGCAAGGAGACACGATGTCCACGCACGATGCCGACCTCCAGGCCGCGGTCGACTCGACCTCCGTCGCCCTCACCGCGGGTGAGACCGACGACCTCAAGGCCTACCTGGTCCAGCAGCTCGCCGAGCGCGAGATCGAGACCTCCGACGAGGCCTGGCTCGACCGGATGGTCGAGGGGATCCACAGCGACCCCAACTACCTGATCGAGAGCGAGCCGGACGACTACGAGCCGGAGCGTCGCAAGGAGTAGCCGACCTCGCGTGTTCTCGCCCCGGCATTTGGCGGGCCTGAGAGAGTTCTCTCGATGAGGAAGCTCGGTGGGGCCGCGCTGAAGCGCCTGGTGCTCGAGACGTTGGGCTGGATCCTGGTGGTCGTGGGCATCGCCGCCCTGGTCCTCCCGGGCCCCGGCCTGCTGGCGATCTTCGCCGGGGTCGCGCTGCTCTCCCAGCAGTACGAGTGGGCCGAGCGACGCCTCGAGCCGATCAAGCAGCGTGCCCTCCGGGCCGCCGCCGATGGCGTCGAGACCTGGCCCCGGGTGGTGATCTCGGTCTCCGGCGCGCTGGTCCTGCTCGCGTGCGGAGTCCTCTGGATCTGGAACCCGCCGGCACCCGGCTGGTGGCCGGTCGCCGACAGCTGGTGGCTGGTCGGCGGCCTCGCGACGGGCGCCACCCAGATCGGGTCGGGCATCATCGCCCTCGCCCTGATCGTCTACAGCTTCCGCCGGTTTCGCGGCGTCGAAGCGTGATCGACCCGGCGGTCAGCCGCCGATCAGCTCCACCAGCTTCTCGGTGAAGGCCGGCAGGTTGTCGGGGTTGCGGCTGGTCACGAGGTTGCCGTCGACGACGACCTCTTCGTCGACCCACTCGGCGCCCGCGTTGCGCAGGTCGGTCTGCAGGCTCGGCCAGGACGTCAGTCGCTTGCCACGGACGCCACGGCGTCCCGTCCATCCGGAGCGCGTCCGGGTTGGCCACGCCGCCGGGCAGCACCAGGCCGTCGTGTCGACGCTCACCCGTGTCTCTGGTTGCATGGGAGGGGTGCGAACGTGAAGATCAGCACGGCGGTGGTCCGGAAGTGCGCCTCGCGGGAGTGATGCCTACCCACCGGAAGCCGTAGATGGACACGACCCCCCGACCTCGCACCACCTTTCGGATGACTGAGAACTTCGCCGAGGAACTGGCCGAGATGGCCGTGTCCCTGCACGACGAGCCCACTCTCGAGGAGACCATCGAGCGGGTGCTCGAGTACGCCCTCAAGGCGGTCGACTGCGCGTACGCCGGCGTGATCTTCGTGCACGCCAAGCAACGCGTCGAGACCGTCGCGGCGACCAACCCGATCGTGGCCCAGCTCGACAAGGTCCAGCTCGAGCACGGCGAGGGACCCGACATCGACGTCCTGTCCGACCCGCGCTCGACCGTGCTGGTCGACGACACGACGACGGACGAGCGGTGGCCCACGTGGGCCGAGGCGGTCGCCGAGGCCGGCGTCCGCAGCATGCTGGGCATCCGCCTGCACACCAGCGCGACGACCATCGGCAGCCTCAACCTGTTCGACCCGCGTCCGCACCACTTCACCGAGGAGGATCGCGATGTCGCCCACATCTTCGCCCGCCACGCCGCCGTGGCGCTCTCCTCGGCCAGGGACACCGCGAACCTGTGGAAGGCCATCGACGCCCGTCGGCTGATCGGGCAGGCGCAGGGCATCCTCATGGAGCGGTTCGACGTGGACGCCGACCAGGCGTTCGCGGTGCTCCGGCGCTACTCCCAGGACCACAACGTCAAGCTTCACCTGGTGGCGGAGCGGCTGATCGAGACGCGCACCCTCTCCGAGGGCTGAGAGCTACCCGGAGCCGCGCTGCGCGAGCGTGATCGCCTGGTCGAGGTGGTCGGGTGCAGGCTTGGGCTCGTCGGCGTCCTCGCTGGTCGTCCACCCGTCGGCGAGGTCGGCGGCGCCGAGCAGCTCGACGGTATGGCCCGTGCCCTGGCGGGCCCAGGCATGGCGAGGGCTTGTCTGGGTACGCGAGGGACAGACCGTCGCCGCGCCCGTGAGGGGGAACCGATGCCCGAGAAGGCATGGAGCAGCAAGCGTGAACGTCAGTACGCCCACATCAAGGACGGTCTCACCGACCGCGGTCGCAGCGAGGACGAGGCGGCGGAGATCGCGGCCCGCACCGTGAACAAGGAACGTGCCCGCGCCGGCGAGGCGGAGGAGGTCAGCCGCACCTCCACCGACGACCTGTCGTCGTCCCGCCGAGGCGGTCTGCGGTCGCACTCGGGGGCGCAGGGACGCACGCGCGACCAGCTCTACTCGGAGGCCCGCAAGAAGAACGTGAAGGGCCGATCCACGATGACGAAGGCTCAGCTGGAGCGGGCTGTGGGCCGCTCCTAGAGCCGCGAACCCCACTCCTGGGGCCTCATCCCTAGGGGTGTTGTGGGGGTCGTCGCGGCGTGTCAGGCTCAGAGCAAGTGGTCGAGAACCCGTGCCACGCCAAACACTTCTGAGAGGTGTTTCTGTGCGGCACGTCGCGACATCCCACCCTTCCACTGAGCCCGGTCCCGTCACCGGGTCCGCCGTCGTCACCACTGACGAGGACCCCGCCACCTCCAAGCGCGCCCGTCGGCGCCAGGAGACCGCTCGCCTCCTCGAGGAGGCAGCATCGGCCGAAGGGGAGGCCAGAGCCACCCTCCTCGACGAGGCGATCCGCCTCAACATCCAGGTCGCCCTCGAGATCGCCCAGCGCTACCACAGCCGCGGGATCGACTCCGACGACCTCGACCAGGTCGCCTGCCTCGGGCTGACCAAGGCCGTCCGCTCGTTCGACCCCGCCGTCGGCGCCGACTTCCTGAGCTTCGCCGTGCCGACCATCCGGGGCGAGATCCGTCGCTACTTCCGTGACTTCGGCTGGACCGTTCGTCCGCCGCGCTGGCTCCAGGAGCTGCAGCCCCGTCTCGTCTCGGCGGAGGCCATCCTGTTCCAGCGGCTCGGGCGCTCGCCGCGCCCCTCGGAGCTGGCCGAGCACCTCGAGGTCGACCTTGACCGGGTCCTCGACGCCCTGGCCGCGAACGGCTGCTTCTCGCCGGCCTCGCTCGACGCCCCGTACGGCGAGGGGCAGGCCAGCCCGGCCGACCGCCTCGGCGTGACCGAGGCAGCGTTCGGCACCGTGGAGGCCCGGGTGGCCCTCAAGCCGCTGCTCGCGAGCCTCACCGACCGCGAGCGCAAGATCCTCGAGTTGCGGTTCGGCGCAGGGCTCACCCAGGCGGAGATCGGTGCCGAGATCGGCGTCACCCAGATGCAGATCTCGCGGCTGCTCACCCGGTTGCTGACCAAGATGCGCAAGACCCTCGAGAGCGACGCTGCCTGAGGGCTGCTCGCCGGCCGGCCGGACTAGCCTGACCGGGTGACTCCCGACGAGATCGCCCGTGCCAGCGCCGACTCCATGTGGGCCGGCGACCGGGCCAGCCAGGCCCTGGGCATGACCATCGACGAGGTCGGACCGGGCCGCGCCACGCTCCGGATGATCGTGCGCGAGGACATGGTGAACGGCCACGACATCGGCCACGGTGGCCTGACCTTCGCCCTTGCCGACTCGGCGTTCGCCTTCGCCTGCAACTCCTACAACCGGCGCACCGTGGCGGCCGGTGCCGACGTCCGGTTCCGAGCGCCGACCCGGCGCGGCGACACCCTCGTCGCCAGCGCGGTCGAACGCAGCCGGGACGGACGCGGCGGGGTGTACGACGTCACCGTCACCGTCGGCGACGCCGTGGTCGCGACGTTCGTCGGACACGCCCGTGAGGTCGGAGGCTCGCTGTGGGGCGAGGAGTGATGGCCGCCAGCCCTGTCAGGTCGGGAAGATCCGGGGCAGGTCCGACGCCTTCCCGGTGAACGCCGGGTCCCGCTTCTCGCGGAACGCCGCCACGCCTTCCCTCCCGTCCCCGACGGAGGTGTAGTACATCGCCAGCGAGTCGGCGAGGTGGGCCTCGAGCGGGTGCTCCGCCGCGCTGTTGCGGTAGACCAGCTGACGGGCCAGCGCCAGCGCGACGGGGGAGCGGCCGACGACCCACGACCGGGCCAGGTCGTACGCCGCCGGGAGCAGGTCGTCGGGCTCGTGGACGGAGCGCACGAGCCGCCCGGCGAGCGCCTGGTCGGCGGTGAGCACGTCGGCGGAGTAGATCCACTCGAGTGCCTGCTGGACGCCGACGATACGCGGCAGGAACCACGTGGACGTCGCCTCGGGGACGATGCCGAGCCGGCCGAAGACGAAGCCGATCTTCGCCTTCGTCGACGCCAGCCGCACGTCCATGGCCAGGGTCATGGTGGCGCCGATCCCGACCGCGGCGCCGTTGATGGCGGCGATCACGGGCTTGTTGCAGGCGTGGATGGCCAGGGCCACGCGGCCACCGGTGTCGCGCACCCCGTCGTGGTACGGCGCCTCCGTCAGGTGGTCGCGCAGCTCTTCGGGGGTGGGTCGCATCGACTCGTCGAGGCCGAAGACGTTGCCCTCGGCCGACAGGTCCATGCCGGCGCAGAACGCCCGCCCGGACCCGGTGACCACGATCGCCCGGACGTCGTCGTCGGCCGCGGCGTCGAGGAACGCCTGCTCCAGCTCGCGGGCCATCGTCAGGTCGAACGCGTTCAGGGCGTCGGGCCGGGCCAGGGTGAGGGTGGCGATGCCGTCGTCGTCGACCGACCAGGCGAGGGTCTTCCAGTCGCTCACTTGGGCAGACCCGTGGGCGAGCAGAGGCTCTTGCCGACGCTGCTGGTGTCGTCCTCGATGATCGCCTTGAACATCTGCTTCGAGCGCTCCTCGTCCCACCGGACGGCCAGGTCGGCGATGGGGACGCCGCAGGTGAGTCCGTTCTCGCCGTTGACCCGGGTCATCGCCCACGCCCACTGCACCATCGAGATCGGGTTGGTGCCCTCGCTGACGGCCAGCGCCTCGGGGGCAGCCATGTTGAGGCGGTAGTAGCGGACCGGGTTGATGACCGACCACGGGGAGGCGGCCTCCTTGCCGATCGCCGAGACCACCTCGCGCTGGGCGCGGGCCCGGTCGATGTCGCCGTTCTCGGTGTAGGTCTTCCGTGACCGCGCGTAGCCGAGTGCGGTCACGCCGTCGGCCTCCTGGCAGCCCTTCTTGATGTCGAGCTTGGCCAGCGGGTCCTTCATGTCGTTCTTCGGGCAGATCTCGATGCCGCCGACCGCGTCGACCAGGTCGACGAAGCCGCCGAAGCCGATCTCGACGTAGTGGTCGATCCGGATGCCGGTCGCGTTCTCGATCGTGCGGGTGAGCAGCTTCGCGCCACCGAACGCGTACGCCGCGTTGATCTTGGTGATGCCGTGGCCCGGCACGTCGACCAGCGAGTCGCGGGGGATCGACATCAGCAGGTTGGGGCCGTCACCGGTGTGCAGCAGCATGATCGAGTCGGTGCGCTGCCCCGAGGCGTTGCCGGTGCCGAACTCCTTGCGCTCCTCTGCGGTCAGGTCGCCGCGGGAGTCGCTGCCGACCATGAGGTACGTCGTGCCGTCCTGCTCGTCCGGACGGTCGCCGTCGGGGAACGCGTCGACCTTGTCGACCTTGCTCCACGCCCAGAACGGGATGGCGATCAGGAAGACGACCCAGAGTACGAGCAGGACCAGCAGCCAGCGGAACCGGAAGCGCGGGAACCGGAAGCCACGTGAGGTGCGGGCCGCTGCCCCGGGAGGCGGCGACGCCGGCGGGGGTGTCGGACGGCTGCTGCGCGCGGGCTGGCCGGGTCGGCCGCTCTGCGACGCCTGGCCGGAGGGCACGGCCGGCATCACCCGGGTGCCGTCGCCGCGCGGCTGCTGCGGCACGGCGCGGGTGGCGTCGTCCGGCGGCGGACCGGGCGCACCCTTCTTGCCGTAGAGCCAGTTGTACTCGGGGGTCCCCTCCGGGGGCCCGCCGTTTCCCCGGGGACGATCAGACATGCGGGTGACGCTACCGTGCCGCACATGACTGCCGACATGAGAGCCGACGGGGCGTCGCACCCACCGTCCTACGCCCGCGTGTCGCTGGCGATGATGACCCACAGCGCCGAGGCGAACCTGCTCGGCAACGTCCACGGCGGCGAGATCATGAAGCTCGCCGACTCCACCGCCGGCGCCGTCGCATCGCGGCACAGTGGCGGACCGGCCGTGACTGCGGCGATGGACGAGATGGCGTTCCTGCACCCGGTGCACGTCGGGGACATCGTCCGTACGTCGGCCCAGGTCAACTGGGCCGGCCGTTCCTCGATGGAGATCGGGGTCCGGGTCGAGGCCCAGCCCTGGAACGACGTCTCCAACGAGCCCCGGCACGTCGCCTCGGCGTACTTCGTGTTCGTGGCCATCGACGAGGACGGCGGACCGCGACCGGTGCCGGCGCTCGCCCCGGAGACGCCCGCGGAGGTCCGGCGGGCGCGGGAGGCCGAGATCCGCCGCGCCTCCCGGCTGTCCCGCAAGCAGGAGATCGACCAGGGTCGCTCAGCGGACTGAGCTGCCCTGATTCCGTGCGCGGCCCGGATCCGGCGTCTAGCCTCGGCGGGATGGCGATCGACTCCATGAACAAGGTGATCCACGCCGCCGTACGACGCGACCTGCGTCGGCTCGAGGCCGCTCTGGGTGAGGTCGACGACGGGGACCGGCCACGGGCGGTGGGCCTGGACAAGGCGTGGTCGAACCTCCGGCACCAGCTCGTGCACCACCACACGCAGGAGGACACGATCCTGTTCCCCGTGGCGGTCCAGCTCGGCGCGGAGGAATCCCTGGTCCAGGCGATGGAGTCCGAGCACCAGGAGATGAGCCGTGCCCTCGACGCCATCGACGAGGCGATGCGGTCCTACGTGACCAGCGCGTCGGCGGCCGACGCCGTCGACGCCGCGGCGGTCGTCCGCCGGGGGACCATGGTCGTCGACCAGCACCTGGCGCACGAGGAGGAGGAGCTGGAGCCGTTCCTCGTCCGGCACGAGCAGACGCCCGAGTTCCAGGCCGCCCTGCGTCGGCTGCGCCGCCAGCCGCCCGTCACGGCGGGCTGGTTCTTCGCCTGGCTGCAGGACGGCGCCGACCCGGAGGCGCAGGCATGGCTGGACGCCGAGGTACCCGGGCCGGTCCGGTTCGTGTTCGGCCGGGTCTTCGGCCGCGGCTACCACCGCGGCGTCGCCCCGGTGTGGAGCCGACCCGCCACCTGATCGGTCGCGCCCGGCGCGTCGTACCGGGATGTGACACGTGTGACTGGTGATACTTACCCGTACCCACTCTCACTTCCCCAGCAGAGAGGCCCGGCCATGTCATTTGGGCCGCCCGCACCTTCCCCCGGGTTGCTCGAAAGCCGGATCCGCAACGCCGCGGACCGGGCCGCTCGAGTCCGTTTCCGTCGCGCGCTCGCGCTGATGGTGATGACCCTGGTCCTGCCAGGCTCCGCGCAGCTGGTCGCCGGCAACCGCCAGGTGGGCCGGACAGCACTCCGGATCTGGCTGGTCCTCGTCGTCGGCACGCTGCTGTCACTGGTGACCGGCGCGGTCTGGCACGGGTTCGTCTTCTGGCTCGTCTCCGACACCCTGGTACTGGGCCTGCTGCGCGCGGTTCTGATGCTGCTCGCGATCGGCTGGGCCGTGCTGTTCATGGACGCCTGGCGGATCGGCCAGCCTCTGACCCTCAGCCAGCAGCACCGCCGCGCGGTCGTCGGCGTCAACGGGCTGCTGAGCCTGACGGTCGCAGGGACCCTGCTCTTCGGCGCGCACCTGGTCGGGGTGCAGCGCGACTTCATCCAGGCGATGTTCGGCGACGGTGAGGCCACCAGCGCCACGGCAGGCCGCTACAACGTGCTGCTGCTGGGCGGCGACTCCGGCGCGGGACGCTGGGGTCTGCGTCCCGACTCGATGACCATCGCGAGCATCGACGAGGACACCGGCAAGACCGTCCTGATCGGCCTGCCGCGCAACATGGCCAACTTCCCGTTCCCCCGGGGCTCAGTCATGCGCGAGCAGTTCCCCGACGGGTTCAACTGCGAGGGCTGCTACCTCAACGGCGTCAGCACCTGGGCCCAGGACAACACCGAGCTCTTCCCGAAGTCCGACACCCCCGGCGTCGACGCCACCATCAGCGCCATCGAGGGCATCACCGGTCTGAAGATCAACTACTGGGCGATGGTGAACCTCGAGGGCTTCAGGGACCTCGTCGACGCGGTCGGCGGGGTGACCCTCAACGTCCGGCAGCCGATCCCGGTCGGCCTGCCCCACGAGTCCTACTTCCACTACATCGACCCAGGCGTCCGCAAGCTCAACGGCCACGACACGCTCTGGTTCGCCCGGGCCCGCGAGGGGTCCGACGACTACTCGCGGATGGCCCGCCAGAAGTGCGTCATGAGCGCGATGCTGGAGCAGGTCAGTCCCCAGGTCGCCCTCCGCAACTTCCAGAAGATCGCGAAGGCGAGCTCGGCGATGATCTCCACGAGCATCCCGTCCAGCGAGGTCGGCCGCTTCCTCGACCTGGCACTGAAGGCGCGCGGGCAGAAGGTCTCGACGCTGTCGCTCGTGCCCCCGCTCGTCGTCACCGCCGCCCCGGACGTCCAGGAGGTCCGCAGCCTCGTCGCCGGTGCCATCGACCGGTCCGAGGGCGAAGCGCCCCCGGCGAAGAAGACGCGCAAGGCGCAGTCGGTCACCGGCGGGTCCCTGGGCAGCCTCAACGAGGGGTACGCCGCCAACCAGTCCGACGACCTCGGGTCGGCCTGCTGATCGCAGCAGCCCCGTGAGCGTGTCGAAACCCAGTGAGACGAAAGCACGTCCGCTGGACGGCTCGTCCCACTAGCGTGGCCCCATGACCCGGACCGCGCTGCTGCCCGCCCTGCTCCTCTCGCTCAGCCTGGTGGCCGCCGGGTGCGGTGGCGACGACGACGGCGGGGGCGGTGGCGACGCCGAGCCGCTCAGCAAGGCTGACTTCACCACCCAGGCCAACAAGATCTGCGCCGACGGCAACGCCGAGCTGGAGACCGACGCCGAGGAGCTGGGCGACGAGCCCACCCAGGAGCAGATCGAGCAGTTCGCCGCCGACACCCTGGTGCCGAACCTCCAGGGCCAGCACGACGACCTGGCGGACCTCGGAGCACCCGAGGGTGACGAGGACGAGGTGGAGGCGATCCTCGACTCGCTGCAGGAGGGCATCGACGCCGTGGAGGCCGACCCCAGCCTCATCACCAGCAGCGACGACCCACTGGCGGAAGCCAGTGAACTCGCCGGTGAATACGGCCTCACGGACTGCGCAGTCTGACCTTTTCCGGGTTCGGGTTCGCCGCCCAGCCACGAGAGGCGCATACTCAAGGTAATGACGACATCACCCAGGGCCGTGCGGAGACACCTCGCGAGTAGCCCTTTCCAGCCTGAGCCCGAGCCGACCATCGAGCAGTACGAGCTCAACGACCTGGTCTCCCACGACTCCCACGGAGTGGGTCGCGTGGTCGGGATGGAAGCGGGCGCGGTGACGGTGGACTTCCGCACCAAGACCGTGCGCGTCACCAGCCCGTTCCACAAGATGTCCAGGCTGTAGCCGACCGCGGACCGCTGCGGCCCCACCCGTAGGGTGTGGGCCGTGATCCACGACGACCAGGAGCGACGCATCGTCGCGGTCGTCGTCACCTTCAACAGGCTCGCCTTGGTGCAGCGGCTCGTCGCCCGGCTGCGCGAGGTGCCCGAGGTGGCCGAGGTGATCGTCGTCGACAACACCTCCACGGACGGCACGGGTGACTGGCTCGACGACCAGCACGACCTGGTGCGTCGCCGCCTCGACCGCAACCGTGGCGGCGCCGGCGGCTTCCACGAGGGCCTGCGCCTGGCGATGGAGCGCGGGGCCGACCTCGCCTGGCTCATGGACGACGACGGCCTGCCCGAGCCGGACTGCCTGACCCGCTTGCTCGAGCACGACTTCGACTTCTGGGGCCCCGTCGTCGTCGACGAGGCCGACCCTGCCCGCCTGGTCTTCCCCATCCGGCTCCCGGGCGGCACCCGCGTGGTGCACAGGATGCGCGACGTCGCGGCGGCCGCCGACGACGGCGTGATCCGGGACGTCGTGATCCCGTTCAACGGGGTCCTCGTCACCCGCGACCTGGTCGAGCGGATCGGTCTCCCGCGCGAGGAGTACTTCATCTGGGGCGACGACCACGAGTACCGGCTGCGCGCCGAGCGCGCTGGCGGCCGGGTCGCGACCGTCGTCGGCGCGACGGTGCACCACCCCAGCGTCGGGGAGCTCGGCACGCCCATGATGTTCGGCCGGACGACGTACAACCACAGTCCCAGCGACCTGAAGCACTACTGCATGGCCCGCAACAACCTGCTCAACCTCCGCGAGTACCGCGGGTGGTCGCACGCGCTGGCGTTCGTCGCGAAGACCGTCTGGTTCTACACCTTCACGCGACGCGACCAGGCCCGGCTGCGGATGAGTCTGTCGGCGATGCGAGACGGGCTCCGCGGCGACTTCACCGGTCACGAGAGGTTCCTCCGGTGAGCGAGCGCGTCGCCGTTGTCGTGGTGACCTACAACCGCGCCGACCTCCTCGTCGGCATGCTCGCGGGCCTCGCGGCGCAGACCCGCCTGCCCGACGCGGTGATCGTCGTCGACAACGCGAGCACCGACCACACGCGCACGATCCTCGAGCAGAGCAGCCTGCCGGGCCTCCAGCGGATCCACTCTCCCGACAACCTCGGCGGTGCCGGTGGCTTCCACCTCGGGGTGAAGGAGGCCTACGGCCAGGGCTTCGACCGGATCTGGCTCATGGACGACGACGTGGTCCCGGCCGTCGACTGCCTGGCCGTCCTGCTCGCCCACGACCAGCCCGCGCTCATGGCGGTCCGCGAGGACACCCGGGGCCGGCTGGTCGAGAAGGCCGCCACGCGCTTCGACCTGCGCAACCCGCTGGCGATCCGCCCCAAGACGGCCATGGTGGAGTCGACGTACGGCGAGCGCAGCTCCATGCCGGAGCTGGTCGAGCTCGAGAACGTCGCCTTCGAGGGCTTCCTGGTCCGCCGCGACGTCATCGACGCGATCGGCCTGCCCGACCCGTCGTACTTCATCTTCTACGACGACGTGGACTTCGCGGTGCGAGCCCGGCGGGCCGGCTTCCGGATCTGGGCGGTGCGCGACGCGGTGCTGGTGCGACAGCTCGACTTCGACCAGCAGCACGCCCTCGACACGTGGAAGGGGTTCTACATGTTCCGGAACCTCTTCGTGGTCCACTTCCGGTACGGCGAGAACGCGCTGGTGCGCCTCAAGCCGTGGCTGATCGCCCTGGCCGTGGTCATCCTCAGTCCGTTGCGGGGCGGCCGTGCCGAGGCGAGCAATGTGATCCGGGCCATCCGCTCGGCTCGAGGCATGCGCCAGCCGCCCGGACCCCTGCCCACTGATCGCTAGACTTCAGCCGCGTCCACACGTCAGGAGCTCCCCCCTTGCCCGTCCCCGAGTCCGCGTCCGTCACGCCCGACCTCGTCGTCGTCGGCTCCGGCTTCTTCGGCCTGACCATCGCCGAGCGCTGCGCCAACGACCTGGGCCTCAAGGTCCTGGTCCTCGAGCGCCGCCACCACCTCGGCGGCAACGCCTACAGCGAGGCCGACCCCGAGACCGGCATCGAGATGCACGTCTACGGCGCCCACCTCTTCCACACCTCCAACGAGCGGGTCTGGGAGTACGTCAACCAGTTCACGTCGTTCAC